>JBEKAN010000457.1:0-3566 GCA_050015895.1 Verrucomicrobiota bacterium
CGGAAATTCTTGAATTCGCCGCGGGGTCGGGGGTGGGTGTGGGACAAAATTCTTCATGCGTAGACTTTGAAGAGTATGGGAACCCCTCTCTCCGGCTCTCTCCCCGCAAGCGGGGAGAGAGAGAACGCGCGGGCACGACACATATACGTTCCCTGGGCAAATATCGCCCGGTGAAGAATTTTGTCCCGCAGCCGTCGGGGGTCAGGCCGATGATGACCGCTTGACAAAATTTTCGGACGCGCCGAAAATCAACGGATGACATCCACCCCGGCGCCTAAATCCTCCCGACGGCCCCTGCGCGTCGGACTGTTTGGGATTGGTCTTGACAGTTATTGGCCGCAGTTCAAGGGACTGAAAACGCGGCTGGAGGGGCATGTCAGGACGGTCGCAAGCCGCCTGGCGCGGCCGGAGGTGGAAATCGTCAACCTCGGCCTGATTGACTCTCCGCCCAAGGCGATGGAGGCCGGGCACCGGTTCCGGCAGGAGGACGTGGACATCATTTTTTTGCACGTCACCACCTACGCGCTTTCCTCCACGGTGCTGCCGGTGGTGCGGCGCGCCCGCGTGCCGGTGATTGTGCTCAATCTCCAACCCGCGCCGGCCATTGATTACGCGACGTTCAACAAACTGGGCGACCGGGGCGCGATGACGGGGGAATGGCTGGCCCATTGCACGACCTGCCCGATGCCGGAGATCGCCAGTGTGTTCAACCGTTGCGGCATCCCCTTCCGCCAGATCACCGGGATGCTCCACGACGATCCGCCCTGCTGGAAGGAAGTGGACGCGTGGATGGAGGCCGCCCGCGTCGCGAATGTGCTCTCGCACAACCGCCTGGGACTCATGGGGCATTACTACTGCGGAATGCTGGACATCGCCACGGACATCACGCAGCTTTGCGCCCGCTTTGGGGGCCATGTGGAGGACATCGAGGTGGACGAGCTGGCCGCCCTGCGCCGCGAAGCGCGGGCCGGCCAGATCAAGGCGCGCGTGGCCCATTTCCGCCGTGTCTTCGACGTCCAGCCCGACTGCCCACCCCGCGAATTGGAGCGCGCCGCCCGCACTTCGGTGGCGCTGGATCGTCTGGTCGCGCGGCACGATCTCGGCTCGCTGGCCTATTATTACATGGGCGCCGGCAACGCGGAAAACGCCGAGGCCGTCAACTCTATCATCCTTGGCAACTCCCTTCTCACAGCCCGCGGCGTCCCCGTGGCCGGGGAATACGAGGTGAAGAACGTGCAGGCGATGAAGATCCTGGACAGTTTCCACGCGGGCGGCTCCTTCACCGAGTTTTACGCGATGGATTACAAGGACGACGTGGTATTGATGGGCCACGACGGGCCGGGCCACCTGGGCATCGCCGAGGGAAAGACCAAGGTGCGGCCGCTGCGGGTGTATCACGGCAAACTGGGCGGCGGTCTCTCGGTGGAGATGTCTGTCAAGCATGGGCCGGTGACGCTCCTGTCCGTCGCGCAGACGGCGGAGGGAGGGCTGCAATTGCTTGTGGCGGAGGCGGAATCGGCGCCCGGCCCGATATTGGAAATCGGCAACACCAACAGCCGCTACCGTTTCAGCACGGGCGCCCGCCAGTTTGTCAACGACTGGAACAGCCACGGCCCCGCCCATCATTGCGCCGTCGGCGTGGGCCGTCTGGGCGGGAAGATCGAGAAGCTGGGCAAACTCCTCCAAATGGAGGTCATCCGGGTCTGTTGACGGGCCGGCCGGCCATATCAGAAACACTTCCTTCTTGCTTTAGCCCCCGGCCTTTGGCCTTTAGCCTTTTCCAATGCTTCCGTTAGGAAAGAACATTGGGGGCTACCGGGGCGAGACGATTGACATCCAAAGTGTCCTTCGGGAAATGGAGGTGGCGGCGCTGACGCATGATTGGAGCCGCGATGCGGCCGCCGGGCCGGTTGAGTTGATCGCTTATCGCCGGCTCTCGGCCTCACCGCGCCGCCGCGTCTATCTGTCCACCGGAATCCACGGCGACGAGCCCGGCGGACCGCTGGCGATGTTGCGGCTGCTGCAAGAGAACCAGTGGCCGGAGGAGGTTTCGCTTTGGATCTGCCCGTGTCTCAACCCGACCGGTTTCGCGCTCAACCGGCGGGAGAACCAGGACGGGATAGACTTGAACCGCGACTACCGGAACCCGCAAAGCGGGGAGATCCGCGCGCATCTGGAGTGGCTGGTGCGACAGCCGGATTTCGACCAGGTGCTCTGTCTGCACGAGGATTGGGAGGCGCGGGGTTTTTATTTGTACGAGTTGAACCCCGCCCTGCTCCCGCCGCCGGCTGAAAGCATAATTGACAAAGTGGCGGCGGTGTGTCCGGTGGACCTGTCGCCCGTCATTGAGGGCCGGCCCGCGCAAAAGGGCGTCATCCGCCCCGTCATCAACCCGATGGAGCGCCCGCAGTGGCCGGAGAGCCTATACATGATGGCCAACCACAAGACCCGCCGGAGTTGCACACTGGAGGCGCCGTCGGATTTCCCGCTTCCCACGCGGGTGGAGGCGCTGGTCGCGGCGGTGCGGGCGGCGCTGGCCCCGACGACGGCGGAGTCGTGAGGCGGACGAAGATGTAGTTGAAAGCGAGAAACCCTCTGGCTAGTCTCCTGACATGAAAAAACTCCTGCTCCGCATCGCGCCTCTTATGACGGCGGCCCTGGTCTGCCTGGCCGCCGGGCTGGACGCGCAACCCGCGCCCCGCTTGGATGTCCGCGCCCTCGGCGCCACCGGCAACGGCACCACGAAGGACACCGCCGCCTTCCAGAAAGCCCTGGACTCCTGCGCGGCGGCAGGCGGCGGGACGGTCGTCGTGCCCGAGGGAACTTACTTGATCGGCAGTGTGATGCTGGGGTCGCACACCACGCTCCGCCTGGAAAAAGGCGCCAAGCTTCTCGGCAGTCCGGACGCGAACGATTATCCGCTCATCCAAGTCCGCTGGGAGGGGCGTCTGCGCGAGGGCCATCGCGGGCTGATCTTCGCCACCAACGCCACGCAAATTGCCATCGTCGGCGAAGGTTCCATCGAGGGCAACGCCGCGCTGGGTCCCCTGCGCAATCCGCGCGGGCCGTGCCTGGTTGAGCCGGTGGAGTGCAAGGACGTGTTGCTGGAGGGATTCTCCACCAAGTTTGCGCGCCTGTGGTCCATCCACCTGGGGTTTTGCGACGGCGTTGTGGCGCGCAATCTCACCATCCGCAGCACCGGCAGCAACGGCGACGGCATTGACGTGGATTCGAGCAAGAATGTCCGCATTGAACATTGCAACATTGACACTGGCGATGATGCCATCTCGGTGAAATCGGGTCGCGGCTCCGAGGGCGCGCGCATCGGGCGGCCCACCGAGGATGTCGTGATCACCAATTGCACGCTGGGCAGCGGGTTTGCCGGCCTGGGTGTCGGCACGGAGCTGTCGGGAGGCATTGGCCGCATTGAGGTGGCAGACTGTGTTTTCACGCACGGTGTCAACAGCATTTACATCAAGAGCCGGCCGGACCGCGCGGGCTTTGTCGAGGACATCACCGGGCGGAACCTGGACTGCCGGACCACCACCTTCCTGGCCATAGACCTG
>JBEKAN010000458.1:0-3555 GCA_050015895.1 Verrucomicrobiota bacterium
GCCGCGCGCGGGCCTCGATTTCGCGGGCTTTGCGCTCGAAACGGATCATCGCCGCCTGGCGCAGCAGTTCGGCGGTTCGTTCCGGCGGCAATTCGGCCAGCGGGGCGGCGCAGGCGCCCTGCAACGTGTCCGGCCATTTTTGCGCGACGGCGGTGTCGGCCCACTCTTGAATTTCGACCAGCGGCGTGTCCAGAAATTTCTCCAGGGCCAGGGCCGGGGTTTGGTGGGACGCCGGTTGGGCCGCATCCCAGACAACGTGCAAAATCACGCCGGCAAAAGCGGGGTTCCCCTCGTGGTGGTGTGCCTGCCAGTTGCGCGGAACCAAGTCAATTTCCACATCCCCCGAAAGCGGCGCCTGATCGCCGAACTGGATGACGGCGCCGTGGAAATCAGGGCCGGCCTCGTGGTTCCAAAAACCGGGATGCAGGACGCGCAACGGCTGGCCGTCGGCGGTTTGCAGATGGTCGCGGCGCAATCGCTGATGGAGCCAGATGTTCTGGAGGAGGCGTTCGGGGGGATGGGCGGCGTGGCTCTCGGCCAGGAGCAGGCGGGCCTGGTTCTGCGAGCGCCATTGGGCGTAGAAACTGGAGCCGGGTGTGGACACGATCCTGCTTTGTCTTGCCGCCGCGCGCGAAAGTCAAGCCGATTTTTTTCGGGCCTGTCCCGCATTCCCGCATTTTCCTTGCGCCGGACCCGCGCCGCCCTTACAACAGGGCTTATGAGCGATCCTGTCATTTTTCAAAAATTCCCCATCGTCCAACCGGCCGCCCCGGGCGTCTATTGGTGGTGCGCCTGCGGCCGTTCCAAAACGCAGCCGTTCTGCGACGGCTCCCACAAAGGCACGGAGTTCTCCCCCCTCAAAACCGAGATCACCGAGAAAAAATCCGTCGCCTGGTGCGCCTGCAAACACTCCAAGACCAAGCCGTTCTGCGACGGAAGCCACAAGTCCCTCTGAAATTCCCCGCGCGCGGTTTGCCGCCGCGCCGCCGCCGCGCCGGAGTCAGTCCGATTTGCGGAAAACGCCCGACACATCCAGCATGTTCAGGGACACCAGGTCCAGTTTCGCCCCCGGCTCGCGCAGCGCGGCCTTTTGCATCTGGGCGGCGATCCGGCCCGCGGCGTCGGCCGCGTAATACTTGACAGCCCCCGCGCCCAGCTCCGCCGGAAACACCACGATCAGCAGCAGGTTCTCGTCCACGTTGCTGATCAGCAGGCTGGACTGCCGCCCTTGCTGGTAGATGTGCGCCAGGCTCGTCTCCCCCAGATGCTCCGCCATCATGTGCGTCGCGCTGAACGCCCCGGCCGCCAGCGCCGACACCGTCGTCGCGTCGAATTTCTCCACCGCCCCGCGCTGGCTGATCAGCGGGCCGCCCTTGTCAATCACAAGCGCCGCGCTCGCCTCGCTGCGCAGCAGCAGCTCGTCCAGCGCCGCGTCCAGCGTCCGCGTGTCCTCCTCGGTCAGTTGCGGCAGGCCGGCCATGTTATGCGGGCCTCCGGGACCCCTCGTTGATGAATTTGTTCAGCAGCATCCGCGTGATCATGTTCAGCGACTCGAACACCCCCTCGCATTTCGACGCCACCGACGTGAACGACGGCGCCTGCGTCTCGCGGTTGTTGAGCAAAAACTCCATGTACTCCACCGGCGCCACGTTCGCGATGTCCCGCTTGTTGTACTGGATCACCAGCGGGATGTCCGCCAGGTTCAGCTTCTGCGTCTTGAGGTTGTCCTCCAGGTTCTGGAAACTCTCCACGTTCTCCGCCATCTTCTCGTATTGCGAGTCCGCCACAAAAATGATCCCGTCCACCCCGCGCAGCACCAGTTGGCGGGTCGTGTTGTAGATCACCTGCCCGGGCACCGTGTAAAGCTGGAACTTCGTCTTGAATCCCTTGATCGCCATCGCCTCGATCGGCAAAAAATCGAAAAACAGCGTCCGGTCCGAACTCGTCGCCAGCGACACCAGCTTCCCTTTCTCCTGCACGTTTCCCACGTGGTCGTGGACCTGCTGCAGGTTGGTCGTCTTCCCGCCCTTGCCCGGCCCGTAATACACGATTTTCAGTTGCAATTCCTTCGTCGCTTGATTGATGATGGCCATAAGTTTATGGGTTGCGCTTGGCGATTTCCGCCGCGATCCTCCCGATGATTTCTTCCGGCAGGGCCTCCCCGGCCCGGCCCACAACCGCCAAATAAAGTTTGCCGGCCTTGTGCATCGCGCACCGTCCCCGCCCCGCCTCCACCACCACTCCCTTCACCGGCCCCAATTGCATCTCCCCCGCGTACTGGCTCACCCGGCCCACGATTTGCGGCATGAACGCCGCCACCGTCTCCGCCCGCATCGGCGCGGGCAGTTGCCCCGCCATCAGTAATCCGTCGCTCATCGCCATCACGCTTCCCGCCACCCCGTCCAGCGCGCAAATCTTCCGCGTGATCTCCTGCGGAGACCACTCGCTCTTTCCCGGTTCCCCAAAAATCTCCCCCAACCCGCCCGCCGCCGCCGCCGCCGCCGCGACCGCCGCCACAGTCGGCGCAACAGGCGCGGGCGCGACCACCGTCGGCGCGGGCATCGCCGCCACAGGCGCGGGCGTGGCTGCCTCCGCCACGGGCGCGGCCGCTGCGGTTTCCGGCCTCTTCGCCATGCTGGCAAAAAGATCCGGTATCTGCGCCGCGATCGTCACTTGCTTCTGTCCCGCTCCCGGACGTCGTCGCGCCATGAACCGCGGCGCGATGACGCTCAAGGGCAAATCCAGCGCCGTTTCGCCGTGGGCCGACGCGCCCTCCGGCGGCGGGGGCTGGAGCCACTGCCTCAACTCCGCCCAGGTGAAAACCACCCGCCCCGTCTTCAGCGCCGAATCCAGCTTGGCCATTGGCAGCGACACCGCCGCGCCGCCCATCTGCAATCGTCCGATCTCCTCTCGCACCGGCCCCGGCCACCCTTCCATCATCGCCGAAATCTCCACCACCAAAAACTCCTGCTCCGCGGCGGCGGGCGCCGGCGCGTGTGCGGGCGCGGCAGTCGGAAGGGCTGGCGTCTTTGGCAGGGCGAAAGGCATCACGCCGGGCGTCGGCGTTTTTGGTCCCATTGAAGGCAACGGCGTCGCGCCAGGCGGTTTGGCAAATGACGGAAGCCGCGCCGCCGGCGCGGCGGGCTTTGGCAGGGCTGTGGGAAGCGCCTGCGTCGTCGGCGGCCTCGTGAAATGCGAAGCCCCCGTCTCCTCCGCCGCCGGTTTGTGCGCGGCCAATGGAATGGTCGGCAGGGCGGGCATTGCTGTGCCCGCCGCCGATTCCGCCGCCACCGTTTTGTGCGTAGTTGATGGCGTGCTAGGTAGGGCGAGCAGTCCTCGCACCTCTGGTGCGCGTCCCTCTGTTGTTCTGACTCTGCCCGCCGCCGGTGGTTTGGGCGTGGGCAATGGAATGGGAGCAGGCGCGACTGTTTCTGCCGCTGCTCCACCCGCCGGCGCGGGAGTCGGAGCCGGAATGGCTTTCGCCGGTTCCACCACGCCGGACGCCGCGGCATTCACCACGCTCTTGGCGCTGAACGGGCGCACCTTGCCAAAAAT
>JBEKAN010000459.1:0-3515 GCA_050015895.1 Verrucomicrobiota bacterium
GGCCGGCTTCCTGCGCTTTTCCAGGCTGGGACGCGCCGTGCTGAGGATCGCCCCGCTGGACATGAACGCCATGCTCGCCGACATCGCGCGCACGGTGGAATTCCAGCTCAAACAGGCGGGCGCCACTTTGCGCGTCGCCGACTTGCCCCCCTGCCTCGGGGATCCGGGGCAGATCAACCAGGTCTTTTCCAATCTCATTGACAACGCCTTGAAATACCGCAGCCCCGCGCGCGCCGCCGTCATCCAAGTTTCAGGCAGAACCGAAAAAGGCCGCTCCTTCTATTCGATCCAGGACAACGGCATCGGCGTCGCCGCGGAGCATCAGGACAGAATTTTTGAAATCTTCCACCGCCTCAATCCCGACGCCTCGGAGGGCGAGGGGCTTGGTCTGGCCATCGTCCAGAGAATCCTGGAACGTCACGGGGGCAAGGTCCGGGTGGAGTCGGCCCCCGGCGCCGGCAGCACGTTTTTTGTTTCGTTGCCCGGCAATTGAGGGCTATATATGGGTATGGCGAAAGAAGTGACCATCCTAATTGCCGACGATGATCAGGGCCACGTGCGGTTGATCGAAAAAAACCTGACCCGTGCCGGGCTTCACAATCCCATCCAGCGGTTTGTCAACGGCCAGGAGGCCTTGGATTTCCTTTTTGGCCGCGGCCCCCGCCTCCGCGCCAAAGAAGCCTCGTACCTCCTCCTCCTCGACATTCGGATGCCGCAGGTGGACGGCGTCGAAGTCCTCCGGCGGATCAAATCCGACCCGGAACTCAAGAAAATGCCCGTCATCATGCTCACCACCACCGACGACCCGCGCGAAGTCGAACGCTGCCACGCGCTGGGCTGCAGCAGTTACATCGTCAAGCCGGTCGCCTACGAGAAATTCGCCGAGGCCGTCAAACAGTTCGGCCTCTTCATCGCCCTGGTGCAGATTCCGGAGGTCCGCGCTTGATCGGAGGATGAACCCGCCCAAACCAGCGGCGGCAATCCTCATTGCCGATGACGACCGCGGGCTGCTTCGCCTCGCGGCCCGGACGCTGGAGCGCGAGGGATTCTCCGTCTCCACCGCCGAATCCGGCGCGGACGCCATCCAATGGCTCACGGCCCGCCAGCCGGACTTGCTTCTGCTTGACTTGAAGCTCCGGGACGCCGACGCCCGGGAGATCATCGCGCGTCTGGCCGCCCTGCGCCGGCTTCCCTCCTTCCTCATCATCACCGGACAGGGCGACGAGCGGATGGCCGTGGAAATGATGAAAAGTGGGGCGCTGGATTATCTGGTCAAAGGAAAAGACTTTTTGGATTTTCTGCCCTCCACCGTCTCGCGCGCCCTCAAACAGGTCGAGAAGGAAAGAAAACTGGCCGCCGCCGAGGCCGCCCTGCGCCTCAGCGAGGAGCGCTTCCGGGTCGCTCTGAAACACTCGCCCGTCATGGTTTTCAACCAGGACGCCGGCCTGCGCTACACTTGGCTCCACAACCCGCCCGTCGGCCTGCCGGAGAAACACTTCCTCGGCAAAACCGACGAGGAGATCTTCCCGGCGGAGGAGGCCGACCGGCTGACGCAAATCAAGGCGCGCGCCCTGGCCGCCGGAACGGGGTTGCGGCAGGAGGTTTCCTGCACCATCGCCGGCTCCAGACATTTCTTTGATTTGACAGTGGAACCCGTGCGCGACCCGGCGGGCGGGATCGCCGGCGTGACTTGCGCCGCCATGGACATCACCGAGCGCAAACGCCTCGAGCAGGAGGTCCTGAGCATCAGCGCCATGGAACAGCGCCGCATCGGCCAGGATTTGCACGACGGCGTCTGCCAGCACCTGGCGGGCATCGAGATGAAATGTCAGGTGCTCCAGGAGAACCTCCAGGCCGGCGCCTCATCCCACGCCGCCCAAGCCGGACAAATCGCCCGCCACGTCCGCGACGTCATCGCCCAGACCCGCTCCCTGGCCCGCGGCCTCTCCCCGGTTGTCCTCGAATCCGAGGGCCTGATGTCCGCTCTGCGCGGACTGGCCGAGGACACGGAAAGACTGTTTGAGGTCCGGTGCCGCCTCGTCTGCGACGCGCCGGTGTTGATTCACAACCCCGTCGCGGCCACCCACCTCTATCGCATCGCCCAGGAGGCCGTCACCAACGCCATCAAACACGGCAAGGCCAAGTCCATCGAGATCAGTTTTTCCGACACGGGCGAGAAAATCGTCCTGATGATCACGGATGACGGGGCCGGCTTCACCCAACCCGCCGCCGCGACGGGAATGGGTTTGCACATCATGCGCTATCGCGCCGGGATGATCGGAGCGACTGTTCTGTTGCGGCAGCAACAAACCGGCGGCGCCGTGGTGCTTTGCTTCCTGCCGAAAACCGCCAACACCCCGGCCTCCACCCTAAAATGATCCAGCGCGGAAAATCGGCCCGGCCCAAGAAGATTCTCATCGTGGACGACCATCCCATGATGCGCGAGGGGCTGGCGCAACTGATTGCCAACCAGCCCGGCCTCCAAGTCTGCGGCGAGGCCGGCGACGCTCGCGAAGCCCTGGAAAAGATCCCCGTCCTGCAACCCGATTTGGTTTTGACCGACATCACCATGCCCGGCAAGAACGGGCTGGAGCTGATCAAGGACATTCAGGCGCTGCACCCCGGCGTGCTTGTCCTCGTCATCTCCATGCACGACGAGGCCCTTTACGTCGAGCGCGTGCTGCGCTCCGGCGGGCGCGGTTATGTGATGAAGCAGGAGGGCGGGAAGATGATCGCCGAGGCCATCCGCCGGGTTCTGGACGGGCAAATCCACGTCAGCGAAAAAATGTCCGCAAAAATCCTGGAGATCTTTTCCGGCCACCGCGCCGACGTGGCCAGTTCGCCCGTCGAAAAACTGACCGACCGCGAATTCGAGGTGTTTGAGCTCATTGGCCAGGGACTGGACACCAAGGAGATGGCCGAGAAACTCCATCTCAGCACCAAGACCATCGAAGTCCACCGCGCCAATGTGAAGGCGAAATTGAAACTGACCAGCATGGCCGAGTTGATTCGTTACGCCGTCCGCTGGGCCGAGTCCCAAAACACCGGCGCGCAATAAACCAGAGCACGAGAGCCTTTGCGAAATGGCTGGTTTATGGAAGCGCCCAAGGCAGGAGGGGGGGGCTTCCAGGGGTTTTGAGCCGTCAACCCGTCAGGAGCCCCGTAAAAATGGGCTATGGTTGAGGTCCGACCCGTCAGAAAGCCGTCAGGTTGCCGTCAGGGAGCCGTCAGAACAATCAGTGAGTCAGTGAATCAGTGAATTAGCGAGTGTGCCGGAAGGAGTGGGGAAAGTCGCGTTGCGGCTTCGTAAGTGGCTGGCAGTAAAGGACTTGCGGAACGGAACTGGACATTTTTCCGACGGTTCTGGAAATGTCAGCTTATCTCCCCATAATTTGATCACGCGGGCTTGCTGCCGGGATGTTGACGTGCAAGGCACCGGCCCTTATTCCGAGATATCCAGTGATCTGCGTGTGCATCTGACCCGCCAACAGGATTCGCTTTCAACATCAACTGGC
>JBEKAN010000460.1:0-3506 GCA_050015895.1 Verrucomicrobiota bacterium
GACGCCCATCTGCCCGCGCTGCTTCCCCCCGGCGGCCTGTTCATCCTGGGCCACGCCAAGCGGGACACGCTGACCGTTCCCGCGCGCTGGGAGGAGACCAAAATCCTCAAGCACGGCGACAGTTGGATGCGGTTCCTGCGGGCCGCCTGCGGTCAGGAAGAAACCGCCTGATCAATTTCGGCGATGCGCCGGGCGTGGCGGCCGCCGTCAAAGGGAGTGTCCAGCCAGATTTTGACCATCCGCAGGGCCAAATCCAGCGGGGTGAAGCGCGCGCCGATGGAGATCATGTTGGCGTCGTTGTGGGCGCGGCCCAGGCGGGCGATCTCCAGGCTCCAACAGACCGCGCAGCGGATGCCCCGGACGCGGTTGGAGACAATGGCTTCGCCGTTGCCCGAACCGCCCAGAACGATCCCGCGCTCGCACTGCCCGGCGGCGACGGCCAGCGCCACCGGCGCGATGAAGAAAGGATAATCCACAGGCTCCGTGCTGTGGGTTCCGAAATCGCGGACTTCGTGGCCCAAGCCGCGCAGGAATTGCGCGATTTTCTCCTTGTATTCAAAGCCCGCGTGGTCACAGCCGATGCCGATTTTCATAATTGTCATTTTCGCTCATGCGCGCCGTTAAGAAAACTTGTTTTGGCCGCCTCATGCAAGGATTCAATGCCGGGGCCGGTGGTTTTTTGAGAACGCGGCGCAAGATCGTCCTCCGGACGCCGTATTGGAGCCTGAAGAGTTATGATGATGACAACATTAATCCTGGTTCGGGGAGGCCGCCCCTTTTTCCATGGCGGAGTCCTGGTGCTGCTGGCCATCGCGCTGGTCGCGCTGGTCGTGGCCTGCTGGCCTGGCAAAACCAATTCCAAATAGCGCCACTGGTTCAGTAAGGCCGGTCCAACACGGTTTGGTAGGTCTTGGAAACGCCGGTGGCGGGAATGGAAACGGTGTAGGACTTGCCCGTCGGGTCCACGGAGCATTTGATGTAATTGCCCTCGCATTGGACGGGGAGGTTGGCGATGTACTGGAAGTCGGTGTTGTAATTGGAGCCGCCCAGTGTGTTGCGGTGGATTTGCCACATGGTCTGGATGGAAGGAACGCTCCGCAAAGTGGCCAGGGTTTCGGGCATGGCGCCCTTGCGCGGCCCGTTGCTCATCACGGTGACGATCGGGGCCAGGCTGCGAACCAGAAGGGGGTTGTTGCTCAGATTCAGGCCGTGGTGGTCCACCTGGTAAAGGTCCACCGTCCCCACAGGGTTGAACGGGCAAACCAGTTTGCCTTCCATGTTCCAGGTGAGGTCTCCGCCGACGAAGAATTTGAAGGGGCCAAATTTCAGCAGCGAGACGACGCTGTTGGCGTTGTCGGTGGTGTCCACGTCATGCGCCGTTTTTGCCAGCAGCTCCGCCACCTGGGCGTCTGTGACCTTGGCGTTGTGGGGGGCGCCCAAGACCTGCTCGACCGCCTCGGCGCAAACGGGATTGACCGTGTTGGTGGGAACATAACTGGGAATGAGATATTGTTTGCGGGTGCCAACACAGAAAAGAGTCAAAGCCGCGGTGTCGCCGCTTTGTTTGAGCGGAATCACCTGGCCGGGCTGGATTACAGACCGGCTGTCCGCTTTGAAGTCCCGGTAGGACTGGATGCTCCGGGTCCACCGCGCGTCGTTGTTGGTGACGCCGTCGGAGTCGTGCTCGGGAATGCTGTTGTCGAGCACTTTGCCGATGGGCATCAGTTTGGCCAGGTCCCCCGCGCCGCCATAGTGGTCAATATGGAAATGGGTGAGGATCAGGTAGTCAATTTTGTCCACCCCCGCGGCCACCGCGGCCTTGTGGATGCGCACCGCGCTGGAGTCGGTGTTCGTCCCGCCGGGATTCCCGGTGTCAATGAGCACGGATTCCCCGGCCGGGGTGACGATCAACGTGCCGGCGCCCCCTTCCATGTCAATCCAGTAAATGTCCAGGGGGTGGGCGGCCCGGACCGCGGCGGCCGCCGCCAGGGTCAGGAGGAATACGAATAATTTGGCGATGTGTTTGCTCATGGCTGGTGATTGCGGTTGTTTGAGGAATAAACGTCGGGCGGGCCGGGCGGACCGGCCGACGCCCCCAATCGGGAGGGAGCGGCGGGGGAAATTCTCTTGGATTGCAACGCGGCCCGCCGCTGGTCCAGCGCGCTGAGTTCTTTGCAGGTGAAGTAGCGCAAGCCGGCGAACTGCGTCTGGTATTCTCTCGCGTTCCACGCGGGGCTGTCCGGCCGGGTGTCGTTGATCCAGGATCGCAGCGTGGCAAGATAGCCGTCCAAGAGCGCCGCCAGCTCCGGGGCGGCCTTGAGTCGCAACAACTCCAGGCTCTCCACGGCCCGCCCCACAGCGGGCGCGGCCCGTTGCGGGTCCCAAGTGGCGATGACTTCCTGCAGTGTCATCTGGGACGCGGCGGGCAACTCGTCCGCGCTGCGCCGGATTTCCACCGGCACAGCCAGGGCGTCCTGTAACTTGGCCCAACTGTCCTCCGCGGAGAAACGGTCGGCGACATCCACCTGGGCAAAACTCACGCAATTCAGGTCCCACCATTTCTCGACATCCAGCAGTTGCGCGAAATGCGGGGAGAAAGCCTGGAGGAACGAGGTCTGCCAGTTGAGGTGGCGCGGAAGTTGGCGGATCATTTGGTCCAGACAGCCGCGGCCGTCGCGGAAACCCAGCAATTCCTCGAAGAAAAGTTGCGAGCAGCCGGAGTAGAATTCGTAGTTGTCCCCGGTCAATTGCCCGGCTTCCGGCCAGCTCAGTTCCTGGAACGTCAGCGGCGGGCGCCGGCGCAATTGCGCGCGCACCGCGTCCAGCCGGTCCAGCCGGACCCGGTCGGCGATCATGGAAACCTGGGGCCGGAGGACCAGGCCCGTCAGGCTCCCGGCCTGCAAATGCGCGCTGACCCCGGTGATCAGCCACAGGGGAACCTCGGCCGACTGCGCGCCCGCGTCGCGATTGGCCATCTCCACCAGCAGCGCCTGGACAATGACGGGCAGGAGCTGGCGGGGTTGCATGTGAGACGGCAGGACCAGTTGATAACTCCAGCCATCCCGCCCGGGCCGTCCGGTCAGCGAGGGGCCTTGCTCCCGCGGGAGGGAAGGGTTGATGAACAAATTAATCTTGCCGCGCCATTGGTCGCTCCGGCCCAGGGTCATCAGGAGAGATTGCTTGATGTCCTCGCACGAAATCACCAGCAAGGCGGGGTCCAGCGCCACCGCCGAATCCGCCGACGGCTGGAATTTGGAATCCAGCAGGAATCCGCCCGGAACCGCTCGCACGGTCGGGCCTCTGGAAAGGGAGACGGGCTGGCGCGGCGCCCAGGCCACGAACTGCCCCGAGGTGCTGTAGGCGGTCACCATGTCGGCCAGTGGCTGGGCGACAGCCCGGCCCAGGGCAAACCAGCAACAAATCACTATGACCGCGCCTTTCATGAGCACATCATACTAAGACACCGAGGCCGGTTTGCCGAGAACATTTATTCATTTGTTGGGGGC
>JBEKAN010000461.1:0-3486 GCA_050015895.1 Verrucomicrobiota bacterium
GTAGCTGCCGTAGTCCCCGTGATGGGTGCCTTCGGTCATGGTGGCGAAGGCGCGATGGGAGGCCTGGTCTCCCATCGCCTCGTAGAAGGACGCGGTCATTTTCTGAAGATCAATCAACGGGACGTTTTTCTCCTTGGCCACGCTGCGGACGGCGTCGGGATAGCCGTTGAAGGAATTGGAGACCTTGCCGTCGGCGCCAAAGGTGTGGCGGCTGACGGGTGTGCAGATCACCGGAATGCCGCCCAGGCTCCGCGCCTGGTCCACGACCTTGCCCAAATCGTCATGGTAGCTCTGCAGGGCGTTGGCGGCCCGGCTCTTCATGTCATTGTGCCCATATTGGACGAAGAGATAGTCTCCCTTTTTCATCTGGCTCCAAATCTTGTTGAAGCGGCCCGCGCCGAGGCTGCTGGCGACAGATTCCCCCGACTCGGCATGATTGGCCACCGCCAGGACGGGCTTGAAGAAGCGGGGGAGCATCTGGCCCCAACTGTTGAACGGCTCGCCGGGCTGATCGCAAACGGTGGAGTCGCCAATGACGAAGACGGTCGGAACGTCCACTTTCTCGATCTCGATCGTGGAAACCGAGGGATTGGAGCCAAGGAATTCCAGAGTCAGTTTGTCGTCCCAGGCCCATGCCTCGGAGGTTTTTTCCCGGTCCTTCAGTTTCACCTGGCCTCCGGTCGAGATGGCCGGCTGGCGGACATTCACGATGAAGGAACGGGTCAGAAACTGGCCGGCGTCGGTGTGGATTTGCTGGAGCATGAGGCGCCGCAACTCGGCGTTGACGGTCGTTGCCGCGGCGGCCGCGGGACTTCCAAGCGTGACGGTGACCTTGTAGTTGCCTTCCGGTTCGGCGACGGAGAAATAAAACAATTTGTCGCTGGAAACGGCGTGGGCCTGGGTCGCCTCGTTGCCGGTGCCCACGACGGCCTTGACTGTGGCGCCGGGTTCAAATCCGAATCCGGGGTCTTTGGCATACTTCGAGTCCGGCATGACCGTGGTGCAACCGGTCGCGGGCAGGCCGAAGGAGAACTTCTGCGGTGACAGGCTGGTTTGCGCTTGGGCCGCCATCGCGGCCAAAGTCAGGTTTAGGACGGTGAGGCGGGCAGCGGCCCCGCGGGAGAGGATAGCTTTCATTGAATCATGTTTTTGCATGGACATTTTTGTACTTGAATACTGTTGCGATCCGGAAGCCTAACCACCGCCCCGGAATTTGCAATTTGAATCTTGAACATTTCTATCGGCCGGACGCGGAGTTTCTGTGATTGCATTTGTCGCGCCCCTGGGGCATGCTCTGAAGTCACCGAGATGAAGACTAACGGCTCACACCCAACATGGCGGCACCCCGCCACCGCCCCACAGCCGTGCCGCCGCCTCCCTCCATGAACACTGAGGAAAAAAACCGCAAGCTGGCCGCCTTTCCCCGCACCAATCCGCATCCGGTCCTGGAGTTCTCCGCCGAGGGGGAGCTGCTCTACAGCAACGACGCGGCCCAGCGCATGGCCGCCTCGCTGGGGGAACCCTCCATGCTGCCCATTTTGCCGCCGGACACCAAGTCCATCATCCTTCAGTGCCTCCTCTCCGGGGAAAACAAACTCAACCTCCACACCACGGTCAAGCAGCGCACCATCGCGTGGTCCTTCATCCCCATCGCCGAGAGCCGGACGGTGCATTGTTACGCGAACGAAATCACGGAGCGGCTGGCATTGGAGGCCCAGTTGCGCCATTCGGTCAAAATGGAGGCTGTGGGCCAGTTGGCCGCGGGCGTGGCGCACGATTTCAACAACATTCTGACTATTATCCAGGGCCACGCCGATCTGCTCTTGCAGGCGCAGCCCCTGCCCGCCGCCACGGAGAAGTCCCTCCGCCAAATCTGGTCCGCCGCCGACCGGGCGGGCAAACTCATCCAGCAGTTGCTCATGTTCAGCCGCAAACAGGTGATGCAGCCGCGCTACATTGATTTGAACGAGATCATTTCCAATGTCAGCCCCATGCTCCAGCGCATGATCGGGGAGCACATCACGCTGGAGTTCGCCGCCGTGCCAAACCTGCCCGCCATCTATGCCGACGTGGGGATGATTGAACAGGTCCTGGTCAACCTCTCCATCAACGCGCGCGACGCGATGCCCGGGGGAGGCAGGCTCACCTTCAGCGCCGCGCCGCGGGTGCTTGAACCGGTGGCTTGCGTCGTCAATCCCGAAGCCCGCCCCGGCCATTTCGTCTGCCTGAGCGTCACCGACACCGGCGGGGGCATGGACAACGCCACGTTGAGCCATCTTTTCGAGCCGTTCTTCACGACCAAGGAGATCGGCCGGGGCACCGGCCTGGGGCTGGCCACCGTCTATGGCATCGTCAAGCAACATCAGGGCTGGATCATCGTGGAAAGCAAACTGGGCCAGGGATCCACCTTCACCATATTTCTGCCGTGCGTCTCCCGGGCCGCCGACATCCCCCAGCCCCCCTCCCAAACCCCGCTGCCCGCCGCCGCCGGCAACGAAACGCTCCTGGTGGTGGAGGACGAGCCGTCCCTGCGCGAGCTGGTCGTTCGCATCCTCGAACTCTGCGGCTACCACATCTACCAGGCCAAAAACGGCGTGGAAGCCCTGGAAGTCTGGGGACGGCACAAGGCGGAGATTGACCTCCTGTTGACAGACATGGTCATGCCCGAGGGAATCACCGGCCGCCAACTGGCCGAACGCCTGCAACAGGAAGACCCAGACCTGAAGGTCATTTACACCAGCGGTTACAGTCCCGGCATGGCGGGCAAGGACATCGCCTTGCTGGAAGGATTCAACTTCCTGGCCAAACCCTACCCGCCCAGCCGTCTGGCCCAGGTGGTCCGCGAGTGCCTGGACGGAAAAAACGACCGGGCCGAGAAGAAGAAATAGCCTCTCCAAACCTCTATTGGAAAAGAAGCTGGTAAAACGTCGCCGGCTCGGACGGGGCCAGGGTGATGCTGTTGGTCGTTCCCTGGACCGCCACCGAATTGGTCGCGGCGGACCAGATCACCGGCAAGCTCAAATTGGTGGTTTGCTCCAGGACGAATCCAGGCGGGGTTGTCGGCCAGGTGGCGGTGATCGTCATGGGGACATTGTTCGTTGTCACAATATGAGTGACAGGATTGGTCGTCACCAGGATGCCGGGCACGGATTGGAAAACGCCGAGCGTCGGAGGGGGGACCATCTCCAGGTCCGGGCCAAATTCCCAGGTGGTGTTGGCGCTGTCCGTGGCGGTGGCGGAAATATAATTGCCCGGGGGAACCGACACAGGAAGAGTCAACACAAAACTGGCGGCGCCGCTGGTGATGTTGGTCGAGCCGAGGCACGTCATGCCCTCCCCGTAATGAGACGGGTTTGGCGCGACATTGGCGTAAAACTGGATGAGAAACGGCCCGCTGGCGTAATTGGTCATGGACCCTTGAATGGCCGTCGTCCCTCCCCCGCTGACCGCCTCCGTCAACACTGGCAGGTTGGAGATGGTCACCCC
>JBEKAN010000462.1:0-3485 GCA_050015895.1 Verrucomicrobiota bacterium
GTGAGAACAAAGCGGACCACGGCGGAGTCGTCGGCCAGACCGAATTCCGGGGCCGGCTCGGGGATCAAATCCACCTGGCGGTCGGCATAGATCAAAGCGAACGTGGCGTCCATCACCGCGGCGTACGGCAAATCCTCCTCCACCCCTTCGGCGAAGTCCTCCACCACGTCGGCCAAAAACTCGAGTTGGTCGGTCAGATGCGGATAGGCCGGATCATCAAATTCGGTGAATTTGAGTTTGAGAAAAGGCAGTCGCTTGTGAACGCCCTTGAGGATTTTGGGCGTGATCATGGATGCGCCCCGATGAACAAATTTTGCAATGTCGGCCATGCCCCAAGCCTGCCCCATCGCCGGGCCAATGACAAGTTCATTAGACAATTTCCACCGGGCACCTGGGGGCGGCGTCCAAGAAGGCCTGGCCGTACTTCTTTGTCAGGATGCGGTTGTCCAGCACGGCGACAACGCCGGTGTCGGTCTTGGACCGGATGAGCCGGCCGACTCCCTGGCGGAATCTCAAAATGGCCTCCGGCAGGGAGAATTCCAGGAACGAATTGCCCCCGCGCGCCTCGATGGCCTCCATGCGCGCCTCCACCAGCGGATGGTCCGGCACCGCAAAGGGCAGGCGCGTGATGATGACGTTGGAGAGCGCCTCTCCCGGCACGTCCACGCCCTGCCAGAAGCTGTCCGCGCCAAAAAGAACGGAGTCAATGTCGGTCTTGAATTTCTCCAGCATGAGGGAGCGGGGCGTCCCGGTGCCCTGCACAAAACATTCCAGGCCCAGGCTGTCAAAGAACGGCGCCATGCGCTGGCCCACTTCGAGCATGAGCTTGAAGTTGGTGAAGAGCACGAAGGCCTTGCCGTGGGTCATGCGCACGAAATGCTCGATCCAATGGATGAGGCTGGCCTGGTAGGCCGGGTCGCGCGGGTCCGGCATTTTTGCCGCGACGAAAATCTTCATCTGCCGCTGATAATCAAACGGCGAGCCGGCCTGCAACTGGACCGCCTCCTCCGCGCCGACCTGGCTGGAAAAATACGCAAGACCGGATGAATCCCCTCCGTCTTCCCTGTCCCCCTCAGTCACGGCTCGACTGAGTCTCGCCCTACCACCGGATGAATCCACTCCGTCTTCGGGCTTTAGGCTTGAGGCTTTGGCCTTTTGGCTCGTTGCCAACGTCGCGCTGGTCATGATGACCGAGGTGTCGGCGGCGAACAAACGCTGGCGCAGGAACTCGGCGACGTTGATCGGGGCGGCGTTGAGGCTCAGGTTGTGCAGCGCTTTGCCGGCCCGCTCCACCCAATAGACGTGGTTGGGCTGGCCCTGGCTCAGAAACAGGGCAATCGCATCGCGCAATTCGCCCAGATGCCGGTTGCGCTCCGTCAATTCCTGGGCGGTGTCCTTGTCTCCCACAAGGTTGACCTGCTCGCCGATTTGCTCCCGCAAATTTTGGAGAGCCAGGGTGAGATGATCCTCGCAGAGACCCGCGCGCCGGACGCGCAGCTCGCTCCAACCCCGCGCCGGGCCGCCCTCGCGGGCGCGCTCCCGCATGATTTGGTCGCATTCCATTTCGACCGCCGCGAAGAACTTCTCCGTCTCGCGCAGGGCCGCCTCGACCAGCGCGGTGGCTCTGCCTTTGCGCAGGAGGCCCAGAAGCCCTTTGCCGGTGGCGGGATTCCAAAGGCGGTGCAGGCTGTAACGCAGTTGGGCGCTGGAAACACTCAGCCCGATGTGCCGCGAGGCCACGCGCTCCACCGTGTGCGCCTCGTCAAATATCACGAAATCGTTCTTGAAGAGCAGTCCGCCGCCGCCGTCCTCCGGCGCGCCGCCCAACTGCAAGAAGAACAAAGTGTGGTTGAGCACCAACACATCCGCCGCCAGCACCCGGCCGCGCGCGCGTTGATAAAAGCATGGCGTCCCGCCCGCCTTCACAAAGTCGGACTGGTAGCCGCACAATTTGGGCGAGCAGAGGCCGCGCTCGGAGCAGACCTGCTGCCAGACCCTCGGCTCCGGCTCGATCTCGAAATCCGAGAGGCTGCCGTCGGAGGTTTTGGCGGACCATTCGTGGATGCGCCGCAATTCCTGCTCGTCGGAGGAGGTGAAGAGCTTCCCGGCCTGCGGCAGCGTTTTGGCCAGGCGCCGTGTGCAAAGGTAATTCTGGCGCCCCTTCAACATGGTGAACTCAAACTTGACCGGCAGAATTCGCGCCAGCATCGGCATGTCCTTTTCGATCAACTGCTCCTGCAAGTTGATCGTGTGGGTGGAGATGACCGCCTTCTTCTTGGCCGCGGCGGCGAACAAAATGGAGGGGATCAGATAGGCCAGGCTTTTGCCGACCCCGGTGCCCGCCTCCACGACCAAATGCTCGCCGCGCTCCAAGGCGCGCGCGACGGCCACCGCCATCTTCTGCTGTTGCGGGCGGTATTCGAAGCTTTTGGATTTGGAGAGAATTCCGGCGGGGGAAAAAATCTGCTCCACCTTGGCCGCCAGATCATGGCCGTTCCTCTGCGACGGGCTGGTGGCGGCGCTGCTCATGGGCCGGGGTCAAATTCCGCGCGCGCGCCGGGCGACGACATCCCGCGCGGCGCGATTCTTGACAATCATGTTGTGCGGCAAAATGCCGCGCCAGAGGACCGACGGATACACCACCGAGCCGCGCCCGACAATGCTGCCCGGACTCAAGACGGCGTTGCAGCCGATTTCGCAGGCGTCGCCGAGCAGGGCGCCGAATTTCCGCAGGCCCGTGTCGAAAGGCGCCCCGTCCATCTCCACCGTGATGTTTCCCGGCAGGGACTTGACATTGGAAAGGACCACCCCGGCCCCCAAATGGGCCGTGTGACCGAGGATGGAGTCGCCGACGTAATTGAAATGCGGGGCGAGGGCGTGGTTGAAAAACATCGAGTTCTTGACCTCCGTGGAATTGCCCACCACGCAGTTGTCGCCGATGATGACATGCTCGCGAATGTAGGCGTTGTGGCGAATCTGGCAGTTCTTGCCGATGATGGCCGGCCCTTTGATCATGACGCCATCCTCCACCAGAGTGCCCTCGCCGATGAACACTTTGTCTCCGATGAAAGCGCGCCCCTCGCAGCGGTTGTGGAGCGCCGGGCGGACATGCGCCTCGACATACGCGGCGATTTTGGGGAGGACTTCCCAGGCAAATTTGCAGCCGGAGAAAATCTCTCCGTGCTCCGTCTGGCCCAAATCGAACAAATCGCTTGCTGTGAACATGAGGGAAGAAGGTTGGGTTCTGGTTTCCGCCGGCGTCATGCCGTCACCGCGTAATCCACGCCGCGTGGATTTTCGACGCGCTGGGAGGCGTTGAGCACTTCCAACCCGACGATGTTGCCGTCCTTGTCGTAGTCAATAATCACACCCGGCTTGTCCTCGTCGCTCTCTTCGATCGCCGTGTCGCGGAATAGAATCCGCAGCACGTCCACTTCCGGGTCATAAGTCACTTTCATGTTGTCGCTTTCCAGTATTTGCTGATC
>JBEKAN010000463.1:0-3459 GCA_050015895.1 Verrucomicrobiota bacterium
TTTTGCGCCAGGCGAAAAATCTCCTCCATTCAGGACTGGCGCGAAATCCCCGCCCTGCCCGCCTCCGCCTTCAAGGAATACGAGGTCACCAGCCTGCCCCCGGACCAGCGCGCGCATGTCTTCCATTCCAGCGGCACCACAGGCCAACGGCCCGGCCGCCATTTCCACAACGCGCAGTCGCTCGCCCTTTATGAGGACTCACTGCTCCGGTGGTTTCTCCCCCATTTTCTGAATTCCAAATTCCCTGTTCGTCATTCCCAATTGGTCTTCTTGACTCCATCCGCAGCCCTGGCCCCGCGCTCCTCTCTGGCGCGCATGATGGAAACCATCGCGCGGCAATCCGCCAAACCTTGCTTCGCCGGCCGGCTTGACTCGCGAGGCTCCTGGACGCTCGACTTGGGCCAAACCGCCGCCGCGCTGAGCCAGGCCCAATCCGCCCGCCAGCCCGTCGCCTTGCTGGGAACGGCGTTTTCCTTTGTTCATCTCCTGGATCACTGCCAGGCAAGCCGGACGGCCTTTCGCCTCCCCGAAGGTTCGCGCGCCATGGAAACCGGCGGCTACAAGGGCCGTTCCCGCGTCGTTGCAAAATTGGAATTGCGCCAGATGATCACCCGCTGGCTCGGCATCCCGGAATCCCACATCCTCGCCGAATATGGAATGAGCGAATTAAGCTCCCAGGCCTACGACCGCGTGGTTCCCGGCCCGGCTGGCGCGTATCACTTTCCCCCCTGGGCGCGGGCGCAAGTGGTCTCCCCGGAAACCGGCCGCGAAGTCGGCGAAGGGAAGACAGGAATGGTTCGCGTTTTTGACCTGGCCAATCTACGCTCCGTCCTGGCGGTGCAAACGGAGGACATGGCGGCGCGCCGCGCGGACGGCTTTGAATTGATCGGTCGCGCGGCGGAGGCCGAACCGCGCGGCTGCTCGTTGATGCTCGAAGAACTGACAACCCCATGACCCTGGCAAATTACTTCCTGGCCGACCTGCCCGCCGAGGCGCCGCTGACCCCCGGCCTGATCACCGAGGCCTGTCAGACCCTCAAGCGCAATCGCCAGCGTTACTTGGAAGACCGCCCGACCGACAGCATCGTCCAAACCCTGGACGCGCTCGGACGCGACTGGACGAAGCCGGACTATTCCTTTCGCAAACACGTGTTGCAGGCCGGCCCGGCCGCGACCGGTTTCACGGAACCGGTTTTGGCCGCCGGGCTGGACAGTTTTTTCCAACAACTCACGACCGAAAACCTCGAGGCACTCCTGCGCCAGGAACTCGGCCATCCGCGGCGCCTGGACGATTTCTTCGCCGGCGACCACGAGCGCGCCGCCAGCCGCGCGGCCCTGGCCCGCGGGCCGCGTCTGCTGGCCCACATCGCGGCGGGCAACATCCCCAGCGCCATTTTGCTTCAGATGGTCCTGGGCCTGCTGACGCGCTCCGCCCAGTTCGTCAAATGCGCCTCCGGCCAGGCCTTCCTTCCCCGCCTTTTCGCCCATTCGCTTTACGAAGCGGAGGCCAAACTGGGCGCCTGCCTGGAAGTGGCCGAATGGAAGGGCGGCACCGAAAGTCTGGAGTCCGCGCTCTTTGCCGAAGCCGATTGCGTGACCGCCACCGGCGGCGACGAAACGCTGGCGGCCATCCAAAAGACACTCCCGCCCCGTGTCCGTTTCCTCGGTTATGGAACGCGCGTGAGCTTCGGGTTCGTGGCCAAAGAGGCGCTGGCCGGCCGCCACCCGGAGACCATCGCCCAACGCGCCGCGCAGGACGTGGCCGCCTGGAACCAGCTTGGCTGCCTCTCGCCCCACGTCATTTACGTTGAGGAAGGCGGAGCCGTTGGCGCGGAGGGTTTCGCCGACTTGCTCGCCCGGCATCTGGAGGGGCTGGAGAAAACGCATCCGCGCGGATCGTTGACCACCCACCAGGCCGCCCACATCGCAGCCCGCCGCTCCTGTTATGAAGTCCGCGCGGCCAACTCCCTGGAAACCAAAATGTGGGCCAGCTCCGAATCCACCGCCTGGACCGTCGTATTGGAAACCGATCCGCGCTTCCAAATCTCCTGCCTCAACCGCTTTGTCTATATCAAGGCCGTGAAGGACGAGAACGAGGCCCTGCACGGCGCCGAACCGGTCCGCGAAAACATCTCCACTGTGGGCCTGGCCGGCTCCGGGCCGCGCGCCGCCCAACTGGCCCAGCGTTTCGCACACTGGGGCGCCCGCCGCATCTGCCCGCTGGGCGAAATGCAAAAGCCGCCCCTCGGCTGGCGCCACGACGGACGGCCCGCCCTGGGTGATTTGTTGACCTGGACCGAATGGGAAAAATGAAAGCAACAACAACAACCGACCGAACCATGGAACTGCGAAAGACGTTTCAATTTGAAGCCGCCCACCTCCTGCCGCTCCTGCCCAAATCCCACAAATGCCGCCGCCTGCACGGCCACAGCTTCAAAGTCGAGGTCGTCGTCTCCGGCCCCTGTCATCCCAGGCTTGGCTGGGTGATGGACTACGCCGACATTGCTGCGGCCTTCCAGCCCATCTGGCGGCAATTGGATCACAATTACCTCAACGAGATTCCCGGCCTGGAAAATCCCACCAGCGAAAACCTCGCCCTCTGGATTTGGAAGCGACTCAAGCCCAGGCTCCCGCTCCTGACCGAAATCGTCGTGGCCGAAACCTGCGCCGCCCGGTGCGTCTATCGCGGTGGAGAATTTTTGATCACTTGACCTGCGGCCCTGATTCCCAAATGCTTGGGACGTGGATCAAGACGCGCGAATCTATGTCGCCGGCCATCGCGGGCTGGTGGGCAGCGCCCTCTGGCGGGAGCTGGAGCGGCGGGGCCACACCCGTCTGATCGGCAGGACGCGACGCCAAACCGATTTGCTGGACGGCGGCGCCGTGAAGAAACTGTTCGCCGAGGAGAAACCGGAATACGTCTTCGTGGCGGCCGCGCGAGTCGGCGGGATTCTGGCCAACAGCAGCCGGCCGGCGGAGTTTCTTTTCGAGAACCTCCAGATTCAAAACAACCTTCTCCACAACGCCCGCCTTGCCGGCGTCAAGAAACTCCTCTTCCTGGGCAGCTCGTGCATCTATCCCAAATTCGCGCCCCAACCCTTGAAGGAGGAATCGCTGCTCACCGGCCCGCTGGAGCCGACCAACGAATGGTACGCGGTCGCCAAAATCGCCGGCATCAAACTTTGCCAGGCGTTCCGCCGCCAATACGGCTCGGATTTCATCTGCGCCATGCCGACCAACCTGTACGGGCCGCATGACAACTACGATCCGCAAACCTCCCATGTCCTCCCCGGCTTGATCCGCAAGTTTCACGAGGCCAAGTCCTCCGGCGCCCCGTCCGTCACCTGCTGGGGAACCGGCTCGCCCCGGCGCGAGTTTCTGCATGTGGACGATTTGGCGGCGGCCTGTGTCTTCCTCATGCGCCACTACAGCGAGGAGCGGATCATCAACATCGGCTCCG
>JBEKAN010000464.1:0-3457 GCA_050015895.1 Verrucomicrobiota bacterium
GACGGCGGCGGCTTCGTGGGCCAACGCCGCGAAAAACTCCGCAAATTCATGGGTTTGAAAGCCGGACGGCGGTTCAAGGCTGTTCGTAAGGTATATATTGGCGCGGCCGCCGAAGTGGAAAAGCGTGTCTGATTGGCCCAAGCGGGCGTTAATTTCGGAGAATTTCAAGGCGATCTTCATGTGGGCGATGGTGTAGGGCGCCATCATGAGTTCGTAGCCGTAGAGCCTGGGCAGGAGCGCGGCGGGCACGTAGGCATTCCAATAATCCTTGAATTGGGGCAGGCGGAGCGCGGTGTGCTTTATGACGGGCATTCCCTGGAGGCCGTGTTTTTGCCATTTGGCCTTCAGATGCTGGAAGATGACTTCAATGGATTCGACGAGGAAAGTTCCGGTGCCGGTGGCGATGTCGAGGATCATGACGAAGAATTCATCCTGGGAGAGATCCACTTCCTCGCCTTCGGATTTGCCGGGCCTGGGCACGCGGATTTTGGGCAGCTTGAGGCTGGGCTTGCGCATGAGGAGGTCTCGCCATGTCTCCGTCGAGGCGAGGCCGTCTTCTATGCCAAATTCCTTTTGTAAGAGTTCGTGGACGCTGCGCACAATGTAGGAAACGACGGGTTGCGGCGTGAAGAAGACGCCGCGCTGGACTTTCTTCTTTTTGTCGTACGCCGTGATGAAATTCTCGTAGAAATAGATGACGGGATCTTCGCGGCGCGTGCGGTTGCCGAAATCGGCTTTGACGGCGTCGGCATTGGACCGATTGAGGACTTCCACGACATCCTGAATGCCAAGCTCGTCAAAGTCGAACGCGCTCTGCCGGCCGGCCAAGGCCAGGAAAGTCTGCAGCAATTCGCGCAGAAACGGATTGGTGGCCGGCACCATGTCCACGAGGTTTTGTGCGGAGATCGCCGCGCGGGAAAACCGCGCGATGAGCAAACCATACGAAATGGTTTGGGCAATGACGTCCGCGAAGTCGTCTTCGCTGAGATCGTGGATGAGAGCGGTCCTGAAGGCGGCGTAGAGGCGGCGGAGCGGGCCGCGGTCGGATTCTTTGGCGAGAATCGTGCGGGCGCGGCGGCGGGTGGCCTCGGCCAGCCGGGCCAGTTCTTTGACAAGTTCCTCGGTGGTGGTGATGACTTCGCGGTGGCGGAGCCTGAAAGCAGAAGCCCACAGGTTGCGCCAATCTTCCAGGCTGGTGGTTTTGGGAGGCCAACGGAGCTTTTCGGAAAGCGTCCGGTGGGCGTCCGCGAGGTGCATGATGGTGTCGCCGTCGTCCCATTCGAGCACTTTCAGGATGGGCAGATCGCCGGGGCTGTCCGGTGACTGCGAGAAATGCGCGAAGGTGATACCGCGCTCGGTGTCTTCGCCGTAGGCGGAAATGAAAAGCAGGTCGTGCAGGTGCCAGGCACGTTGGCTGGCTTTGTTGGCGGAGGCGCGTCTTTTGAGAACGAGGTGCCCGAGAATGCGGCGGAGCATGACGACCGGCAGGCGCTTTTTCTCGAAGTTGACCCAAAAGACACCCCAGGGCTGGCGCGAGTCGAGCGGTCGGAGTTGCTTGATTTCCTTGATGTGTACGGCGGTGGCGGCGTCAAAGCCAAGTTCCTCCGGGGCGTAATCGAACGTGACTTCATCGTCAACGGCGTCCTGATTCACCGGCCAATCCAGGTCGTCGCGCAAATAGGCGATGAGCTGCGGCAGCGTTTTCAGCGAGCGGAGGCGTTCAAGATCGGGGGTTGGTGGCATGGCGGTTTATTTTGGCTCAGGTCAGTTCCATCCAGCATTTGAGGACTGGCTTGACGCCGACCGGTGCCTGAACCTGTTTCAGGTACGTGTTACGGATGTGCTTTTCGACTTTCAACCGGGTGTCGTGCAATTTCGCTTGGGCCAAGGCAACGACGCGGGGCGTTTCCGGGGTGCTGCGGATGAATGCAGCGATGTCCTCCGGCTTTTCGGCGATTTTTGCCGTGGCCATGTCGAACATATACCACGCTGCCCGGCCGGCGTCGGTAGTCCAGTCGCCCTGATCCCGCTCCCTGCCTTCGGCGGACTTTGTTTTGTCCTCGGCGGGGAGATCGTAACAAAAAAAGATGGCCGTGGTCCCCGGCCTGGTATGGGCCTTCCCGCTGAATACGCGACCGGGCAGGCTTTGCAGCCGCTCCTGCAGCCCGGGCGTTTCGGCAAGGAGCTTTTGGAATTCCAAGTGCATTTGCTCAAGGGGGGCCAGTTCCCCCTGGTATTCGTGAGTGAAATCTCGAAGGTCTTCGTACTGGTCCTCCGGGGTGAGCAATTTTTTGCCTTGGATGCCAAAGACTTTGGAAATGCGGAGCGTTTTATTGGAAACCCGGGCGTAGAGCTTGAGGAGCGCGTCCAAATCGTCTGGCGGCAGGAAATTCCAATACGTCACCTTGCCGCGCAAGTGCGCCTCGTCCGGATGGTCGCCGATGATTTTGGCCTCAATCTCCGGGTTCAATCGGCGGTCCACGCGGCCAATCCGCTGCATGAGGCGCACCGGGTTCCAATGGAGGTCGTAATTGATCAGGCGGGTGGCATCTTGGAGGTTCAAGCCTTCGGAAAGGACATCGGTCGAAATGAGGATGCGGGTTTCCGGCTGGCCGGCGGCGGCGAGACCGGCGCTGGTCGTGCCGTTGTAATAGGGGGCGAAGCACTGGATGGCCTGGCCGCGTTCCTTGTTGCTGGCGCTGTCAATTTCCTCCACGCCCTTGATGCCGGCTTTGTCGAGTTCCCGGCGGAGATACCGGGCCGTCGTCATAAACTCGGAGAAAATGAGAACCTTATGCTTTTTCAGGACCGGGTCGGATTTCAGGAGTTTGATGAGGGATTGAAGCTTGTTGTCGTGGCTGGCATCGAAGGTTTTCAGTTCCTTGAGGAAATCCACGACCTGCGCCAGATCGCTGTAGCTGTCAGCAAAAATCTCGTCCATTCGGTATTTTTCGCGGTCAAGGGGCTGAAAGTCCTGCGCGAATTCCTCTTCAAGGTCTGATTCCTCGGCCTCCTCCTCGTCCTTCAAACCCAGTTCTTTGCGCCTGGTGCGAACATGGTCCAGCACTTCCTCGTTCTGGAGCTTCCACTTGGTGAAACCATTCACCTCGAACGGCTTGCTGGGGTCGATATTCTTGTCGAGAAACGCGAGCAGCTTCAAAAGAAGGGTCTGGCATGAAGATTCAAAGGCGACAATGGAGCTTTCAAATCTCTTCAGGAACAAAATGCGGATGAGCCGGACCAATTGCTTCTGGCGGTTGAGTTCCCAGGGGTTCAATTCCTGGGTCGGGTCTTTGGGATACGCGAGCGGGTAATAGAGGGCAAGGGCGAAGAGGGGTTTGTCCTTGGCGAAGGCCTTTTCCAATTTTCCTAGGAGGTGGCCGTAGGTTTTTTTGACGGAGTACGGTTCAACTTTCGGGTCTTCCCTGGTGGGGAACACCGCCTGGCTGCCGCCGTT
>JBEKAN010000465.1:0-3439 GCA_050015895.1 Verrucomicrobiota bacterium
GCGGTCCTTGGTCTTCTCGTTGCCCTTGATCCCGATTTTTTCGATGAAACACTGCTCGCCCTCGTCAATGTTGAAGGCGACATCCATGGTGCCGTTGGCGACATTGGGGGTGCGGGTGGCGGTGATGGTGGTGGTGCCGTTTTGGTCGCGGGTCAGATAACCTTTGGAGCCATAAATGTCGCGAAGGGTCTCGATGTCGTCGTCGAAGCCGGTGGGTTTGAAGATCGCGCCGGGGACGCTGGTCAGTTGCAAGAGCTTGCCGTCCACATTGGTGCCTTTGATGAAGGCGTTGGTGGAAAAGAGTTTGTTCCCGGTGATGGTGAGGCTGCCCACCTTGTATTGGCGTCCCTCGGAGACGACGACGTGGAGGATCAAGCGGTTTGTGGCGGGGTACACAGGTTTGATCTCCTGGATGGCAAAATCAATATAGCCGGCGTTCTGGTAGAACTCGATGAGGAGGTCCTGGTCGTCCTTGAAATCGTCCTTCTTCAACACGCCGGAGCCGGTGATCCAGGAAAACATCCAATGGCGGCGGGTTTCTTTGAAGACGTGGCGCAATTTTCTTTGGGTGAAGGCGGTGGCGCCGTCGAAGACCACATCGGCCAGGCGGATTTTGGCCGTTTCGTGAATTTCGATGGTGACGGTGGCGCGCCCCCTCAATTCGTCAATGGAGGGGGGTTTGGCCTCCACGGTGGTGTTCTGGTAGCCGGCTTTGACGTAGAGCTCCTGCATGGCCTGGCAGTCGCGGAAAAGTTTCATTTTGTCCAGCGCCTGGCCGGTTTTTGAGGTGAGCTTCTTTTTGAGTTTGCTCAGGCTCAGCTTTTGGTTTCCGACGATGATGATGTCGGTGAGGATGGGGTTGCCCTCCACCACATAAACCAGGTCCACGCCAGCGGGGGTGTTGGTCTCGTCCACGCCGACGTACCAGAAGAAACCGGTGTTGTAGAGGTTGTGCTCGTCCTCGGTGATGGTGGCGGGGAAGAGGCGGTCCCCTTTCTTGCTGCGGATGTTGGCGAGGATGAAGGCGTCGCTGACAGCCGGGGGACCGATGTGCTGGATGCTGATCTGGTTGATGACGGGCGCCTGGACCTGCGCCCGCGCCGGAAGCGGCAGCAGCAGCGGGAAGAGGCAAAGGAGCCAGCGGGCGGGTAAGGGGATGTTCTTCATTTAGCTGTTGGAACGGGTGGCGTCTTCCGGCTCGACTTTGGCGGCGCTCTCGAAGCGGGTGTAGCCCTTGATGAACGTGAGTTCGACGTTTCCCGTCGGGCCGTTGCGCTGTTTGGCGATGTATAGTTTCACTGGAATGGCGTCCTGCTCCGGCGCGTTTTCCTCGTCTTGTCCGTCCTTATACTCATCTTCTTTATACAACAATCCCACCAGATCGGCGTCCTGTTCAATGGCGCCGGACTCGCGCAAATCCGAAAGGCGCGGCTTGGCGTCCTTGCCGGCCCTTTTTTCGATGTCCCGGTTGAGTTGGCTCAACACGATGATGGGCACAGCCAGTTCTTTGGCCAGGGCCTTGATGCCCCCGGAAATCTCGGCGATCTCCTGCTGGCGGTTCTCGGCTCGGCGGGAAGTAGAATGGAGCAGTTGCAAGTAGTCAATGACAAACAATTTGATTCCGTGCTGCTGGCGCATCCGCCGGGCTTTGGCCCGCAACTGCAAAATGGAGAGGGCGGACGAGTCGTCAATCACCAGCGGGGCGGCGGCCAGCTTGCCGGCGGCGCCGGTCAATTTGGGGAAATCCCGCTCGGCCAGGAAGCCGTCGCGGATGCTGCGCAGGTTGACGCGCGCGCGGGAACAGAGCATGCGCAGGACCAGTTGGTCGGCGGTCATTTCCAGGCTGAAGACGCCGGTGGGGGTCTTTTGGTCCAGGGCGACGTGCTCGGCGATGTTCATGGCGAGGGAAGTTTTGCCCACCGAGGGCCGGGCGGCGATGACGATCATTTCGCCCTCGTGCAGGCCGGTGGTCATTTTGTCGAAATCCAGAAACCCGGTGCCCAGCCCCGTGAGCATGCCCTGGTTCTTGTGGTACTCCTCGATGGTGGAAATGGCCTTGTGAACCAGGTCGCGCATGGAGGCGTCGGCCCCGGAGACGCGCTCCTCGCAGATTTTGAAGATGTCCCGCTCGACTTCGTCCAGGAGGACGTCCACCTCCCCTTGGTGCTCAAAGACGCGGCCGACAATGCCGGTGCAGGTCTGGATCATTTTGCGCAGGAGATATTTCTCCAGCACGATGTCCAGGTAATAATCCAGGCTGGCGGCGGAATGGACGGAGTCGGGCAGGGAGGCCAGATAGGCCAGCCCGCCCACGCCCTCCAGTTGCTTGCGGTCTTTGAGGCGCTGGTGGACGGTGATGAGGTCAATGCCGGCGCGCTCGTCGTACATTTCGAGGAGCGTCTGAAAGAGGGTCTGATGGCGCAGATCGTAGAAGACTTGCGCGCCGGGCTTGAGTTTTTCGACGCACTCGCCCAGACAATCGTTGGGGGAAAGGAGCACGCAGCCCAGAACGCCCTGCTCGGCCTCGGTGGAGGACGGGGGCAGGCGGTCAATTTTGGGGGTGTTGGCGGTGGCGGCGGAGCGGCGGCGGGATTTTTGCAAATCCGCCGCGCCCGGTTCCTCCTGCAAAACAGCGGGGTCACTCATGGAGAGGAAGGAAACTCCCGCCGGGGATGGTCGTCACGCCCCAGTTGTCAAAAGTTGTCGCCAAATTATTCACAATTCACGAAATCGGTGTTTTTGAAATGGTGGGCCCAACTGGATTTGAACCAGTGACCAAGCGATTATGAGTCGCTTGCTCTAACCGCTGAGCTATGGGCCCAAGTAATTAAATATGAACGAGTTACGAATTTACATCCAATAAGGATTTGACAATCTGATACTGCTATCTGATACTCCATGAATGAAAACGGATTCAGGCCAGTCAAAGTGGGCAAACAGCCCTGTCGCCAATCTTGTTCGTTATGTTCCATCGGGGGTTTATTTTGCGCGGGCGCGAATAAGCGGCAAGCTTATTCGCCGGTCCCTCAAGACGGATGTTCTCAGCGTCGCCCAACTTCGGCTGTCTGACCTGCTCAAAACCGAGCGCCAGGCGGAGGAGTCTCGCGCCTCGGTCTCCAAAGGGAGAATGACCTTTGGCGATGCGCTGGCAATCTACTCCAGCCGCCTGGAAGCGAAAGTCGAATTGAAGCCCAACGCGAAACTATATCGCCAAAAGTGCATTGAGGGGTTGGTCAAGTCCTGGCCGGGTCTGCGCGAAACGGACGTGCGCAAAATCTCGGAGCGGGAATGTTTGAATTGGGCGGCGCGGTTCGGCGCGAAATACTCCCCCTCGGTTTACAACAACACGGTCGGCACACTGCGCCATGTTCTGGATATTGCCATCGCTGAGGGCGCACGTTACGGCAATCCGGCCACAATCATAAAAAAGGCGAAGATC
>JBEKAN010000466.1:0-3430 GCA_050015895.1 Verrucomicrobiota bacterium
GGGGTCAATGTGGGCCTGCCAGCGGGCCAGCGCGGCGAGGATGGCCAGCACCGCCGCGTCCTGCCATACCGGATGGATCGGGCCAATCGGCAGCGGCCTGGCGGCGGTCCACGGCGAGAGCGCCAGCCAGGACGCGTACCGGAGATTGAGCGCGGGGTGGAATCGCACCAGCCTGCACAAAACATGGAGCGCCGCCGCCGCGCCGATCATCACGGCGAAGAACTGCGGGAACTCGGACATTTCGGAAATCGCCTCGTGGAGGTTTGTCGAAGTGCGGCCGAGCAGCCAGATTCCGGCGTTGAAGACCACATAGACAAAGACGAAAATCGCCACCAGCACCGGCGGCGGCCACGCCGCGCCGCAATGGATTTGGCGCAGGCGTCTCATGCCTTCGGGCGGTTGAAATAACTTTCGATTTGCTCGGCGGACTGCGGATGCACCATTTTCTCGAAGACCTCCGGCAACGACCCGGCGCAGCCCGTTTTGGCGCGCAGACCGTCCAGTGTGTCGTACGCCACCAGGCGCGCGCCATCAATAATCGCAATCCGGTGGGCCACCGGACCCACCATTTCCGCGATTTGCGAGGCCATCACCACCGTGGCGCCGTTGCGCTCCGCCAGCAGCTTGAGCACGCGGCTCAGCGCGAGGATCGCCGACGGGTCCAGACCGCCGGTGTACGGCTCGTCGAGCACCAATATCGGCGCCTCCGTCGCCAGCACGCCGCAAATCGCCACCTTCTTCTTCTGCCCGTTGGAGCAGGTGCGGATGGGCGACTCGCCTTTGTCCGTAAGTTGGAAGAGTTCCAGCAGCCGCGTTATGTGGTCCATCAACCGTTCCGAATCAATGTCGTACAATTGCCCCACCGCCAGCAGCCATTCGCGGGCCGTCATGAATTCCGGCAGCCAGGGATGGTCCGGCAGGTAGGCCATCTGTTTGCGGATTTTCAATTCCGTCTCCGCGTCGGCCCGTCGCCGCAGGCCGTTGATTTCCACGCGGCCTTTGGCGGGCGCGAGTATGCCGGCGATGATGTTCAGCAGCGTGCTTTTCCCCACCCCGTTTGGCCCCATCACCGCCACCACCTGGCCCTCGGCGATTTCCATGCTGATGTGGCTCAACACCGGCCGCAGTCCATAATGATGGCTGACATCAACGACCTGGATCATAGGGCGCCTTTCACGGTTGCTGCCCCAAGTTTGCCCGCGAAAGCGTCAAAATCAATTACACAAAATCAATTACTTTATAGCCTCTTACGCGCCGCTCGTTGTTCGCTCGTGCCGTTGCCGGTATTACCGGTTGCGCTTCCGCTCGCGGTGGCGGTAAAACCGGTCAGAACGAAGGGGGCGGCTGTTCCTGCCTGGGGACCGGAGGTGAGGATAATCGTTCCCTCGCCCGTGCCGTCTTGCAAACTGATTGAGCCGGATTGGGTGTATTTGCCGGTCTTGGCGTTTGGATTGGTGGCCTTTGCCGTGACCGTGGCCAGGCCCGTCACCGAGAACACCAGCGCGCCGGTGGAACTGGAGTCGTCGTACACCACAGTGACGAGATAATAATCGCTTTGGCTGAAAGGCGGCATTCCTGCGCCATTGGCATCCGTATAAGTGCCACTACTGATGTCGTTCTTCCCGGTTGTAGTGTAGCTTAAAATATCGGAAACATCCACCAATTCGTTGGTTCCCTCATAGACGGCGAACCCGCTGCCGTTGTAATCCAGTGTGGCGTTGGCTGGGAATTTAGTGTTCGTCCACTGATTTTCCGAATTTTCATCCAGGGCGAGCTGTTTGAGCAACGTGGCTGTCGTGAGGAAGGTTCTGGTGGGCGCCTTGGTCGTGGTGCTCGTGCCATTGTCCACCCCCGTGTCAACGCCGTTTGTGGTGGCGGAGGCTTCATACATCGTGGCGGAAACCGAGATTTTCTCCAACAGTTCTTGGGCGTGAACAATTCCGGGCAGGGCCAGCGAGAAGCCGGCGACAGTGGCGAGGATGACAAGGGCTTTGAGTTTCAGTTTCATAATAGTCAGGTCTTTGGTGGTTGTTTATGGCATTGATTCACGTTTTTCCGGTCAACCGGCGGCGATGATAGCGGATCAGTGGCCGGAAGCCAGGCAAACAATGTCAACACCCGGGTTCATCTGGGATTTCCCACTAGGATTCTTGCCCACCACCAGCTTGGGCCTGTTTCATAACACTACTCCTTCTCCACAGATTTGCAAGCCCTTCTTCCCAGCCCCTCTTCCCGCGACAGCCCTTTTCCCGCCCCCTCTGGCGTCGGCTGCATTTCACTTTTATGGGTTCCACTCTCAATCCTAATCTTAATCCTAATCTTAATCCTGCCCCACCCCTGAGATTAGGGCTGAAGATGAGGAAAAAACCACCCAAAAGCGCGGAATGCGCCCGCTCCATTCTCGACAATTTTGCTGTCTTGCAAACCAAGAGGATACCAGTTACTTTGCCAGTGTATGAACCCCGTCTGTGCTACGCTCTTGTTCCTCGGCTGTTTTCTTGTCGGGGTGGCGTTTGTCGCCCGTTTTATCGCTGCTCCATTCTCGCCTAAAATAAAGCAGCAGATGAGTCGCCACAGGATCATTCTTGGCGTGTGGGCGTGTTTTGGGGTTTTCAGCCTCTTCGTGGTGTGGTTTGTGTTCTTTGATCCATTCGCATGGCCTCCGAACTGGTTGCAGAGGCAGACCCAGCGCCAGACGGTCGAGCAGCGGGTTCAGGAGGCTGGGGGATGGGAAGCCGTCCGAAGAGGATGTGAGTCGCTCATCACGAATTATCCCGACGGCCTTCGTTGGTATCCACCAGAAATGGAGGTTCGTATGTATCCAAACGTGCAGACGGACCCAACCAATTCTCACCTCACTAACATTGATTACGGGCCAATTCCAAAGGTGCTTGCCGCGTTGCAGCCGAGAGGAATCAACTTTGATCGGCTGATGCTGGTGCGCGCTCCGACAAACGGGCCACCTTTCTCAGTCGTGCATCTCTGGCTTCTTGGCGAGCACTCCACTGGCCGCTCCTCCCGTTGGTTTGGTTTGGAGGTCCCTTGCGGCCCCGGGGCCGAGGGTTACACTCCCGAAGGGAGCGCCAAGGAATTTTGCTCAAATAATCATCCTGGCTACAGAAAAATGGCGGATCGAGTTTATGAGGTTACCTGGTAGTTGAATGGCTTCAGGGGTCTCGCAGGACACGGCCCGCGCACCAATCGCACATTATCATGGGAATGCGACGAAGCTCGTCTTCGGTTCCATTCCTCTGACAATCATTCCCCTGACTTCTCCAGCCTCTCCCCTGCTTCACCCTCTTTGCCCGGTTCGGCCCAGGCGCCGCCGCGTGGCGTTCCTTTGCGCCTGAAATTCCGCCCGCGCCGCGTTCGGAACCACCCCAAAACCCCCCCCCCCCCCCCCCCCCCCCCCCCCCCCAAAAAACCCAAA
>JBEKAN010000467.1:0-3425 GCA_050015895.1 Verrucomicrobiota bacterium
AGCTTGCGCCGCCATTTTCAATCTCGACTTCGCGGCGCGGGGGATGGATGCTGTCCCGGTCGCGAGAAAGAGGAATTACTATGAGAAATGTCACCCTGCTTTTGTGTCTGATCGCCACCCAAATTGCCTCCGCCCAACCGGGGGCGCCCCAAGCACCGGTCGAAAAGGCCGCGCGCGCCGACAACGCCTTCGGGTTCAAGTTGATGGCGGAAACCCGGAAGGCGCTTCCCGGCTCCAACGTCTTTCAAAGTCCGGTTGGGCTGGCGCTGGCGCTGGTGATGGTCGAAAATGGGGCCAAAGGGGAGACGTTGAGCCAGATGGCGCAAACGCTGCAGCAGGGGGGCCTTGCGCTGGACCAGTTCAATGAGGCCAACAAATCGCTGATGGGCCAGTTGCTGGCGCCGGGGCAGAAATGCACATTGGAGATCGCCAATGGCATTTGGACGCTGGCGGGCGCGAACATCAAACCGGCGTTTGTCACCAGCGCGCAAGACACCTACCAGGCGCAAGCGGCCAGCGTGAATTTCCAAGACCCGGCCGTGGTGAAGAACATCAACGATTGGGTGAGCGGCAAGACACACGGCAAAATCCCCGACATGGTCAAAGCGCCGCTGGAGCGCGATCTGCGCGTCATCGTGATGGACGCGATTTATTTCAAAGGCGCCTGGGCGGAGCCTTTCGACAAGAAACTGACCCGCGACCTGCCCTTCACTTTGGCGAACGGGACTTCCGTGACGCATCCCCGGATGAGCCAGACGGGCAAACTCGCCTATTTTGAGAACGCCTCGTTTCAGGGGGCGATCCTGCCTTACGCGGGCCGGCAAATCAGTTTGGTCGTGCTGCTGCCAAAGGAGAGTTTGGACAAATTTCTCCAGGAATTGACGCCGGAAAACTGGGAGCAGTGGATGGGGCAATTCCGGTCCAGGCAGGGGACCGTGGAACTGCCGCGCTTCAAGCTGGAAAACACTTATGACCTGAAGGACGAACTGCGGGCGATGGGCATGACGCGCGCGTTCACCACGGAGGCGGACTTCAGCGGCATCTCCGACGAGCGTTTGCTCATCAGTTGGGTGAAACAAAAAACATTTGTCGAGGTGAACGAGGAGGGCACGGAGGCGGCGGCGGTCAGCGGCATTGGAATCTCCGCCATGTCCGTCCAAGCCCGGCCGGAGCCGCCTTTCAGGATGATTGTTGACAGGCCGTTCTACGCGGCCATCCGGGACAACCAGACCGGGACCATTTTATTTCACGGCGCGATATTCGATCCGCGATAGGCCGCGGGCGGCCGCGGGCATCCGTAAGTGTTTGGCCGGCAGGGCGAGACTCGTCCTACCGTGAGGCGCGGGTTGGAATATTCCACCGGCGGTCGCAGACCGCCGCTACATGGGCCCGCCCTACCTTTGGCGATGGGAGAAATTGAATTCGTCGGCGTGGTAGGAACTGCGCACCATCGGGCCGCTGGCGACATGCACGAAACCCAGCCGCCCGGCCAGGGTTTTGTAGGCGGCAAACCGCGCCGGGGACACGAACTCCACCACCGGCAAATGCCGGAGGGTCGGCTGGAGGTACTGGCCCAGCGTCAGAATCTGGCAGCCGGCGCGGCGCAAATCCGCCAGGGCGGCGCAAACCTCCGCCTCCTCCTCGCCCAGGCCGAGCATCAGGCCGGACTTGGTGAAAATGGAATCCCCGCCCCGCGCCTTGACTTTGCCCAGCACGCTGAGCGAACGGTCGTAGGTGGCGCGGTGCCGCACACAGGGCGTCAGACGCCGGACGGTTTCCAGGTTGTGATTGTAGATGTCGGGGCGGGCCGAGAGCACGGCGTCCAGGGAGGCGTCGTTGTCAAGGAAATCCGGCGCCAAGACTTCGATGACGGTTCCGGGATTGAGCCGGCGGATTTTTTCGACGGTCCGGCGAAAGTGGTCCGCGCCGCCGTCGGGCAGATCGTCGCGCGCGACCGCCGTGACAACGACGTGCCGGAGCCTCATGCGGCGGGTGGCTTCGGCGACGCGGTCGGGTTCGTCGGATTCCAGCGGGAGCGGCTTGGCGGTTTGGACGGCGCAAAAGCCGCAGGCGCGGGTGCAATGATCGCCGGCGATCATGAAAGTGGCGGCGCCCCGGCTCCAGCATTCCCAATGGTTGGGGCATTTGGCGCTTTGGCAGACGGTGTGAAGCTGGAGCTCCTCCAGCAGCGCGCGGGTCTGGCCGAAGCCCGAATTGGTGGGCAGCGGGAAGCGCAGCCACTCGGGCAGGCGCAGGCGGGGCTGGGGCGGTGTGTCAGTCGTGCTCATCTTCAAATTGCCGGTGGCCATACTGCCACTGGATCCGTTTCAAAGTCAGCCAAAATCCGGTTGTGGATTTAATTGGATAAATTCGCATAAACCGCGCAGAGTCAAATCGCCATGAACTTCAGCAGTCGTTTTTGCGATGCCTTGCTTGTTTGTGCCCTTATGGCTGCATTTGTAATTCTTCTCCGGGTTGACGAGGGAGGGCCAGATGCAATTTACGCAAAATTTCTTTTGATCCTCTGGTCTGTGGCCTTTGTTGCGGTGATCCGCCGATTTCGCAAAAATTCAAAGTAGCCCACTACCCAAAATCATTCCGTGGGCAGCCAGCGGCGACCGAAGAAATTCTGCCAGTCGGCCTGGCCGAGCAGGACGCCAGCGCCGATTAAAATCATGGCGCGCCAAAAGGTGGCGGTGATTTGCTCGCCCAGACAATAGTGCGCCCATGCCATCGAGCTCAGGGGCACCAAATTGCTGAAGAGATAAACCTGGCTGGTCCTCCAATGGCGCAACGCGCCGTTCCAGAGCGCAAAGGCGACGATGCCGCCGCCCAGAATGCAAAAGAGCTGGACCAGCAGCAGGTCCCATCGCAACTCCACCGGCGGCAGCTTGAGGATTTCCACGAGTGAAAACGGCGCGAGGATGATTCCGACGCGCCAGAAGGTCTGGGCGGAGATTTCCGCGCCGCTGAGGTCGCGTCCGAGAATGCGGCATTGCACTCCGTTGAAGGCCCAGAGGAAGCTGCAAACGACACCCAGGATTTCGCCGGGCAGACTGCCCACGCCGCGCCGCAACGCCGGCCAGATCAGCACGCACACGCCGCAAAAGGCCAGCGCGGCGGCGCCGTAGCGCTGGAGGGAGCGCCAGTTTTTTTGGGGGCGCCCCTCCCACAGCAACGCCCAGACGGGCGCGGCGCCGAGATAGAGGGTGATGTGGGAAACGCTGCTGAGCTTGAGCGCCCAATTGAACGCCAGGATGTAAGCCGCCAGGCTCAGCCCGCCGCGAAACCAGAGGAGGCGGCTCAATTGCCGGGAAATGGGATGGGTTTCCCCAAAAAGTTTCGTCCAGCGCAGAAGGGCGCAAAAGAGGGCGCCCGCCAGCAGAAAGCGGGTGCTGCCGGTGAAGATCGGCGGCCAGAACTTG
>JBEKAN010000468.1:0-3410 GCA_050015895.1 Verrucomicrobiota bacterium
CAAGTAGTTTCGGGTCGTCATAGACGGCCTCCAGTCGCTCGCGGGCGGCCATGATGAGGTTGACGAATTGGTGGTCCTGGTCCTGGCCGGCGCGGAAGTGCTCGTAGCCTGGCGAGTTGGTGGAGGCCAGATACCAACGACGCACCCCTTCGATGGAGACGAAGGTGGCAAAGGCCTCGTTGAAATCGGTGTCGCCCGGCACAAAAAGCCGCTGGTGGGTCAGCTCATGAAAGATGATTTCCGCAAGGTAGGAGTCCGGTTCGTTGATGAACGTGTTCAGGAGCGGGTCCTTGAACCAGCCCAGGGTGGAATAGGTTTCTATTCCGTCCACATAGACGTCCCAGCCATTTTTGGCGAACTCATCGGCGTAGCTGCGCGCGTCCTGTTCGTTGAAGTACCCGCGATAGCTCGCCCGGCCGACAATGGGGAACCACCACGTCTTGGGCGCCAGCGAAAGCGCGGGGGCGACGTTGACGTTCCACACGACATACGGGCGGTGCAAGTCCACGTATTTGAGATAGCTCTGGCCGGCGGGGAGATGGAGTTCCTCGGCGGCGAATTGGCGGATTTTCAGGATCTGCTCAAATTTGGCTTTCAGGGGCGCCGGCGTTTGCGGGTCCGCGATGAGCTGGCGGATCGGTTGCTGGTGGGCGAGGATTTGGCACTCGCCGGCGATTGCCTGCCGGTAGTAGCTAATGGCCTGGCAGCCCGAAAGGACTGCCACCAACAAGCCGCAGGCAAGTCCGCAAAGCACAAGGCGGACTCGCGACCGGCGCGGGCGGGGCGGGGCGGTTTCCAAGTTCAGTCAGTTCGCGCCCAGCGCTTTGGCCACGGCCGGCTCCAACGCCGGGCCGCGCACATCCTCCCCTTTGGCGATGATTTTGCCCTCACGATCCAGCAGGAACGCGGCGGGTATGCTCTGGATGCCGTACTTGACCGCCAGCTTGTTGGTCCAGAACCCCCCGTCGAAGTACTGCCGCCAAGGCATGTTGTTTGTCTTGGTGAAGTTGACCAGAGTCTCCTTGTCCGCCGCCCGGTCCAGACTGATGCCGATGATCTCGAAGCCCTTGTACTTGGCCAGCAGCGTGTCGAACTGCTTGAGGTTCTCCGCCTGCTCGGCTTCCGTTTGCTTGCCCGCTTGCAGGCTGGTTTTGACGCGGGTGATCAAGTCCTGCAAGTCGGACGCCGCCGCCGCGTTGGTGCCGGCGGCCAGTCCCCGATAACTTGGGACCAGCAGCGCGACAGCGGTGAGGACCACCAAAAATTTGTTTTTCATAAATGATCTCTGACTTGGGACGCTTCGGTAATTATCCACCTCTCAAGCTGAGCACGCCCCCGCACCCGTTGCAAGCGCAATTGGCTTGTTTTGTGACATATTTTTGACTTGCAAAATGGCCGGTTTGGGGTTTAATTGGCCTCAGAAGGCGTGGTTTCAGGCGGAGGCGGTGTCCGCTGGAACGTCGCACAGATGTCATTTGAAGCATTCATGAACATTTTAGACTTGGTGAGGGCCTCTTGAGTCGCCCTTATTCCCCACGCTCTTCTCCCTCGGCCGCCTCCTTCACGCGCGTCAACGGCAAAATCCGCGCCCGCGAGGTCCGCGTCATTGACGCCGACAAGAAAATGCTCGGGGTCATGCCCCTGGGCGAGGCCATCAATCTGGCGCGCGCCAGGGCGGTGGATTTGGTGGAAATCGCCCCCAACGCCACCCCGCCGGTCTGCCGCCTCATCGCTTTCGGCAAATACCGCTACGAAATGGCCAAGCAGGAAAAGGAGGCCCGCAAACATCAGCACGCCAACCGCGTCAAGGAAATCCAACTCAGCCCCAATATTGACCCCCATGATTTCGGCGTGAAACTGCAGCACGGCGTGGATTTCCTCTGCGAGGACATGAAGGTGAAGATCACCCTCCGCTTTCGCGGCCGGGAAATGGCCCACAAGGAACTGGGCTTCCAGCAGGTCGAGAAGTTCGTCAATAGTCTGACCCCCTACGGGCATCCCGACGCGCCGCCCAAGCTCATCGGCAAAGGGATCAACGTCATGCTCAGCCCGCTGCCCCGGGTCAAGCGCGCCAAGAACCCCCGCCAGGCCGAGCGGGACCTCGAACTGGCCGCCCAACGCGCGGCGGGAATCCAGGACGAAGAGGCGCCGGACGACGATTCCCCATCACCGGAGCCGGAAGACAGTTCCCCATCGCCGGAGCCGGAAAACGATTCCCCTTCTCCAGACAATCCCCCCGAATTTGGCGGCAACGGCGCTGCGGCAGGTCAGGCCGAGGCCGGGTGAGAGAGCGGGCGCGGATCGGGCGGAAGCGGGTCAGGCGGCTTGTTCGGTTGTCATATCCTCAATCCGTGTGATGTGAGGCAGCGCGCATTCGACGAGACGCTCGGCGATCGAGTTGTCGTCAAGATCCATTCCGACAAGCACGGCGTTTCTTTTGACAAACATCATGCCGTGATTGGTGATGTCGTAAGTCTTGCCGTCTGACATGCAAATGCGGAACGGCTTGAACGGCTGGGCGTTCATCCGCTCCTTTAGATCCAATGCGTTTATCATGGTTTGAGCCTACCCCTTTCGAGGCTTATTTCAAGGTTCGACTATTGCCGGGCTGCAAAGCCTCGCACCAGACCGGGGAAGGAGCAGTCGGCGCATATCGCGTTGGAGTGGTCGCAAAAATCGCGGACGATTTGCAGCAGCCCCTGCTGGCCGGCCGCGGTCCGCGTCCCCGCCGATGGCCCCCGGCCCAGCAACCGCCGGCGCGCCAGACGCAGCAGCGCGTTGTCCTGCCCGGCGGGCCACGCCAGATAACGCTCCTCGGCGGTTTTCCGCATCGCCTCGTTGCGCCCGGCCCGCGCCCGAATCCAAAACCAGGGCAAAATCACATTGACAGCCAGATCCGTCACCCGCGCCGCGCCCAGGAGCGGCTGGGGCCGGGGCAGTTTCGCCGTTCGCAATCCCCAGTGCCACGACCAGAAATCATCGCGCGGCGCCTGGAGGCAGTCGAGCAGGGACTGGGCCGGCGGGGTCTCCCGTTTCTCCGCGGTGAACCATTCCTCCAACCGCGCCGGGAAATCCCGGCGGGCGAGCCAGTGCGCCGCCAGCGCCAGGCGCCGCTGCGGTTGGTTGGCCGGACGCAGCCCGTGGAAGCGCCAGAGGCTGCGCGGCAACAGCACGTCGCTGAAATCCTCGCGCTCGCGCCACCAGTGGTCCCACAAGCCGCGCAAGTACTGGTCCGATCCGGCGCGGGAAATATCCGACGGCAGCAATCCCGCCGCGCCCAGCAAACGCGCCTGCCACGCCACCACGGAGCCGGAGAAGCCCTGGAAGCGCGGAAGAAGTTCCGCGATTCGTTGCAGGGGCCAGGTGTTTTGTTTGTAGCCCAGCGCGCGAAAAAGAGCCTCCCACAAGCT
>JBEKAN010000469.1:0-6018 GCA_050015895.1 Verrucomicrobiota bacterium
CGGAGGATATTCCATGAATGAACCCAATCCGCCCGCCCCTGCTCAAAACTCAAGCGTTGCTCCCCTCAAAACAACCCGTTCCCGAAATCCGCTCGTGTGGATCATCGTGTCGCTGGTGATGTCGGGTGTTTTTGCCGTCGTCGCTTACTCGATCTACGTGGGTGAGCATGAACCCGACCGGCAGGAAACGGTGGTGCTCGGGCAGACCAAGGTCGCCGGGGGAAGCCCGGCGGGCCTGCGCGTCGTGGTGCGCGACCGCGTTTCCGGAACGCCGGTAAAAGGGGCAAAGGTCGAGTTGAGCCTGTTGGGCAAAGCGGCCCGGCCCATCCTGCTCGGCACGTTTCAGTCGGACGCGTCCGGCAGCATCGCCGGTCCGATCCACGTTCCCGCGCTGCCGCCCGGCGAATATCAGTTTGTCGTGGATTCCACCTCGTCCCTGGGCCGGGATCATGTGGTCAAGAAGGTGGAAGTCCAACAGCCGGCCCGGGTTCTTCTTTCGTGCGACAAACCGGTCTATCAGCCCGGCCAGACGATCCATCTTCGCAGTTTGCTTCTCAATGGGCGGACTCAAAAGCCGTTTGCGGACGAGGCGGTCACTTTCGAGGTCAGCGATCCGAAGGGCAACAAGGTGTTCAAAGAAAGCCGGAAATCGTCCGCTTTTGGGATCGCCTCGGCGGACTTTGTCCTGGCTTCGGAATTGAACCTGGGCCGATATGAGATCCGCGCCATCGCGGCCGCCATCACGACCGAACGCACTGTGGAAATCAAGAACTACGCGCTTCCCAAATTCAAAATCCACATCGCCACCGACAAACCGTATTATCTGCCGGGGCAGACAGTGTCGGGATCGGTGCGGGCCGGTTACTTTTTCGGCAAGCCGGTCAGCGACGGCACGGTCAAATTGACAGCCGCGACCCTGGAGGAGAAGCCGGTGGTCATTTCGGAGGCGCAAGGGCGGACGGACAGCGGCGGCGGATTTTCCTTCCAGTTCGTTCTGCCCGATTTTCTGGTGGGAATGCCGCAGAACAAGGAACAGGCGTTCCTGGAATTGACGGCCGAAATCGCCGACACCGCGCAGCATGTGGAACAGACCACGTTGTCGTTGTCCGTCGCCAGGAGCGAACTGGAGCTGGCGGCGATTCCGGAGGCGGGCGTGTTTGTCCCGGGCGTGGAGAATCTTCTATATGTCTTGAGCGAGTATCCCGACGGACGACCGGCGGTGTGCAAAACGTATGTCAACGGAACGGCGTACGAGAGCGACGACCAGGGAGTGAGCACGGTCAAACTTCTCCCCGCAACCGGGGGCCAACCGGTGGAGATTCAAGCGATTGATTCGGCTGGGCGAAAAGCCAGACTGGTTTTTCAACCGGAAAGCCGGGGGACTGTTCCCGCCTTTTTGCTCCGTACCGACAAAGCCGTTTATCAGGCCGGGGAATCCGCCCAGGTGACGATTCTCTCGGCGGAAAAAACGGGCACGATTTATCTCGATGTGATCAAGGACAAACAGACCGTGCTGACGCGGTCCGTTCCCCTGGACAATCACAAGGCGGAATACGCGCTCCCTTTGCCGGCCGGGTTGGTGGGGGCGCTCAAAGTCAACGCTTATGTGATTACCGGAACTGGAGAGGACAAGGGCTGCTCGCGCCTCCTCTACGTGAATCCGGCGTCGGGGCTCCATGTCGCGGCGAGTTGGTCCAAGGCGGTGTACGCGCCGGGCGAGGTCGCCAAAGTGGATTTTGGCGTCAGCGACGCGGAGGGCAGGCCGGCTCCGGCGGCGTTGGGAATTGCCGCCGTGGATGAAAGTGTGTTTGCGCTTTCGGAAAACCGGCCCGGCCTGCTGCGAGAGTTCATGGACGTGGAAGGCGACCTTTTGAAACCGCGTTACCAAATCAAGATGTTCGATTCTGTTGATCTCGATCGTTCTCTGCCGGGAAACCGTCAGGGCCTCGTCCAGGCCTACTTGTCATCCCTGGGCCAGACGCCCGCCGGACCGGGCATAGACGATCTGATCAAGAGTGGATACATTCCACAGCAACTTATTGACCGCGCCCGGGAAATGCGCGGAACCCCGGCGTATGAGCGACTTCGCAACGACCCGGAGTACTCCGACGCGCTGAAAATGTTGGAGGGGGAGCCTGGGCTTTACAGCATGCGGGAGGCGACCGGCCCGGTAAAACTCGCGGCTGTGGAAGCTCATCGGAAGGCGTATTACAACAGCCTTGAGCACTATTTTGAAATCGGGTTTTTCGCGCTGATCTTCTTGTCGCCGATCTTCGTCGTGATCTGTCTTTACCGGGGCGTCAACCCTCGCGGCTGCCCCATCGTTGAGGCTTTGATTATCATATTTCTCTATATTGTGCTCGCATCCATGTTGTTGCCCGCATTGGCGAAGGCAAAACAAAAAGCACAATCCTCGGCTTTGTTGAATGACATTCACCAAATTCAATTGGCGAACCAAATGTCCGGCGAGGACAATCCAAAGCCTGTCGCGGGCGGTCCGGCGTCCCCTCGCATCCGCCGGGATTTCCCGGAGACCTTGTTCTGGCGGCCCGAACTGATCACAGACGATCAAGGCAAGGCGACTTTGGAAATTCCTCTGGCGGATTCCATCACGACATGGCGCGCGTCGGTGGACGCCATCAGCGCCGCCGGAAGAACGCCGATCTTGACCTGCCTGTTTCCTTGTCCCTGGGTGATGAAGTGTCTGTTCCGGTGACCTGTTACAACTATTTGAAGGAGCCGCAGGACATCCGGATCCATCTCGCCGCCGCAGACTGGTTTGAATCCCCCGCGCAAAACCTCAGCGTGCATCTCGAGGCCAATGAGGTGAGAGGCGCGAGTTTCCCGATCAAAGTGTTGCGGGTCGGCAACCACGCCTTGCGCGTCACCGCCCAAGGGGCCAAGGTCGCGGACGCGGTGGAGCGGAAGATTCGCGTCGTGCCGGTGGGCGAACGCATCGAGGGCACGAAGAATGAGGTTCTCAAAGGCACATGGGCTGACACATTCACCGTGCCAGAGGAGAGAATCCCGGATTCGGAGAGCCTGTGGATCAAAGTCTATCCCTCGCGGTTCAGCGAAATTGTGGAGGGGTTGGATTCGATTTTTCAGGCGCCATATGGCTGTTTCGAGCAGACCTCCTCGACAACGTATCCCAACGTGCTCGTTTTGGATTACATGAAACGCATGGGGCGGTTGACTCCTGAAATCGAGATCAAGGCGCGGAAGTTTATCAATGCCGGCTACCAGCGCCTGCTCACATTTGAGGTGCCCGGCGGCGGTTTTGAATGGTTTGGGCATGACCCGGCTCATGTGGGCCTCACCGCTTATGGCATTCTGGAGTTCACGGACATGAGCCGGGTCCACCCAGTGGATCAGGCGATGATTGATCGCACTACAAAATGGCTCCTTTCCAAACAGAACACCGATGGCTCCTGGGATTGGTCTGGGGGATTGGAGTATTTGAGCACCGAAACACCTGCCACAGCGTACGTGGCGTGGGCTTTCGTGGAATCGGGCGATGAATCGCCCGCCGTGGACAAAGCTCTGGGATACATTCGTTCCCACCCTGATAAACTCTTAAACAACTATCAAAAGGCCCTCGCCGCCAACGCCCTCCTGGGGCGCAATCGAACGGACTCTTTCGGTCTGGAATTGCTTGACCACTTGAAGGCGGCGGCAATCAAAGGTGACAAGATGACGCACTGGGCTTCGACCGGTTACAGCATGACCTATTCCCACGATTCCGGAATGGAGGCGGAAACGACGGCGCTCTGCACGATGGCCCTGATCAAAGCTGGGACCTCGCCTGAGTTGGTGAAACAGGCCTTAACCTGGCTCTCCAAACAGAAATCAAGCGGTGGCACATGGGGTTCCACCCAGGCCACGATCCTGGCGATGCGCGCCTTGATTCAGGGGAGCGGCGCGTCGCTCGGCCAGGATTTTGACTCGACCATTACGGTGCTCTTGAACGGCCAAACCATCGAAACCTTCCACATCAACAAGGACAACAGCGACGTGATGAAACAAGTCGAATTGACCCAGTACCTTCATGCCGGGGAAAACCGGATCGAATTGCGCCAGACGCCCGCTGGAGAATTGCCCGTCCAATGCACCGGCGCTTACTGGCTCCCCAAGCGTGCGAGCGATGAAGTTGCCGCCGCCCGCCCGGCCGATCTCCTGCAAATTGACCTGCAATACGACCGCGCGACCCTGGCGGTGGACGATCGTCTCAATTGCGCCGTCACTGTCAAGAACAACACCGGCCGGGGCGTCCAAATGGCGATTGTGGATCTGGGCATTCCACCCGGGTTCGACGTGGACACAACCGCCTTCGAAGCTCTGCGACAGGAAGGGCGGATCGCCAAGTTTGAAGTGACCGGGAATCAGGTGATCCTTTATTTGCGCGAACTCTCCGAAACCGCGCCGTTCCAATTTGATTACTGGCTGCGCGCAAAATACCCCTTGCGTGTCCAGACCCCACCCAGCGCGGTGTATGAGTATTACCAGCCAGGGAATCGCGCCGAGACCAAAGCCACGATCCTTCAGGTCGCGGGCTTGGCGGCTCAACCCTGAGAGGTTGATGTCAGCGCGGGCCATTGCCAGCAGAGCGGGCGGGCGTCGCCGGCCCGGGCGGCCAGGGCGCCGATGAAGCCGGGCGCGGGCGACAAGGTGTGGAATGCCCAGCCGGGCGGGGGCTGGGAGCAGTCCAACTGCCCGAGGTTGCCGGCAATGCCTTCGCCTGTGGCCTTGAGCCAGGCCTCCTTGCGCGTCCACTGCGTGAAAAAAACCTCCAGCTTCTGCTCCGGGGCGGCCGCGGCGAGCCGGGCGCTTTCGCCGGCGGAAGAAAATGTGGCGGCGATCTCGCTCATTTCGGGCATGGGCCGAATTTTTTCGACATCCACGCCCAGTGGATAAAGGCGGCCCACCGCCAACAACGCCAGATTCTGCGAATGCGAGAAATTGAAGTGGAGCGGGGGCGCGGCGTCCGCCCCGGAGAGGCGGGGCTTGCCGCGCTCCTCGTAAGCCAGGGGGACTTGCGACGGTTCGCTCTTCAAGTAGCGGCCGAGGATGACGCGAAGGAGGGAGCGCCGGGCGACGAAGTTTTTCCGGTCGCGCTCGAAGTGGAACATTCCGGCCCGCTGCATTTCGGCTTCGGAGAGGGTCGCGCGGGCGGCGGAATCGCCAAAATCGGGTGGAAAGAGCCGGGCGCTCCACACATGAATCTCGTCGTCCGCCAGTTCGAAAGGCGATGGCGACCGCGGCGGCGGCGGCCACGCGAGCTGAATTTCGGAGTTCGGAGACTCCATGCGTGAAATCGGTTCCACAGCATATTATGGCCGAGCGGGCGGCGGGCCGCAAATTGAAAAGCAATTCGTTGAAGAGCATTCTGCGGGAAATAATGTTGACGCGCTTTGGAATTTGGCGCAGGCTGGCGGGCGAAGCGCACAAAAAAGGTTCCATCGAAAGGAAATGTCATGACTCTGCCACATTCTTACAGGATTGTTCTGATGCTCACGATACTGACCATGATTTGCTGGGGATCGTGGACCAATGTGCTCAAGTTCACCAAGGGCTGGCGGTTTGAACTGCTTTACTATGACTACTCGATCGGAGTGGCGTTGGGCGCGGCGCTGGCGGGGCTGACCTTCGGCACGTGGGGATCGGACGGGCCGCGCTTCGCGGCGGATCTGTCGCGCGCGGGCGGCGCCAACATTCTGTCCGCGTTCGCCGGCGGTGTCGTTTTCAACCTCTCGAACATTCTGGTGGTGGGGGCGATTGCGGTGGCGGGGATGGGGGTGGGATTCCCCATCGGCGTGGGATTGGCTCTGGTTGTGGGGGTGATCTTGAACTACATCATTGAACACAAGGGGAATCCGGTTCTGCTCTTTGCCGGTGTGGCCCTTATTGTGGCCGCCATTGTTGTGGACGCCATCGCATACCGGGCGCTGGCGGCCAGCAAGAGCGCGCCCGGGGACAAGGCGGACGCGGCCGCCAAGAAAGCGGCCACCTGGAAGGGGA
>JBEKAN010000470.1:0-3387 GCA_050015895.1 Verrucomicrobiota bacterium
CGAAGTCAACGGGTAAATCATGACAAGTCTTGTCACCAAAAGGCCGGTAGGTCAAGACTGTACTCAGAGCGGAACCGAGGGGGGGCGTGGGACAAGATTCCTCGTTATCCGATTTTCCCCCATTTTTTTGTTGCCGTAATATATGTCTATAGCATATACTTCCCGCACCATGAACTCTGAAACCACCCCCGAATCAATCCTCCAACAAATCGCCCAAATCCAGCGCATGGACCAGGGCACCGTCAGCGTCATGCGCCAAGGTCCTCAGGGGCCTTACTACAACCATCAGTGTTACGAAGACGGCCGGAACGTCTCCCGTTACGTTCCGGCCGAACAGGTGCCCGAGCTGCAGGAGGCTATCGAGGGCTACCGGCGTTTCCAGGAGTTGGTAAGGCAGTACGTCCGGCTCCAAGTGGGAAAAACCCGAGCCGAGCGCCACGCCGGGCTAAAAAAAAAGACCCCACGCCGCGAATCCTCCTGGCCCAAGACGAAGAAATCCAACGGCTGATCGCCCAGTTTCAATCCCAAGTCGCCGAAGGAATGGCCGTCGCTCAGTTGGAGATACTCGTGCGCGCGGCCGTTTTCAAATCGGCCAATGAACTGGTTGGCTGGTTGCTTCAGCAAGCCGCCGACCGCATCGATGCCGCCTACCAACCCAAGCCCGGGCAAGTGCGCAAAGGCCGGGAAACCATCCAGGCGCAGGGGATTTTTGGCCGCTTCCCGGTCACTCGGGATTACTATTACCACGCGGGCAAGGGCCAGGGCCACTATGCCGCCGATGCCGCCCTGGGGTTGGAGGTCAGCTACACGCCCGCCTTGGCCAAGCTCCTTTGTCTGGAAGGCGCTGATGAGCAGACCTACCTCAAGGCCGAGCGGCACTTGGAGCAGACCGGCGGCATCTCGGTGTCCGCGCGGCAGATTCAACGGGTGGTCCAGCGCGTGGGCAACGCTGCTCAGGCCTGGCAAGAACGGCCCGCCCAGCCGGGTTGCTGCGATGCGCCCATTATGTATGTGAGCGCGGACGGCACGGGCGTGCCCATGGTGCCCGAGGAGTTGGAGGGACGGCGGGGCAAACAGGCCGATGGCACGGCCAAAACCCGCCAAGTCTATTTAGGCTGCGTGTTCACCCAGCATCGCAGAGACGAGGAGGGTCGTCCGGTTCGCGACTGGGAATCCACCACGTATGTATCCAGTTTCAAATCCAGCGATGAGTTTGGTCCCTGCTTGCGCCAGGAGGCAATCCGGCGCGGCATGGCCAGTGCTGGCGAAGTGGTGGTGCTCATCGACGGAGCAGAGGGGTTGAGGAATTTGGGCAAGCAGAACTTTAAAGACTGTGTGCAGATCGTGGATTTTTATCACGCCGTGGAGCACACCGGCGACGTGCTCAGCGCGCTGATCGGCAAGGACCATCCCGATTACAAAACCCGGCAGCATCGCTGGGCCAAGCGACTGCTCAAAGACAAGGTGCAGGTATTGATTGAGGAGACGCTCAAGGAGTGCGCCGGCAAGCCCCAGGCACCGAAGGTGAAAGAGGAACTGGGCTATTTTGTGCGTAACGTAAAACGGATGCAGTACGGGACATTCCGAGCCAATGGCTACTTTATCGGCTCAGGGGTCGTGGAGGCCGGTTGCAAGACGGTGATCGGAGGGCGTTGCAAGCAGTCGGGCATGTTCTGGTCAGAATCGGGCGCCGAAAACATCTTGGCCCTGCGCTGCATTCATAACAGCCGCAGGCTGGAGGAGTTCTGGAAACACCGGCTCAACCTGGCAGCGGCACGTAACGATCCGCTGCCCCTGGCGGATTAGAGGAAGAATTTTGTCTCACACCCGGCGGGACGGGGCGCATCTTGATACAGCCACCATTAGTTCGTTATCCAAAGGCCGTCCCAATGGCCATTGCGCCGCGCTTCGTCCAGGGCGTTCAGATTGCGAAACCCGGGTTGAGTCCAAAATTGTCCAGGACGTTTGAACCGGCACTGGCTTTGACGGCAGGCTGACTCAACAGCTCCACTTCCAATGGGCCAACCCCGGTCGGCGATTTCTTTATAGTTCATTCGGTTCTTCTGGCCAGCAAAGTAGTTTTTTTCTTTGCGCACCACCTCGCCCGCTTCTCCGCGCGGCGCTTTTAATCCCGCAATCTCCTTGAGCGCCGCCTCTTCCTGCCCGTGTCGCAGTTGATGCAGACGCGGTTCGACCCAGGCCTTGGCCGCTCCCTCTTCGCGCCAGCAAGCTCGTCCCAGGCTCCAGAGGTGCTCGCCCCCATGATAAAAATCCAGCAACTGCCTCGCGTGCGACCACCGGTCCTCCACCATGTTCCAAATCCATTTCCCGCCGTCAGACAAGGCCAGGGTCTCTTGGGCGCGTCCCAACCCTCCCCGCAATGCTTCCCAACCCAAGCGCCGTCCAAACTCCAAGGGCTCTCCTTGCCATCGCACCACCACCTTCTCAGAAATGAGGCCCCGGCCCGACTCGCTCTGAGCCGCTTGTTCATGCCGGTAAAAAACCCCCGTCTTGATTTCGTGCCATTCCACGCGGTCTTTCTTGGTCTTTTTCTTGCCCCATCCCGCCCCCCGAAAGCGCGCCATCCAACCGTCGCTCATCAACACCGCCAAGGGCGCCGCCGCCCGCTGGGGCTGGCTTTCCCGGGGGACTTGCTCCAAACGAACCTGCGTTTGTTCCTCGGCCTTCTGGCCCAGCCATTGCACCAGATGGTGGATGACGGAGTCATCGACCGGGCAGCCCCATTGGCCGGTCAATTGCGAAGCGTCTTCGTAGGAACCAACCACTGTCGCGGTAAAGACCAACTTCTCCTCCAGGGCCGGACTCATTTGCTGGTGCGCTTGGAGGCCCCAACTCTGCCGGATCGGACAGCCCCATGGCCCATCCTTGCCGTCCTGCCCCTGCCAGACGTTGAGTTCAACGACGCCGCTGACCCCGCGCAGGCGCATCGGCCCCTTCCGCCGATGCCGCACCTTGTTTGCGCTTAGGGGGAAAAACCCCGCCATGGCGGTCCGCCTCTTCTTGCAGTTTTGTTTCCAGCCGTTGCCGGGTCCATTCCCGACCTTCGGCCAATACTTCCATCTCAATATCGCGTAGTGATCGCCGTGCATCGTTCTCCGAGTTCATAGTGCTTCCTGGGTTCGAGGTTTCGCTTTCTCGGAAGAGGAACCGATTAACACCACCCTTATTATGGTGGTGGTGTCAAGATGCGCCCCTGGGCGCCCCAATTGCGCATTGCCAGTTGCGCGGGGGCCGGCGGCACATTTGCACATTACATTTGCCTTGTGCCTGAGTATCCTCGGCGGATGAACGACTTTCTGGCTCGGGTTCGAGTTTCGTTTTGGCTGGCATCCATGCTGGCCGGCGCACAGTGGCTGGGGACGCCCG
>JBEKAN010000471.1:0-3347 GCA_050015895.1 Verrucomicrobiota bacterium
CCGGCAACAGGCATGGGTGCCTGGTTAGTTGGGGTCCAAATTGCACGAAGAATATCGCCGCACCGGGTTCCAAAGAATCTGGAAACCCAAGAAGTTTATGTTTCAACTGCCGTTTTTAGGATCATTTCACGTATTTCGAATATCATGCGGTTATCAAGCCCTGAATTCTTCCTTTGAGCTTTTTGAGCCGTTTCGCCGCAGCGTCGCTCAATCAGTCCGGTCCCTTGCAGAGAACGCCGCCTCGCCCTCATCCGGCCTTCCATCAGCCAGTCGTGGCATTAACCCCTCCGCGCAACTGTGCGCTGGCAAACGCGCCATTTCAGGGGCACACTGCCCCGCGCATGACGGAAACTCTGCGAGCATGGACGGAAACGGCTGAAACCTTCGTCCTGGAGGTGATTTTTGAGCAGCGCCGCGGCAAACTCGCCACGTTCGTCCGTTCGCTTCTCTACGCCCTGTCCAAAGTCTTCCAAGTCGGCGTCAAAGTCCGGCGCTTCCTTTACAAAGTGCGCATCCTCCGCGATTCGACCCTCGGCATCCAAGTCATCGCCATTGGCAATCTGACCGTCGGCGGCACCGGCAAGACGCCTGTCGTCGAAAAATTCGCGCGCGAACTCCAAAAGCAGGGCCGCACCGTGGCCATCCTTTCCCGCGGCTACCGCTCCAAGCCGGAGCCGCTGGCCCGGTCGCTCCTCAACAACCTCCTCTTCCGCGCCGACAGCACGCCGCCGCGGGTTGTCTCGGACGGCAAATCGCTCCTGCTCGATTCCGACACGGCCGGCGACGAGCCTTTCATGCTCGCCTCCAACCTGAAGGATGTCGTGGTGCTGGTGGACAAAAACCGCGTCAAAAGCGGCCGCTACGCCATCGAGAATTTCGGGTGCGACACGCTCTTGCTGGACGACGGCTTTCAGTACTGGCGCCTGGCCGGAAGGCGGCAGGACATTGTCCTCATTGATTGCCAGCAGCCTTTTGGCAACGAGCAGTTGCTCCCGCGCGGGACCCTGCGCGAGCCTCACTCCCATCTCGCCCGCGCCAGCACCATCTTCATCACCAAGAGCGACGGCGACACCGCCCATCTCCGCCAGCGCATCGCGCGCTACAACCCCACCGCCGGCATCATTGAATGCGTCCACCATCCCCTTTACTTCGAGGATGTCTTCACCGGCGAGCAAAAGGGGCTGGACTTCATGAAAGACAAACGAGCCGCCTCCCTCAGCGGCATCGCCCAGCCCGAAAGCTTCGAGCAAAGCCTCCTCAAACTCTGCGCCGAGCTGGTCTATTCCAAGCGATTCGCCGACCACCACCGCTTCACGCAGCAGGAAGTCCTCAACGTCATCAACCGCGCCAAGAAGCGCCAGGCCGACATCATCGTCACCACCCAGAAAGACGCCGTCCGCTTCCCCAAATTGGACCGCCGCGACCTGCCGATCTGCTTCATGCGAGTGGAAATCAAAATCCTCAGCGGCGCGGAGGACTTCAATGATTGTGTGCGCAAGATTTGTCTGCGCTGACGGCTCCCCGCGCCCCCATGAACCCACCCGCCGCCAGCCCTTCCGCCGCCCCGGAAAACATCCTGGTCCGCGGGGTCAACTGGCTGGGCGACGCCGTGATGAGCGTTCCGGCCCTGCAACGTCTGCGTGAGGCCAAACCGGACGCCCGCCTCACGATGCTCGCCCCTGAAAAGCTGGCGGGCCTCTGGGAAGGCCAGCCGTTCCTGGATGAACTGCTCCTCTTCTCGCCCTCGGACAGCCTCTGGCGGACGGCCCGGCGCCTGCGCGCGAAAAAATTCTCCACCGCCCTGGCCTTTCCCAATTCCCTCCGTTCCGCCCTCGAACTGTGGCTGGCGGGAATCCCCCGGCGGGCCGGGTTGGCGCGTTCCGGGCGAAACTTATTTTTGACAATACGTGTCCCTCCCCGCCCCGGCGCCGTCCCCATGCGCAAACGCTCCGCCGCGCAAGTGCGCCAATTGGCCGCGCGCGGCGACGCGCCGCCCGCCATCCCGCCCGAAGCCCATCACATCCACGATTATCTGCATCTGGTCTCCGTCCTGGGCGCGTCGCCCGCCGCCTTGCCGCCGCGCATCGTCATCCGCCCCGAGGAAGCCGCCGCCGTCGCCGCCCGCCTGGGCATGGCGGCCTGGCCGCAGGCCGGCCCGTGGTTCGGACTCAGCCCCGGCGCCGAATACGGCCCGTCCAAGCGCTGGCCCGCGGAGCGGTTCATCGAGGCGGCCCTTGACCTCCAGGCGCGAACCCGCTGCCGCTGGGTGATTTTTGGGGGCGATGGCGATTGCGAATTGGCGGCGGACATCACCGTCGCGCTCCAGCAATCCCCGGCCGGTCCGGCCTCCGTTCTCAACTTGGCGGGCAGGACCAGCTTGCGGGAACTGGCGGCCGCCCTGAAAACCTGCCGCCTGCTCCTGGCCAACGACACCGGCCCCGCGCATCTTGCCGCCGCCGTGGGCACTCCGGTCGTGGCGCTGTTTGGCAGCACCGCGCCCGAGATGACCCGGCCCCCCATCTCCACTCGGACACAGATTCTGCGCGCCTCGGATGTTCCCTGCTCCCCCTGCTTCCGCCGCGATTGTCCAATAGATTTCCGATGCATGACCCGCATTTCCCCTGACGCCGCCGTCGCCGCCGCATTGCAGGTCTTGCAAGGTCAATAGCATCCGCCATCCCTGTTCATACTTGGCATTCCTTCTTTCTTGCCGGATAATTCCCCTGTGAACCACACGGTCACCGAATTAACCGACCAGCTCATCGCCTCCTACGCCCGCGTGGGCGGCATCAACCACGTGGACGGCAAGAACCTGCCCTCCAAGACCGCCATCGCCTCCATCACCGCGGATCTGCTGCGCCTGTTGTTCCCGGGCTTCTTCGACGAGCAATCCATCCACGCCGCCGAGTTGAAAGTCCAGACCGCCACCTTGATGGATTCGGTCTCGGAACGTCTGGAGGATGAAATCCGCAAGAGCCTGGAGTACGCGCCGCCCGACGCCCCCGTGGCAAAAGAATTGCGCCACCTGTCCCGCGACCTGGCGCTGGATTTTCTGGGCAAGCTGCCCCAAATCCGCGACTTGTTGAACACCGACACCGAGGCGGCCTACCAGGGCGACCCCGCCGCCTTGAGCAAGGAGGAGGTCATCGTGGCCTATCCGTTCATCGAAGCCATCGCCGTGCAGCGTCTGGCCCGCGAACTCTACCAGGAAAAAATCCCATTGATCCCGCGCATCATGACCGAATGGGCCCACAGCCGCACGGGAATAGATTTGCATCCGGGCGCGCGGATCGGCTCCCACTTTTTTATTGACCACGGCACCGGCACCGTCGTGGGCGAAACGGCCC
>JBEKAN010000472.1:0-3341 GCA_050015895.1 Verrucomicrobiota bacterium
GTGAGTGTGGCGCCGGGAGTCAATTATAACTCAATTATGCCGCGGCTGGAAATAGTCACGGCTCGCGCAGGATGTCGTCCAGCACGCGCGTTTCACCGCCAGCGTGGGCGGAGTCCGCCTCGCGGTTGAGGGACGCGAATTTGCCCGCCGCGCCGTCGGCTTTCATTTGACGATCCCAATCATCATCCGTCCAACCGCGGAGTTCGGCGATGATCCCGGCGCGCTCCTCAACCGAGAGCTTCTTGATAGCCGCTCTGATGGTCTCAACATCGCTCATTTTTCACACAAAATGCGCCAAAAAAATGGTTGGCAACTTCAGACTTGCCCGGCAGCGGCTTGCGCGGCGCGCGGGAGGATTTGCTCACTTTTCTCGCACAACTCCTTCACCCGCGCCGCGGCGCTGGCGGCCGTCAGGCCGTATTTCCGCCGCAGATGCTCCACGGTGCTGGCGTGCTCGATGAACTGGTCGGGCCAGCCGATGCAAACCACCGGCGCGCCGATCTCTTTCTCATTGAACAGTTCCACCACGCTGGAGCCGTAGCCGCCCGCCAAGACGTGGTCCTCAAACGTCACCACCACCTCCGCCGCCCGCCCGAAGAATTCCGTCGTCCCCGTGTCCAGCGGCTTGGTGAAACGCGGGTTGATCACCGCGCAGTCCCAGCCTTCGGCGGCCAGCAGAGCGGCTGTCTCGCGCGCCACCGCGTGCATGTTGCCCAGTCCGAACAACGCCGCCTTGGGCCCGCCCTTGCCCTCGAAATTCCGCGTGACCTCCGCCTTGCCGATCTCCAGAATCCCGGGCTGGTCCTTCACCGGCGCGCCCTCCCCGGGGCCGCGCGGATAGCGGATGAAGACCGGATGTTTCTGGTGCGTGGCCGTGAACATCATGTCCGCCAATTCGTCCTCGTTCCGCGGCGCCATCCCGATGATGTTGGGAACGCAGCGCAAGAAGGCGATGTCGAACAACCCGTGGTGGGTGGGGCCGTCGTTGGCCGAGAGTCCGGCCCGGTCCATGCAGAAGATCACCGGCAAATCCTGCAGCGCCACGTCGTGAATGATGCAGTCGTAGGCCCGTTGGAGGAAGGTCGAGTAAATCGCGCAGACTGGGTGGAAGCCCATCGTCGCCATGCCGGCCGCGAAGAGCACCGCGTGCTCCTCCGCGATCCCCACGTCGTAATATCTTCCCGGCATCGCCTTTTCCAGCGCCTTGAGGCCCGTCCCCGTCGGCATGGCCGCGGTGATCCCCACCACCGAGTTGTCCTTCTGGCAGAGCTTGACCATCGTCTGGCCGAACACCTCGTGATAGCCCGGCGGCGTGCCGGGTTGGACCGCCGGCGTCTCGCCGGTCACCGGGTCGTAAGGCCCGAGGCCGTGAAATTTTTCCGGATAATTCAGCGCCGCCTCGTATCCCTTGCCCTTGGTGGTCAGAACGTGCAGGACGACCGGCATGGGGCACTCCTTGGCGAATTGCAGCGTGCTGAGGAGCATCGGCAAGTTGTGCCCGTCAATCGGCCCCAGGTAGCGCAGGCCCAGCTCCTCGAAGATCAAACTGTGCCCGTGCCCGCCGCGCCCGTCCGAGTCCAGATTCGGCGCGTTCTGGCGCAGGGCCGCCTCCGCGAAGGCGCTCTTGATGGCCTCGACCGCCTTGTGGCTGAGCTTGATGGCCAGTTCCCCCTTGGGCGCCCGCTTGACCAGCCGCTCCAGGTCCCTCTGCAACTGGTTGTAGCGCGGATGGGTGATGAGTTTGTTGAGATAGGAGGAAATGGCGCCCACGTTCTTGGCGATGCTCCATTCGTTGTCATTGAGAATTCCGATGAACTTCCGGGTCGTGTGCGCGATGTTGTTGAGCGCCTCGAAGGAAATCCCGTTCGTCAGCGCCGCGTCCCCGAAGACGCACACCACGTTCTCATCGGTGCCGCGCTGGTCGCGCGCCGCGCACATCCCCAGCGCGGCCGAGAGCGCGGTGCCCGCGTGCCCCGCCCCGTAGCAGTCGTGCTCGCTCTCCGTCCGCAGGGAGAACCCGTTCAATCCGTGGGTGGTGCGGATGGTGTCAAAGCGGTTCTTGCGGCCGGTGAGCAGCTTGTGGACGTAGCTCTGGTGGCTGACGTCCCACACAAATTTGTCGCGCGGGGTGGAAAAGACGGTGTGGAGGGCGAGCGTCAGTTCCACCACCCCCAGATTCGGCCCGACGTGCCCGCCGTTGCGGGAGAGCTTGGTGATGAGCTCCTGCCGGATTTCCCCCGCCAGACTTTGCAATTGGTCCAGCGTCAATTTCTTGACGTGCGACGGATCGTCCACCATGTCCAGGTATCGGCTCATCCTTGCTCCTCCGCGATTGGGGCGGGTTTCAAGGTCAACTCCCCTTTGCTGTTTTTCTCCAGTTGGCGCACTTTCAAATCGGCCTCGTTGAGCTTGGCCTGGCAGAGTTGCGCCAGCCGGGCGCCCTCCTGGTACTGGGCCAGCAGCGTTTCCAAAGGCAGCTCCTGCGCCTCCATGGACTCGACGATCGCCTCGAGTCTCTTGAGCGCCTCTTCAAACGAGAGTTTCTGGATTTCCTCAACGGCGCTCTCCGCGCCTTTGGCTTTTGGCATCATCCCCAGTGTAAACTTTCAACCCCAAACTTCAAAGCCCAAAATTCCCAGGCCTACTTCCCCGAGGCCCCGACGATCCCCACAGTCAGCGCAATCGTGTCCGAAACCTTGTTCTCCATCTGACCGGGCATGATGTTGAAATCGCCGCGCTTGATGCTGAAACTGGAGCGCAGCACCAGCAAGTCGCCTTTTTGGTTTCCGCCCAGCCGCTCCCCCAGTTTGTCTTTCAAATAGCTCAGTTCCACGGGAATGGTCAGCTCCTTGGAGACGCCGTGGAGCGTAAAAGCCCCCGAAACGTCCGCGGTGGTTTTGTCCCCGTTGGTTTTGACATTTTTCAGCGCTTTGGCCTCGAACGTGATCTCCGGATTCTTCTCCACGTCCAGCCATTGGCTGCTCCGCATGTGCTCGGTTTGCGTGGCGTTGGGCACCGTCATCGTCGCGCCGGCGATGACGATCTTTCCCGTCGTCGCCCCCGGGTTTTGCGGATCGAACGTCACCGTGCCGGTGACGCCGCTGGCGCTGCCGTTGATCGCCTCCAGCGGCGCGTCCAGCTTGAAGATGATGGCGTTGACGCCTTTGGGGTCCTTGAAATCAAACGTCTCCGGCGCCGCCAGGGCCGGAACGGCCAGGGCGGGGAGCAGTAAAATGGGGATCCATTGGGTTCTCATAGTTGAATTGATTGCTTGACAGCAGGTTCGGTTTTCGCATTGTTAGTATTGACAACGAGGGAGGCCCCGGCCAGGACTCCCGCCG
>JBEKAN010000473.1:0-3339 GCA_050015895.1 Verrucomicrobiota bacterium
AGTGTTTCGTTGAAATCCGCCGCGGTTCCAGGCATCCTGTGCGCCCATGATTCGCCATCCTCCCAGCGCCCCGGAATCTTTTTCCATCCCAAGATCATGAAAATCGCCCTGGCCCAAATCAACACCACCGTCGGCGACCTGGCGGGCAACGAGTCGAAAATCCTGGACGCCGCCCGCCGCGCCGAAGCCGAGTCCGCCGACTTGGTGCTCTTTCCCGAATTGACCATCACCGGCTATCCGCCGCGGGACTTGTTGCTCAAGCCCGAGTTTCTCGCCGGCAACCTGGCCGTCCTCCACCGGCTGGCCGCCGCCAGCGGAAATACCGCGATCGTCGTCGGGTATGTCGGGGAGAATCCCATTTCGCCGGGCCGCGGCGCCACCAACCAGGCCGCCGTCCTCCAACACGGCAAAATCGCCGCCACTCGCCAGAAAACCTTGCTCCCCACCTACGATGTCTTCGACGAAGACCGCTATTTCGAGCCGGCCCGCGAAAATCCGCCCATCACCCTCGGCGGCCGCGCCTTGGGAGTGAGCATCTGCGAGGACATCTGGAACGACGAGGATTTCTGGCCTCAGCGCCGCTATCGCTCCAATCCCATCTCCGCCCTGGTCGCCGCGGGCGCCGAGGTCATCTTGAACCTCTCCGCCTCCCCCTGGCATCTGACCAAGGAGCAATTGCGCTTCGACATGCTCGCCAGCGTGGCCCGAAAATCCGCCCGTCCCGTCGCCTTCTGCAACGCCGTCGGCGGTAACGACGAGTTGGTCTTTGACGGCGAAAGCGCGGTCTTCAACTCCCAGGGCCGGTTGATCGCCCAGGCCGCCGCCTTTGCCGAGGATTTTCTGGTCGTGGACACCGCCAGCGCCCCGCCCGTCCAGCGCCGCGTCTTGTCGGACGAGGAGAGCGTTCACAAGGCTCTGGTGCTGGGGCTGCGGGATTACATGCGCAAGTGCGGCTTCAAATCCGCCGTCCTGGGCTTGAGCGGCGGCATTGACTCCTCGCTGGTCGCCTGCCTGGCGGTGGCGGCCTTGGGCGCCGAGAATGTCCGCGGCGTCTCGCTGCCCTCCCGGTATTCCTCCCAGGGCAGCCTGGACGACGCGCGCCTTTTGGCCGGGCGGCTGGGCATCGCCTACGATGTCGTTTCCATCGAGCCGCCCTTCGCCGCCGTGGCGCGCCAGTTGGAGCCACTCTTCCGCGGGCTGCCCGAGGACACGACGGAGGAGAACATCCAGGCGCGGTTGCGCGGCGTGATTCTCATGGCCCTGTCCAACAAATTCGGCTCCATCCTCCTGAGCACCGGCAACAAAAGCGAACTGGCCGTCGGCTATTGCACTCTCTATGGCGACATGTGCGGCGGCTTGGCCGTCATCAGCGACGTCCCCAAAACCATGGTCTATCGCCTGGCCAATTGGATCAATCGCGCGCGGGAAATCATCCCGCTGGCTTCCATCACCAAACCCCCCTCGGCCGAATTGCGCCCCAACCAAACCGACCAGGACTCCCTGCCGCCCTACGACATCCTGGACGCCATCCTGGACCTCTCCGTCGTCCGGGGCCTCTCGGTGGCCGAGATCATCAAACTGGGATTCTCCGAGCCGGATGTCCGCCGGGTCGTGCGCCTGATCGAGGTCAACGAATACAAGCGCCGCCAGGCCGCCCCCGGCCTGAAGGTGACCACCAAGGCCTTCGGCGCCGGCCGCCGCGTCCCCATCGCCCAGCGCCACCGCGAAGCGTGATCCGTCAGCCCATTGATGACAGCGCTGAAAAAATGCCGATGGCGAGCCAGAACAGCAGGGCGGTGAGAAACCCGCACCAGCAGATTGTCGCCATGCGGGGACGGACCCGGAGCCGCAAAAGAAAAGGCGCGGCGGCCACCAACAGCACTGGGGTCGCCACGTATGCCAGCCGCCGGGCCTCGTCGTATCCGCCTCCGGGATTGATCGCGGGTCCAATCCACGGGCCAAGCACCGGCACTCCTGCCGCGCCGAGGAAAAACAGAGCGAGTTTGTGGGCGGGGGTCTCCTTGATCGCCAAGGCGGTCGTGGCGACAGCCATAATCCCGGCCAGCAGGCCCCAGGTGGCAAGATGACGCGGCCCAAGCCGGAGCCGGACGCGCGGCGATTCCCCGGAAACCAATTCCCCGCCCGGCAAGGATGGTTCGTCCGCTTTCCGAAATATCGCCCACAGAAGCACAATCCCCGTCGTCAGAGGCCATACACTCGTGCCCAGATGCCATGCAAGTTTGTGAAGCTGCTGGGTGACCGAAAGCACAAAGCCGGGAGATCCTCCCTGCATCAGGCCAATCAACTCGTCCCGTCCCAAGACCAGGAACAAAGCCAGCGTGAGCAACAGTCCGGACACCAGGCCGATTCCCAAGCCCGCCATCGCGGTGCCCCGCAAAGAGAGTCCGCGCAATCGTTTCAGAATCGAACCGCCCAGCAACGCGCCGAAAGGGAAGAACAACCAGAGGCATCCGGCCCACACAATGAAGCACCACGAAAAGAAGTCGTTGACCGAAGAACTTCCGGTCGCAGTGAGCAGCCAGGGAGCATAAATGGCGGAGATGACAATCATCAGGACTCCGCCGCGGACCGCGGACGAGCGCAGCCCCGGAGCGTATGAAGCCTCCATATTCACGGGCTGGATTCTGGCGGAAACACGCGTCTGAAGTCAATCCAAGAACGAAAACCGATCCCGCAACCACGCCGCAGGCGCATCTTGCAATCACCACCTCGCGATTTGCCAATTCCCTCGCACCGCGTAGCGGGGAGATGGCAAGGGAGAGGGGTTCGTTCGCTCCGTTGGTGGTGCCGAGATGCGCCCCCCGCCACATCACTATGGACATTTCATGGCTTTGACAGGCCAAAATCAGGCCGAAATATATTGTGTTCTCTTCATTCTTATGGTATAAATTAGAGACATGGATGATAGTTGGCATTCCAGCGGTCACGCGTTTGGCCATTTGGGAAAGCCGGAGGAGCCGAATCCGCCATCCTCATCCCCGGTTTTGGATGGCTTCCGGCGGCCGTCCAATGAATCCCCGAGCGGGGGAACCAACCCCCGCCCCCCGCCGGATTCAAAGCCTCCGCGCCCCACGACCCCGCCCCGCGTCCGAAGATTCGCCCTGCTTGCCATTCCGGTCCTCGCCACGGGGCTTTTTGTTTTTGACTGGTCCACCCCGTTGGGGGTCCGCGGCTGGTATCTCTACGTCATTCCGCTCTTGCTCTCGCTCTACGTCGGTGGCCGCTTTTTGCCCTACCTGCTGGCCGCCGTTTTCTCCGCCCTGATCCTGGCCGGCTTCTATTTGTCGCCGCCGGCGACCAATCCTCATTTGGCTCTCG
>JBEKAN010000474.1:0-3339 GCA_050015895.1 Verrucomicrobiota bacterium
TCACTTGTAAATCGCCTTTGCGGAGAAGAGGCGGGAGAGTGTCTCGGCCCACTGAAACCGGGGGGCGTCTGAATGACCGAGTTCGGCCCGCAGGCGGCGTCTGGCCCAGCGCCAGAGCCAGAGGTAATATAAGAGGATTGCAGCTTGTGGCAGCCTGAACCAAGGCCGAAACGGGGAGCCTGACATGAGGTGAAGTGAACTAATAAGGAGGCTTCCGATACGAGCGATCAAATAGGGCGCTCCCTTGGCCAGGACAAGAGTTCGAATGATGGCGCCGGCCTGCGAGCGGGCTTTGAAGCCAAACCAAATTCCCACCCAAAACAACGCCACGACGCCAATGATGGTGTTGACAATAAACACTCCCTCATTGCTTAACTGTTGAATAAGATAATAGGTGGGCGAGCCGACGGGCGTTAAGTACGCTCTGAATTGGACCCAGCTCCAAATGTCCCCACCCAAGGTTGGCGCCACGAGGAGAACCACCGGCCAGAAGAGCATTCGCCTGAGCCAAATCCACTGGCTTGACACGATCCCGGCCGCCCCCGCCGGCGTGGTCAGCAGCAGTTCCAACTCTCCAGTCCGCCGCGCCTCCACGAAGAACCGGCTTGCCGCCCACGCGAACAAACTGCCCTGCACAATGGAAATCGGGAGGCTGCTGGGAAAATAACTCAAAGAACCAGGCCCCCTGAGTTGGATGAGAGAATAAAATGCGACATAATAAATTGCCCCGAACAACACCGCCGTCCAGATCGCCGACTTGACGCCGCGCATTCCGCGCAGGAGCCAAACTATCGGATCCACGCCGTCCGCAATGGGTTCGCGCCGCCGCGACCGGGAAAGCGGGATGTTCCAACGGTACAGAGCAAAGGTCTTGGGCGGCCGATCTTCCCCGCGGGCTTTGCGACCGGCGGGAGCGGAATTTTCCAGCATGCGGTCATCTCCCCGCATCGCGCGGCGCAACTGGTTTCCCGCGGCGATGAGAAGCAGCCAGGACACTCCATGCACCCAGGCGATGGAAGACCAGAAGGGAACGGAACCCGCGCGATACTGGGAGTCGCGCGCGAAGGCAAGCGCGGACAACGGACTTATCAAGGCCAGACCGCTGGAGAGCGGCGCAAACCCGGTCAAAAGCGCGAACATATCCGGGACCAGAACCAGCAGGACGAGCAGAAGGGCCGCCTGCCGCGCGCAATCCAGCCAGCTTCGTCCCCACGCCGCGGCCCACAATCCGACGGCCAAGGACAGAAACAGAGTGTCGAACAAGACGAGCACGGTGCGCGCCGCCTCGCCGCCGGTGACGCCGCCGATGAGCAGCGGGAGGATGAGCATCGGCAGGAAGGCGAGGAGGGCGCAGAGGCAGGTGACGCCCACCGCCCCAAAACTGCCCAGCAGCACATCAAACGCCGTGACGCGCGTGAGGAAAAGCAGGCCCAGGGTGCCTTCGCGCCGTTCGCGGCTGATGCCGTCCACGGCCAGGAACCCGGCGCAGCAACAGAGAAGGAAGGCGGCGCCGACGAGTCCATTGAATACGGACGCCCCCATCGCGGCCTGGACGCCACCCCAGAGGGTGTCGGCCATGGTCAGGGCGGGCAGGCAAATCAAAATGCCGACCAGGGCGACGGCGAAGCGGGTCCAGTACACCGAGCGGCTGCGCGCGCGGACGCGCAACTCGCGCTCGATGAGGGGCAGAATGATCACCGTTCGGGATTGACCGGCGACAATGTATGGCGCTGGGGGACGGAGGTAAATGTTTTACGCAGTGCCAGTCCTGGTTGGTAGGGCGCGCACTCCGTGCGCGCCACGGCGGGCAGAGGACTGCCAGATGGAACAACACAGGGTTGGCCCGCAGCGTTGCGGGCTGCCCTACCTTTGCGCGGGGAGGGAGATAAATGCTTTACTCAATTGACTTTTGGCCGGGAAAGGGCAAGATGAGGGGGTGAAGCGCAGGCGGGAAATCCGGTCGGGCAGGAATAAATCTTGAACGGCGCGGGAAAAAAACTATAGTTGCCAGATGTCTAAGGTTAAACACATTGTCCTGTTGAAGTTCAAAGAAGGCACGACGGAAGAACAGATCAACAAGTTCTTCGAGGATGTATTGGATTTGTCGGAATCGGTGCCCGGCATAGATGACTACGTCTCCGGCGCCAATTGCAGCACCGATGGCAAAAACCAGGGGCTGACGCACGGCTTCATCATGACTTTCGCCGACGCCGCCGCGCGCGACGCCTACTTGGTCCACCCCGAGCACGAGCGGTTCAAGACGGCCGCGCTGCCCCTGGTGGAGAACATCGTCGTCTTCGATTTTGAGGTCTAGCCGCGGCGGGACCGCGACGGAGCCAGGGAAGAGGGAGGGCCGCCGGGGTTCCCCCCCGCCATTGAAATGAGACGCACCCATCACTGCAACCAATTGCGTCCCGCCGACGCCGGGCGGGCGGTCGTGCTGTCGGGCTGGGTGCATTCCCGGCGCGACCTGGGCGGGCTGATATTCATTGATGTCCGCGACCGGGAGGGGCGCACACAAACGGTGTTCGACCCGTCGGATTTGCCCAAGGAACTTTTCGACCGCGCGGCCTCCTTGCGCAGTGAATGCGTGGTCTCCGTCAGCGGCAAGGTCCGCGCCCGCCCCGCCGGGACGAACAACGCGAAGATCGCGACCGGGGAAATCGAGATCGCCGCCACCGCGCTGGAAGTGCTGAACATGGCGGAAGTGCTTCCCTTTCCAGTGGACGACCCGGAGATCGCGCGGTCGGTCAACGAGGAGCTTCGGCTGCAATATCGCTACCTGGATTTGAGGCGGCCGGAAATGGCGCGCAACCTTCGTCTGCGCGGCAAATTGGCCGCGGCCACGCGCGGGTTCATGGAGGAGCAGGGCTTCCTGGAGGTGGAGACGCCGATTCTTTTCAAGTCCACGCCGGAGGGGGCGCGGGAATTTCTGGTGCCCAACCGGCGGGAGCCGGGGACTTTTTACGCCCTGCCGCAATCGCCGCAACAATTCAAACAGATGCTGATGGTGGCCGGCGTGGAGAGGTATTACCAGATCGCCCGCTGCTTCCGCGACGAGGACCAGCGGGCGGACCGGCAACTGGAATTCACCCAGCTTGATCTGGAGATGAGTTTCATCGAGCGGGAGGACATGTACGCGCTGATCGAAGGGTACCTCAAACGCGTCTGGAAAACCGCGCTGGACATCGAGGTGCCGACGCCGTTCCCGCGGCTGACCTTCCAGGAGGCGCTCAACCGTTACGGCAGCGACAAGCCGGACACGCGTTTCGGCCTGGAACTGGCGGATTTCACGGAGGAATTTCGCGCGAGCACCTTCAAAGTGTTCAGCGGCGCCGT
>JBEKAN010000475.1:0-3312 GCA_050015895.1 Verrucomicrobiota bacterium
GGACGGTAAGGGCGCATCTCTGAAACGGACTTGCTTCAATCTCCGACGATGTGCGGCCAGGCTCCTTTGGCGCTTCCGAAGTGGCGCGTGAGTTTCGGGAAATCCATTGTGGCGGGATCGGGGCGCACAGGCTTGCCCGCGCGATCCAGATAGAGGCAGCCCACTTCGCCCGGCGGAAGCCCGGCAATCAGTTCGAGAGCCGAGGCGGAGGCTTCCAGCCATTGTTCCTTAAGTTGCGGCAGGGTGACCGGCTCCGAGAGTGTCAGGTCCGCGAGGTCCTCGGGCCGATACACCGCTTGGCGTCCTCCCCAGCGGATAATGCCTTCTGGCGAAAGCCCGGGGTCTTTGCCCGTTCCGGCCCAAGCCAGCGCGCCCAGATGCAGGTGCCGCCCGTGCAGATGCAGAACGTCAACCCAGTCCCGGACCTCCGAACGCCCCGCCAAGGCCAATACCTTGTTCACCGCAACATCCCAGAAATTCATTCGCCAGCCCAAGTCTGGGTCCGGTTCCACCGGGAAAAATCGAAACGCGCTGTCGAAAACCCACTCGATCTTGGTCTGCCGCCCTCCGCGGCGGACCAAAGCGCGGCAAAACGTGTCATGGCGGCGGCCCGCCTCAATGACCTCGAAACCGGCTCTCCTCAGTGTGGCCATGTCGCGATCCGCGGACTGGGCAAGGCTCTCGATTGTGTCGTGAAACACATCCACGTCCCTGGACGTGCGCGGGGAGGAGGGGGTCTGATTCAGCACCGTCGCTCCGCCCACGTAGCTGTCGGGATTCCGATTCACGGCCAGCAGCCGCAGCACTTCCTGCTCGAAGGCCCCTACTGGCATAACTCGGCGGCGACCCGGTAACCCGCCAGTCCCCCGTGTTCGCGCAGGCCCCGGATGACAAACGCGATTTTCTCCTCGGTGATCTCCGCGTCTTCCCGGTATGACCAGAAGCACTGCGCGTAGAACTCCCGAAACGCCGTCCGGGCCAGATTGAGCCGACGCTGGCGCGCGGCGGTGTCACACAAAGACTGGGCAGTTTCGGACATTTCTCAGATGATACTTGAATTGGCCTCCAGCGGCAAGTTCCAAAACCCTTTCACAGCCTCTCGCAAGGCGGGGCTCGCGGACTCGCTCTCGCCTGGGCTGTCATATTGCGCCCCGTTGGGGGTGCAAAAAGCAACCGTAAAAGTCGCCGGTCTTGCGCCTGGGGTGTCAAATATCCGTGATCGGCTGATGGCGCGGCACCAGCGCCTTCATGATCCCCCAGGCGATCAGGTAGCTCAAGGCGCACACAATGAACATGACCAGATACGCGGTCTGCGGCTTGTCCGCGTAGGCGTCGTTCAGGCCGCCGGCCAGTTGCTGGACCACCACACCGCCCAGACCCCCCGCCATGGCCCCAATGCCGGTGACCGAACCGACCGTCCTTTTCGGGAACATGTCGGAGACCGTGGTGAAGAGGTTCGCCGACCACGCCTGATGCGCGGCGGCGCCGACGCAAATCGTCGCCACGGCCAGCACGGCGGCCCATTTGTGAAACACGTTCACGTCGCCAAAATACTGTGTCGTCAACACGATCAGCGGCGCCACGGCGATCAGAAGCATCGCCAACATGCGCGCCTTATAGACCGCCATGCCCTTCTTGATCAGCGTCATGGGAATGCTCCCGCCATAGACACTGCCGATTATGGCCACGCCGTACACAATAAACGTGGGCAGCATGACCTGGTGTGTGTCCATGTGGAACTGCTTCTTGAGATAGTCCGGCAGCCAGAAAAGGTAAAACCACCAAATCCCATCGGTCATGAACTTGCCCCAGAAAAAGGCCCAAGTCTGCCGGTATCCCAGCACGCCCGGAATGGATTCGGCGCCGTATTTTGCGGCGTCGGGCGCGCTTTTGGAGATCCCCAGGATGCCCACGGAAACCAGTGTGCCGAGGCCCGGCACGAGATTGATCAGAACCAGCCAGCCGGTCTTGCCGAGGTCATGCCAGCGTTTGGCGAAAAGGGCGGCGCACACCCATGCCACACCCGCCAGCCAGGCGACGCGGAACCACTTGATGAAAGCAATGTTGTTCGGCCTGACAAAAATGGTGTTTAACACCTTCCCCACGCTGTCCCCCGCGACATACAACTTCGTGCCGCCAATCCCAATCAGGCTTGTCATCAAATAGATAAACGCGGTCAGAATGCCCGCCAAAATCAGCGTGCCCCAAAAATTGGCGCGCGGAATTCGTCCCTCGAAGGAGAACAGTTTTCCAAAAGAGCCGGAGCCTTTGGCCGGTGCCGTCCCGGTCTGCGCCTCGTCCTTGTCACTGTGGATGATGTCAAATTCCGCCTTGGAAAGCCGCTTTTGCCGCGCCGGGGTCTCATACAGCCAGAACCAGAAAATCAGCCACACAAATCCCGCCGCGCCGGTGAGGATGAACGCCATCTTCCAGCCCAATTGATCGCCGAAATAAATCATGCACCATGGCACGAACAGCGCCGCCACCATCGCCCCGAAATTCGAGCCGCTGTTGAATATCCCCGTGGCCAGCGCCCGTTCCCGTTTGGGAAACCACTCCGCCACCGTCTTGATGGACGCGGGAAAATTCCCCCCCTCCCCGACCGCAAACGCGCTGCGCACCAGAATGTGCATCGTCACCACCCGCCCCACAAACGCGTTGAGGACGCCGAACACCGACCAGACAATGAGCGAGAGCGCCAGCCCGATCTTGGTGCCGATTTTGTCAATCACCCACCCGGCGATGATCGTCATCCCGGCGTAAAACGCCGTGAAAAACGACGTCAAATTCGCAAAGTCCGTGTTCGACCAGCCGAAGCCGTCCCTCGATATTTCCCGCGGGTAGGCCTCATCCAACAACAGCCGGTTCAGGCGGGCAAGCTCCTTCCCCGACGGATTCAGCGCGAGCAGCTTCTGTGTTTCCGGGCTTAATGTCACCCCGGCGAAACGTCCGGCCTCATAGATGCACGGGCCGCCGACGAGGTTGTTCAGACTCGACTTGAGGTTCTCCACGAGGTTTGTTTGGACTGAAACCGAATTGGAGACCGATCCGGGATATTCCGTCAGCGCCGCCAGCGCCGGAGCGGTCAAGTTGGCTTTGAGGTAAGCGGAGATCGCGTCCGTTGGCTGCTTCAATTTGTTGGCAAAGGCCGGCAGATCCATGAAATCACCCGCGGAAAACGTCTGAGGATCTCCAGCCTGATGCGCGGGCCGGCAGTAATAGTCTTTCAGGTAGGCGATCACCTGCCGATCCATGTAATTGAAGGTCGTGGCGAAAAACAGCGGCCCGCAGATCACCCAGCGATAATTGCTG
>JBEKAN010000476.1:0-3307 GCA_050015895.1 Verrucomicrobiota bacterium
CCGGTCTTGGGAGGTGCGGGGGGGCGGGCGGGTTTGTGGCAACCGGGAAGGAGCGTCAGCGCCAGCAGCACTCCCACAGCCGCGACCGGGGCTTTTCTGGCGGATGTTGGGAAGAGTTTCATTTTGCCTCCTGCCCGGGTGGCACCAAAGGGGTGACGATGTCGAAGTTGCAGGTCAGTTTCTCCGGCTCCTCCCCCAGACCGGCGGCGGAAATATCCACATTCTGAATGCGATAGTAGGGGAAGGCGTTCTCGAAGTCGGCAAAGAATTTGCCGAGCTCACGGTAATAGCCCACGCCCTTGACGTGGAAGGTGGCCCATTTGTACGGAAAGCCCGCCAGCAGGCCCTTGTCGCTGATCTCCGGAATGCTGGGGGGGGGGATGCTCACGCCTTTGTGCGAGAGGAGGAATTGCGGGATTCTGGCGACCATCCAGTCGTAGGGGGCATGCTCCGGCGCAAGATCGGCCTCCCGTTTCTGCAGGATTTCCAGGCGGTTGGTCAATTCCTGGCCAATGACCTGAGCGCGTCGGATGAGCGCGCCGTCGGTCTTGAGCGTGGCGGTCATGGATTCGCACTTGGTTTCAATAACCTTCAATTTCTGCTCCTGGGCCGAGACCACGAAGAACCACAAGGCGGCCATCGCCGCAACGGCGGCCACGGCGACGCCGATCAATTGATCCCGTTGAGATTTGGAGAGTTTGGTCATTATTCGGTGTGGCGGGGCGGGCTGGGGGGGAATTTGGTGGCGAGGGTGAAGTTGCGGAACTGCCTGGTGGCATCCTGCGGATCCACACTCAACGGGCCCAAAGTGCCCTCCAGAGTGAAACCCTCGCTGTCTTTCAAATGTTTGGCGAAGAAATCGAAACTGGAAAGCGTTTCCTTGTATTTGCTGTAGCTGGCGTTGGCCGGGTCGTAGTCGCGCCCGTCAATGGTCAGCTTGATTTTTTCGATCACCCCGCCGCGGATGGTTGTCTTGGTGGTGGTGGCGCCGGAGCCGAGAGAACTGTCCTCCTTCAGGGTGTAGGTTTGTTCCCCGGCGATGTGAGTGACGACCAGATGGTCCACCACGGTTTGTTGGAGGGCGTTGAGGACACTGCCCCAGAGGAAGCGGTTGGTGGACAACTGGTCCAGCGCGTCGAGTCTCTGTTTGACTTGGTTCATGCGCAGTTGGTTGGAAATCACCGAATCGTATTGGGCTTTGATGCCCTCCTTGCCGTCCCATTGCCCGTTGAGACTGGCCAGGCGGAGATTGGCGATGTAGATGTCCATTTGCATCTTCAAACACCAGATTCCGACGACGATGACGCAAAACGCGGCGATCCAAATGCCGAGCTTGACCGGATTGCGCCGCCGCGCCTCTTCGGCGGCCTGGGATTCAGCCATGAGATTGATTCGGATCGGCATAAATTTTTATGCGGTGGCGGCGATGCTCTCCCATTGGTTGTGCCGAAATGGGCTGGAGGAGCTGAACTGTGCGTCAAAAATGTGCATTCAAATGTCGAATACGAACCATGCGCAACCTGCCACGTCCTGTTATACGCAAGTCACCCGTTGAAATGCAAGGAACAACTATCAGGCCCAAATCGCTCCGGGCAAGCCGCGTTGGGCGGGCCAGTTCCTCAACGCGCGGGTTCAACTTTCGCCGGCGTCGTCGGCCACCGGAACCAGCGGGGCCGGCTCTTCCTGCTCTTCTTGGGCCTCCTCCCGTGCCGGGGCCGGCTCGGCGGCCTCGACCAGTTTCATTGCTCCGACAAACAGGGCGCTAAAAATCCCGCCACTCAACAGGGTGTTGCGGAAGAATTCCCAAGTGGACGGGTAGCCCGGCTGACCAACGGTCAGGGCCTGGATCCAGCCGGCCAGAGTCTTGGGATAGTCAAGAGACATCCAGGAGGCGGTGTTGGTGACCAGATAAAACAGGAGCGCGCCCAAAATGCCGCCGCCGAGCAGCGTCCCCCACGACCGTTTCCGTCCCAGAAAAACCCCCAATCCGACCAGGAAGGCGTAGGCGAGGTAATTGGGGGCCTGGTCCCTGGCGAATTGCAGGAGGGAATAACCGTCCGAATGATGATAATGGCCAAAAGTGAGAATGAGATCCGTCACCACCATGACCCCCAGCGGAAGCGACCAGGCCAGCCGCCGCGGGAGGTACAACCCGGCGCAAAAAAACAAGGCGTAGGCCGCGCTGAAATTTTTCGGCATGAGGCCGGGCCACCGGCTGGAGGCGAAAACCAAAATCAGGACCACCGGCCATAGGATTTTACTTTTCACAAAGGTATTCTACACCGAATCAGGAATTGTGAATAGGGAATAATGGAAGGCCGAAAAATACCCGGGCACTCCCGGGACTGACGATTCACTATTCTCAATTCACTATTCATAATTCCCAATTCTCCACCCCCAGCAACTTGCGCTTCCAACGCGGGCCGCCGGAGAATCCGCCCAGACCGCCGTCCGAGGCGAGCACGCGATGGCAGGGGATGAGGAGGGGGACCGGGTTGGCGCCGCAGGCGCCTCCCACGGCGCGCGCGGCCCCGGGGGCGCCAATGGCGGCGGCCACCTGGCCGTAGGATTGGGTCCCGCCTGTCTGAATCCGACGCAAGGCGGCCCAGACTCTGGCCTGGAAAGGTGTGGCGCCGGCCAAGTCCAACGGCGGCGTCCGGCCTGCGGGCCGGCCCCGCAACACCCGCGCCACGGCGCGGGAGGCCAGCTTGTGCCAGCGACGGATGGCCGGGGAAGCCGCCGCGGTTTCGGCTTTCCGCCCGCCGCCGGGAAAGTCCAATTGGGCCAGTCCTGCGGCGGAATAATGGGCCGTGAAAAGACCGTCCCGGGTTTTGAGGCGCAGGGTGGCGAGGATGGGTTGTTTGGCGCGCATGAGTTTTTGAGTTCAATGACGATGGGTCACCCAGTAAACAACTCCAAGACAAAGCACCAGCACGGCGGCGAACAAAAAGAAGAAACGGTTGCGCGCGACCCGCTTCTCGTAGCGCAAGGGCCGCAAACCCTGGATGCTGCCGGCGGCCAGATAGTTGATGAGCTTGGGATTTGCCAGCGGGCGGCCACCCATCTGGTTTTTGAGGCGCTCCCACACGGCCCAAAGGTCGAATTTGCGCACGCCCAGATCGTTGAAATGTTGCGGGGTGGCGGGCGGCTCGGCGGCGCCGGTCAGCCGGTGCTGGGGAATTTTCTCAAAGACCGGCTCGCCCGCCGGGGGGACGGCGGCGGGGCCGGAGGGATACACGGTGGAGCGCAGACGCGGCCCCTCGCCGGACTGCGCTTGCTGGTGGAGCTTCTTGATCCGGGCTTCCAG
>JBEKAN010000477.1:0-3290 GCA_050015895.1 Verrucomicrobiota bacterium
GATTGGTCGTGGCCAGCAGCGTCGCGGTGCTGACGCACGGAAGCACCCACCATTCCCACCGGGTCTTTCCCAATCCCAATCCTAATCCTAATCCTAATCTTGATCTTAATCCTAATCCTAATCCCGTTTTGCCCAGCTCGTCGCCTCTCTTTCCTGCCACCGCACCCCCTCCCGCTCCATCTCGAAGTCCAAAAACACAAATCACCGCCCCGCCCGCCGCCCAGACCCAATTCTGCGTGGTCAGCCGCGTGAACGGTTCCACCACCAACGGATACGCCACAAGCCCCGCCAGCGCGCCCGCGTTGGACCAGGCGTAAATGCGGAAGTCGTGGAGGTCGCTTTGTTGTTGGTGCAGCAGCGGCGTGGCGCAGAAAAGGCCCAGCGCAAGCCCGGCGAAGGGCAGCAGCGCGGCCAGGGGTTGCAATTCCGGCGGCAGCCATTCCGCGGTTGGCGGCGGCGGAAGCAGTGTCCCCAGGCCGCTCAAGCCCAGCGCGGCCAGAGTCAGGCGGCGGCTTCCCGCGCCCATCCGGCCCAGCCAGCGGGAGCCGAAATAGGCGGCCAGCACGGCCAGTTGAAAAAAGAGCAGGGTGCAGCACCAAACCGAGGCCGCCCCGCCAAATTGCGGCAGGAGCCGTTTGCCCGCCATCAACTCGCCTTGAAAGGCGAGGCAGGCCGCGCAGGCGGCGATGATGTTCCGATAGTTCAGCTTCAATCTCCTAATTCCTGGCCGACTTCATCGCGGCTGTCGCCTCCTCGTCCGTGGCCGGCGCGGGCCAGACCGCGTCCCGCCCATCCCAAATCTGATTGGAATCCCTCTGGTCAGTCAACAGCGTGATGTACCCACCGTTGTCTTTGGAACCCACGGTGGCGGAATATAACACGAAGTTTCCGTCCGGCTGCAACCTGTAGAGAAGGGTCTTGCCATTGATATAATCTCTGGGCAACGCGGGAAGATATTTGGGGACCAGCGCGGACAAGTCAGTGGGAAGCATTCCCGTCCGCAGGCCGTAACGGTGAAGGGCGATTGCGGTGACAGCCATCTCTTGCTGCATCTGCACGCAAAGAACCTTGCTGATGCTTCTATCGCTCATGGTGAAGCCCTCTTGCGCAAAAGGCAGACGAAGCCGGTCATACCAGTTCATTTGGTCCCCCCAAAAAATCAAAGGCCCAATTTCATCGCCTGTATCAGAGAGCCTGGGAAGGGCGGACAACGAGTTTGTGTTCGCAAGCCTCTCATGCTCGATCACGAATTTCCATTCGTTCAAATCGAAAAGCTCCTGCTGGTCGGCCCAGGCCAGGCGCCAGAGAGGCACATAAAGCCATCTGAGCGCGAATCCGTGGGCCGGGAGCGACCCGAGGGATCGGCTCTTATCATAAAAGGCCTCACGTTCCGCCATCGTGGAACCCAGTTTGGCCATGGAGATCTTGATTCGCTCATAAAAATCGAAGTCCAAGGCACGCTCCATCTCCAATGCAGATTCCATGTCCTTGATAAAATCGCAGCCCTCCCAGGCCGCTTGCAAGGTCGCGAGTTGAGCATCATTCCAGCCTGGAGCCTGCAAGGCTTGCCAGGTGGTATCAAAGGCCTTGGTTGCAAAGGAGCCGCGATAGCGTTGCGCCGTTACCAATGGTTCGGGTTTCAGATCCGCCGCAAACTTCACCATCGCGCACAGGTCTCCGCCCGCGGCAGTAAGGTTTCCTTGATGCAGATCGTATAGAGTGGCCGATTGCAAGAGGGGGGCGATGCACTTCAACTTCACCAATTGAGCCTCATGGACGTGAATGAGTTGAATATCAGAATTGCCTCTGCTGTAATCAAACCCGCTGTCGTAAGCCGGTCTCTGGACGGCGGCGTGGAGCAAATCCAACAACGGTCGAGCCTCCTCCAACTCCGGTCCAAGCCGGCTCCAATCGTTGGTGAGATTGCCGCCCTTGCCCCACTGGTTGAGCCGCCACGCCACAATCTCCTTGCCGGGGGCGGCGAAACGGAACTGCGGTGGCGCGTCGTCCAGATGTTTCACTATTGGCTTTAGCCGGTCGGCGAGGTTGGTCAGATCGACAAATGCGTTCTGGTCCGCCGGCGGATGCTTCGGCTCCAGCGCCGCCACCGAATACACCTCCCCGTTGGCCCGCAACCGGCTCAGATGCTTGTTCAGCGCCCGCCTCCCGCGCACATGCTCCTCCAGCGCAAAAACCAGCAGCAGCAGAACCAGTCCGCCCGCGCAAAGGCCAATTCGTTTCAGCCAACGCTTCAAGAAGAAAAAATCTACCAAATGGCCACAGGGAACGCCAGCCCGAACCCCCTCCTTTCCACAATCGGGCGCGTCTTGGCACAGCCACCAACCAGCTTTCCAATCCCATTGCGGCTGCTTCCTTCCATAAATGTTGCCCGTGCCAAGATGACCCCCCGCCGCAGGCTCTTCCCCCATCCGGCGCGGATTACCCCGCAAATCCGCTCAATGCGAATGCGTGTAGTGAATGGCCAACACGCCGGCCGCCGCGACCAGACAGTAGCAGCCGAAAAGTTTCCAACGCCCGCCCTCAAGCCAGCGCGTGAGCCATTTCAAAGCCAGCAGCCCCGCCGCGAAACTCAGGATCATGCCGGCGAGACCGGGCGCGAAAAGACGCGGCACGGAACCCTCACCGCTCAACGCGTGTTCTCTGACCAGCCGGAGGGCCTCTCTTCCAACCACTGCCGGCGTCAACACCACCGCCAGCGCAAAACTGAATTCCTCCAGTTTTTGCCTGGGCACGCCGAGCAACAAGCCGGTGGAAATAGTCGAGCCGGAACGCGAGAAACCCCGAAACGGCAGACAGACGCCCTGGACAAGGCCGATCCAGCAGGCCTGCGCGTTTTGAATTTCCGAATGGCGCGGCGATTTTTCCTCCCGCAACCCGGCGTAAATAATCAGCACCCCCACCGCCGCCAGCGCTCCCGCAATCAGCGGCAGGTTGTCGAACAAGTTCTCCACCTCCGCGTGCGGCGCGCCGCGCATGAAGATCTTCTCGATGACCACTTTCAACCCGTAGCCCACGATTCCGGTGCAGATGGTCGCGTAGATGATTTGGAGCACAAAGGGCCGGAGTTTTCCCGGCGCGCAAAAATAATCGCGCTTCCAATCGTTCCAGAAATAGGCGATCACCGCGAACATGGTTCCGGTGTGCAGCATCACCAACAACATCGTCATTTCAGGACTCGACGGCGCCAGCCCCATGAGTTTTTCCGCCGCGATGACGCGGGCCGAACTGGACACCGGCAGCAACTCGCAGGCGCCTTGAACCAGGGCCAA
>JBEKAN010000478.1:0-3264 GCA_050015895.1 Verrucomicrobiota bacterium
GTTGCAGCTCCTTCTCTGGTTGCGTGTATCGGCTCAGGATCACTTCTCGGCCGTCGGTGGTCGGCAGGTGGACGTCAATCATTTGCACTGCGCTGAATTTCTCCAGGACCGAGCGCGGGGTCGGGCCGGGGGCCAGGTCGCGCAACCAGCGCCGCAGAGTGACATGCAAACAATAGGCTAAAAAAGCCACGAAGATGACCGGCTGGCCTGAGATTGTGACGTGGCCATGCCGGCACGATTCGGCCGCCAGGCCGCGGGTCTTGAAGACCCGCACAGCCCAAAGCCATTTGTCAATCCGCACTGAATCGTCCGCCGACATCGCCTTCCATCATGCCATGTACCGTGGCGGGGCGGAAGGTGGAAAACCGACCCGTTGTCCGGAGCCGACACTATATCCGACGCCCGAAAATTTTTGAGAATTTCGATTTGACGTTCTTGAAATGGAAATCCAGGGAGCAGAGCTTCTCCAGCTCGCCCCGGGCGAAATGTTTGCTGACGTCGGGGTCGCGCCGGAGCTGGGCCAGGAAGTTGGCGTCCGGCCGGCCGGCGTTTTTGGCGCGCCAGGTTTCCATGGCGTCGCGCTGCACCAGTTCGTAGGCGGCCTCGCGGGTGAGGCCCTTCTTGATCAGGGCCAGCAGGACGGTTTGCGAGTTCCACATCCCCAGGGAAAGCTCCAGGTTCCGTTTCATGTTCTCCGGGTAGATGACCAGGCCGCCGGTCAGTTTGCCCAGCGTCACCAGCATGTAGTCCAGCAGCGCGCAGGAATCGGGGAAAATGATCCGCTCGACCGAGCTGTGGCTGATGTCGCGCTCGTGCCAGAGGGCGACATTCTCCAGGGCGGCGACGGCGTTGCCGCGCAGGACGCGCGCCAGGCCGGTGAGGCGCTCGCCGGTGATGGGGTTGCGCTTGTGGGGCATCGCGCTGGAGCCTTTTTGGCCGGGGGCGAAAAACTCCTCCGCCTCCAGGACTTCGGTGCGCTGGAGATGGCGGAATTCGGTGGCCCAGCGCTCGACACTCGCCCCGACCAGCGCCAGGGCGGCGATGAATTCGGCGTGCAAGTCGCGCTGGACGACCTGGGTGGAGATGGGGGCGGGGCGAAGGCCCAGTTTCTTGCAGACGCGCGCCTCGACCGAGGGCGGCAGATGGGCGCCGGTGCCGACCGCGCCGGAAAGTTTGCCGACGGCCACCACGTCGCGGGCGCCCTCCAGGCGGCGCAAGGCGCGTCCAAACTCGTCGTGCATGAGAGCCATTTTCAAGCCGAAGGTGGTCGGCTCGGCGTGGATGCCGTGGCTGCGGCCGATCATGGGCGTGAACTGGTGGGCGGCGGCCTTCTTTGCGATGATCCGGCGCAGCGCCTGGACGTCGGCGATGAGCAGCGCGGCGGATTGGGTCATCTGCACGGCGAAGGCTGTGTCAATAATATCACTGCTGGTCAGGCCGAAATGCAGCCAGCGGCTGGCGGGCGCGCCGATGTTCTCTGCCACGTTGGTGGTGAAGGCGACAACGTCGTGGTTGAGCGCGCGCTCCAGCTCCTTGCAGCGCTCGATTTGGAAGGACGCGCGGGCTTTCATGCGGGCGAAATCCTTTTGGGGGACGACGCCCGCGGCGACGAGGGCCTCGCTGGCGAGGAGTTCAATTTGGAGCCAGATTTCCAGCTTGCGCCGCTCGGTCCAAATCTCCCGCATCTCCGGCCGTGAATAACGCTGTATCATTTGCGAATTGAGTTATGTGCCATGGGTCGCTTTCCTATACTCTCCTGGGTCGGACTCAATGCGTCAGGCCGGCGCCAAAGCGCGGGCGTGAGTAATCTCACGTCCCCCGACCGGGCGGATTTGCGGCGCTTCCACTGTGACCACGGCCGCCGTCTTTCCGTCCAGAGTGGTGAACTCCACCTCATAAGCCAGGCCATCCCGATAGACATGAACCACCGTGCCGACGTCGCCGGCCTCCAATGCCTCGGAGGGGACAGGCGCCTTCAGCACCACTCGTTGGTGTTCTTTCATCATATTCTTCCTTCATTCTCGCGGATAGGCTGTCACCAAACGTGGCGATGGCAGTCCCAAGTCAACAATCCAGACCATCCGCACCAATGGTGTTTTCCCATTGGGCGCCTCGATTCGCCCGTCCACAATATACTTTGTTCCGTGCGCGGACGCCATAGTCTTGCAAACAGGATGATCTCCGGCCGCTTTGCGGAGAGCCTCCGCGAGAACTTGCCAGTCCTGCCGCGTGAAGCCCAAGCCCAAAAAGAAAGCCGCCTTCCCCCCATTGTCTGGATGCTCCGCGCTCAACAGGTAGTCCAAGATCTTCTCTCGGGCAACAATCGCTTTGTCGGCCCCGGGCAATTTCATTTATTGGCACTTTGCTTCACGATTTTGATTTCCTCAGGAATTGGTCCGATTGTTTCAAGACAAAATCATTCCTCCAGATCAGGAGGGTCTTCCCCGCCAAGTTCCATGATGCGGGCTTTCATCTAGCCGAGCTTCCGGGCGAGTTCCCTCCCTCGCTGGCGAATCCCCTCCCAAACCAAATCGGTCAATGGGAAATGCTCGCTCTGGATTCCCTCGTCAATCAGGGTGTCAAACTTGTCGGGATCCGAAAGTTTGGATGCCCTCCCAATGAGCAGTTTCCCGCTGCGGAGCAGAACCGTCGGATGCCCTTGCAGGGCGGCGCCGGCCAGCCTTCCCACGGAACTTTTTGCTTCGCTGAGCGCGCTCATCTCCGGGCCATTTTGGTTCGGGCGGCCTCCAGGACTTGGCGCTCGCGGTCGGTGAGGCTCTGAATGCCGTGGGCGGAGATTTTTTCGAGAATGGGATCCACCTCGCGGCTGATATACTCCGCCGGGGGCAGGTCTTCGGCGGTCCGGCCCGGACCGCGGGAGGCGCGCCGCGCGGAGGCGCCGACCAGTTCGCGGGCCGGGCGGCGGCGCGCCGCGGGCCGCCACATCGCGCCCGCCAGGCCCATCCAGCCCGACCATTTGATGAAGACGATGCCGGTGAGCATCCCGCCCAAATGCGCGCCGTGGGCGACGCCGCCCGCCCCCGGCATGATCAGTCCGCCGACGGCCAAAACGGCCGCGCCGATGAGAAACCACTTGGCCTTGAAGGTGAGGGGGAAGAAGAAGTAAACCAACATTGTGATGGGCTGTTCGGGCGCGCTGATTGCAAAGGCTGCGATCAATCCGAACACTCCAGCGGAGGCGCCCACCACTCCCTGGTAGAAATGGGTGGGAAAGGCCAGGCACAACGCAATGTGACACAATCC
>JBEKAN010000479.1:0-3247 GCA_050015895.1 Verrucomicrobiota bacterium
CCCCACATGGCAAAAAATGTAAAATCCGAGCAGTGCATGGACCCCGGCCAACTCCAATCCATCCCCCCTTTCCGCCATGCCGATCAAGGCCAATCGTGTCCAATCGTGCATAATCGTGCTATTTTTCCATCAACAAGGGCGTTTCAGGGCCAAATCAGCCCCGCATATCCGCGTTGTCCCTTGACTCCGCCGCCCGCTTTCCATAGAGTCTGCGTTCGCTCAGCGCAATTGAACCGAAGCACACAATGAACAAAGGCAAGATTGTCCAAGTCATCGGCCCGGTCGTGGATGTCGAATTCCCGGACCCCCTGCCCGGCATTTACCAAGCCCTGACCGTCGAATTCGACGTGCCGGGCCTCGGCAAAACCAAGCGAACCCTGGAAGTCGAACAACACCTCGGCGACAACTGGGTCCGCGCCGTCTGCATGGGCTCCACCGAGGGCCTCAAGCGCGGCTACGAAGTCTTCGACACCGGCGCCTACATTTCCATGCCCGTGGGCGAATGCACCATGGGCCGCATCTTCAACGTCGTCGGCGACCCGGTGGACGAGCGCGGCCCCGTCAACGCCGAAAAACGCTATCCCATCCACCGCCCCGCCCCGCCTCTGGTGGATCAATCCACCTCCCCGCAGGTTTTGACCACCGGCATCAAAGTCATTGACCTCATCTGCCCCTTTCTCAAAGGCGGCAAAGTCGGCGCGTTTGGCGGCGCGGGCGTCGGCAAGACCGTCGTCATCATGGAACTGATCAACAACATCGCCAAACAGCACGGCGGCTATTCCGTCTTCGCCGGCGTGGGCGAGCGCACCCGCGAGGGCAACGACCTCTACCACGAGATGTCCGAAGCCGGCGTCATCAACCAGCAGGACCTGGGCAAATCCAAAGTCGCCCTGGTCTATGGCCAGATGAACGAGCCGCCGGGCGCCCGCCTCCGCGTCGCCCTTTCCGGGCTGGCCATCACCGAATACTTCCGCGACGAGAAGAACCAGGACGTGCTGCTTTTTATTGACAACATCTTCCGTTTCTCCCAGGCCGGGTCCGAGGTTTCCGCTCTGCTGGGCCGCACTCCCAGCGCCGTCGGCTACCAGCCCACCCTCGCCGCCGAAATGGGCGACTTGCAGGAGCGCATCACCTCCACCAAAAAAGGCTCCATCACCTCCTTCCAGGCCGTCTATGTCCCGGCCGACGACCTCACCGACCCCGCCCCCGCCACCACTTTCGCCCACTTGGACGCGACCATTGTGCTGGAGCGGTCCATCGCGGAATTGGGCATCTTCCCGGCGGTGGACCCGTTGGCCTCCACCTCCCGCGCGCTGACCCCGGAGAACGTCGGCCAGGAGCATTACACCGTCGCCCGCGGCGTCCAGCGCGTCCTGCAGCGCTACAAGGATTTGCAGGACATCATCGCCATTCTCGGCCTGGACGAGCTTTCGCCCGAGGACAAAACCACCGTCTCCCGCGCGCGCAAGATTCAGCGCTTCCTGAGCCAGCCCTTCACCGTGGCCGAAGTCTTCACCGGCCGGCCCGGCAAACAAGTCCCCGTGGCCGAAACCGTCCGCGGCTTCAAGGAAATCCTGGAGGGCAAACACGACGCCGTCGGCGAGCAGGCTTTCTACATGAAAGGCGGCATTGACGAAATCAAGGAAGGCTGACCCGGATGCCCGCGACCCTCAAACTGGAAATCGTCACCCCCAACGCCGTCAGCTTTTCCGGCGACGTGGAGATGGTCACACTCCCCGGTGTGGAGGGCGAGATGGGCGTCTATCCACAGCATGTGCCGCTGATGACCCAGCTCGTCCCCGGCGAACTGGTCGTCCGCAAGGAGGGCCAGGACATTTTTCTGGCCGTGGGCGACGGCTTCGTCGAAATCACCGGCGACCACGTGGCCGTTCTTACAGACATGGCCATCCCGGCCGACCAAATTGACGAAGGCGCGGCCGAGGAGGCCCGCCGCCGCGCCGAAGCCCGCCTGGCCGAGCACATTGACGACGAGGAGACCGCGACCGTTCACGCCGCGCTGGCCAATTCCCTGGCCCAACTCCAAGTCAAGCGCCGCCACCATCACCGGTGACGTTGGCGACAAGATAATTTGAAACTTGATCTCAAACCAGAGCACCTGCGCCTGTTGCTTGACATTTTGGGGCGTCACGCCCCCGGCGCCGAGGTGTGGGCTTACGGCAGTCGCGTCAATGGCGGCGGACACGACGGCTCCGACCTGGACCTCGTGGTGCGCAATCCGGCCAGCCTGAACCAGCCGCAAAAGCAACTCTGGGCCCTGCGCGACGCCTTGGGCGAAAGCGATCTTCCGATGCTGGTGGATGTTCTGGATTGGGCGCGGATTCCTGGGGACTTTCGCGGCGAGATTGAAAGGCAACATCTGGTGCTTCGCGCCATCGCAGCCACCGAAAATGTTTCGGCCAAATAAGAACGACAGCCCTCTCCACAGGGGTCAAATCCGAAAGAAGGTGATTCACGGGTAATGAACATCGAGATCATCAACACCGGCTCCGAGCTGCTGCTCGGCTTGGTCCTCAATACCCACCAGCAATGGCTGGGCAGGCAGCTCTCCGACTTGGGCTGCGAGGTTTCCCGCCAGGTTTGCGTCCCCGACGCCAGCCGGCAAATCCAAGCCGCCCTTCGCCAGAGCTTGGCCCGCGCGGATTTGGTCATCGCCACCGGCGGTCTGGGGCCGACCGGCGACGACCTGACCCGCGACTGCGCCGCGCGATTGCTCCGGCGCCCGCTTGTCCTCCATCCCGCCACCTTGTCCCGGATTGAACGGTACTTCGCCGCGCGCAAACGCCCGATGCCCGCCAGCGCGCGGGTTCAGGCCCTGGTTCCCGAAGGGGCGGCCGTCCTCCCCAATCCAAACGGCACCGCCCCCGGCCTGGCCATGAAGGCCGCCGGCAAATGGCTCATTCTCCTGCCCGGCCCTCCGCGAGAACTGCGGCCCATGTTCGCGCAATCCGTCGTCCCCCTCCTGCGCCGCGAATTCCCGCTGTCAATAAAATTCGTCCACCGCACCCTCAAAATCACGGGAATGGGCGAGTCGGTGGTGGAGGAAAAAATTGCCGGACCATTGCGGCCTTTGGTCCGCGACGGGTTGAAAATTGCCTACTGCGCCCGCGTCGGCGAAGTGGATGTCCGTCTGGCCGCGCGCGGCCCCTCCGCCGCCGCGCTGGTGGCGCGGGGCGCGGAGGTGGTGCGCGGACTTCTTGGCCCCTCGATTTTTGGGTCCGGCGACGAC
>JBEKAN010000480.1:0-3215 GCA_050015895.1 Verrucomicrobiota bacterium
TGAAAGTTCTGGATCCGCCCGACAAACGCCTCTTCGTCGGGCCGGAGTTCGCGTCCGAGATTTTCAACCAGCCGGAGGTGCAGCGGCAAGCGCGGCGGCTCCATGGCGCGGGGAGGCTGGCGATTCCGCTTCTGGGTGAGGGAGGAGGGCGCGCCCGCGCCCCCCGTGGCGCGCTGGCGCAATTCGAGAATCGCCGCCACCGCGTGTTTGCAGTCATATTGCATCGGACACGAACACTTGGACACCCACACATTGCCGGCAAACTCCAACTCCACTTCGTAATCCCAACTGCCGCGCACGACCGCCGTGTAAAGGCGATCCGGTTCGACACACTCCAACTGATGCACGTTGCCGCCCGTGTGATAGCCGAGTCCGCGCCGGCGCGTCTCGACGGGCAGGAGCTCGAGAAACCGTTCGATGCCCTGCAGCAGATCATTCCGCAAATTCATCGTCGAAGAAGATGGAATAGAGGTGGCATGGAGGCAAGGGGGAGTTATGCGCATGGTCGGAGTGCCCAGCTTGGCTCAATGTCCGCGTCGAGCGGGCTGGGAGGGACGCCGGCCAAGAGCTTGCGCTCGGCCAGGATGCCGATCATAGCGGCGTTGTCGGTGGAGAATTTGGGTTCGGCCAGGCGCAGGAGGATTGCGTGGCGCTGGCAGGCGCGGGACAACTCGCGGCGCAGGGCGCTGTTGCAGGCCACGCCGCCGGAGGCCGTGACACAGCCGACCCCCAGCCGCCGCGCCGCCCGCATGGTTTTGGCGGTGAGAACCTCCACGATCGCCGCCTGGACGCCGGCGCACAGGTCGCGCAGGCGGGCCGGATCGGCGAGCAGCGCCGGGTTTTTTTCCAGGAAATAGCGCACGGAGGTTTTCAATCCGGAGAAGCTGAAATCATAGCCCGGATCGCTCAGGAGCGGGCGCGGGAAATGGTGTGCCGCGGCGTTGCCCAGCGCGGCCAGGCGGTCCACCTCCGGCCCCGCCGGATAGGCCAGACCGATGAGCTTGCCCACCTTGTCGAAACATTCCCCCGCCGCGTCATCCACCGTGGAGCCGAGGACGCGGTGGTGAAATTCGGCCGTGACATGCACCAGCAAAGTGTGGCCGCCGCTGACGATGAGCGAGACGGAGGGCTGGAAATGGTCGAAGTCTGCGCGGGGCGGCTGGGCGGAAATCCAGGGGGAATAGAGATGGGCCTCGTGATGATGGATGCCCAAAAAGGGTTTGCTCAGGCTGAAGGCCAGGGCTTGGGCGGCCTTCAAACCCACCAGCAGGGCGCTGGGCAGTCCCGGCCCCTGTGTGGCCGCCACCGCGTCCAGTTGCGCCGCTGTCAGGCCGGCCCGGGCCAGGGCCTGGCGGGCGACGGGCGGGAGGTTGCGCAAATGTTCGCGGGTGGCCAGCTCGGGGACAACGCCGCCGTATTCGGAGTGGAGGGCCGTTTGGGCGGCGATGACGTTGGAGAGCACCGCGCCGTCACGGACGACCGCCGCGGCGGTTTCGTCGCACGAGGTTTCCAGGGCGAGCAAGTTCAAGGTTCGGGTGTCCCGCCGGGCGGCTGGCGCGCTCTCAGAGGTTCCATTGGAAGGAGGCGCTAGGGGGCGGCGACGGTGGCGACTTTGGTGGCGGCGTTGCGCTGGGAGTAAAGCAGAACGCCCTTGAGCAGATCCACCGCCCGCTCCATCTGGCGGTCATGGGTGTTGAGGACCCGCTCGCGGGTCTTCTCATCCAAACCCTGCAAGGAACCCGGGGAATGTTTCAAACGCAGGTCGGTTTCCTCCTGCGTGGTGAGGGGCACGAAAATATCCGGGGTGATGCCGCGCTCGTGGATGACCTTGTGGCTGGGGGTGTAATACTTGGCGGTGGTCAGCTTCAAGGCGGAGCCGTCGGACAAGGGGAAAATGCTCTGGACCGAGCCTTTGCCGAAGGTCTGCTCGCCGACGAGGATGGCATGGGTGAGGGGCTGCTCGTCCTGGAGGCAGCCGGCGACAATTTCCGCGGCGCTGGCGCTGCCGGAATTGACGAGCACGACCAGGGGCAGATCAATGCGCCTGCCGCGGCTGCGGGCCAGGTAGCTGGTCTTGGGGCCGCGGCCCTCGGTGGAGACGACCGGGGTGCCCCTGGGCAGGAACTGCTCGCAGACCGCCTCGGCCTGATCGAGCAAGCCGCCGGGATTGTTGCGCAAATCCAGGATCAGCGCCTTCATCCCCTGGCGGGTCAAATCCTCCAGGGCGGACTGGAGGTCGTCGGCGGTTTTTTCGCCGAATTCATTGAGGCGGATGTAGCCGATGCCGTGGTCGCCGAGCGGAAACTCCTGTTTGTCATTGATGTCCTGGACGGTGGGGACCTTGACCACGGCGCGTTCCAGGTCGTATTTTTTGGTCTCGCCGGTGGCGGGGCGGTGGATGGTGATGGAGACCTTGGTGCCCGGCTCGCCGCGAAGCAGCCCGACGGCGTCCTCCAAGCCAAGCTTTTCGGTGCTCTTGTCGTTGATCTTGATGATTTTGTCGCCGGGCAGAATGCCCGCGCGGTAGCCGGGAGTGTCCGGCATGGGGGTGACGACGGTGAGCAGTTTGTCGCCGCCCATTTCGACAATGATGCCGATGCCGCCGAACTCGCCCTCGGTCTGCTGTTTCAAGTTGTCAAAGCGGGTTGGCTCCATGAATTCGCTGTGGGGGTCCAGGGAGCCGATCATGCCCTTGAGGGCGGCGTGGATGAGGTCCTGATAGGAGAGCTTGTCGCCGTCCACATATTCGGCGCGCACTTTCTCCATGACGTCGGCCAGGAGCTTGTAGTTTTCGTAGGGGTTGTCCTTGGCCGGGGCGGCCTGCGCGGAGAAGAGATAAACCCGCGCGCCAAAAAAGAGGTTGGCCGCCAAGAGAGGGAGCAGGAGCCAGTAAAAGGCGCGACGTTTCATAGATTAAGCCAGATTAAACGACACATAATCGTATTCCACGATACGCCGCCCGGATGCCATTGGCAAGGGGCTGTTGCGGTCCTGCGAGGGGCGACGGGGAACCGGGAGGCGGGATGGCACGCGACCCGTGCAAGCGGCGCAACGAGACGGAGCCAAAGCGCCAACCCGGGTTGGGAGATGGCGCGCGACTTTGCATTTTTTGCCATTTGGAGGCATGGGGGGATGTTTTTTTGGTTAAATTAACCTTCATTAACCTTCATTAACCTTGATTGACCTTGATTGGGGGTTTCCTGCGGGACGAGGGG
>JBEKAN010000481.1:0-3185 GCA_050015895.1 Verrucomicrobiota bacterium
AATGCCTTCTTGATCGGAGTGGATGAAGCGCTGCCAGACATCGGCGGTGTGGAGCAGGGCCTTGGTGGGGATGCACCCCACCAGCAGGCAGGTCCCGCCCAGCCGAGCCTGTTTTTCGACCAGCGCCGTCTTGAGACCGTACTGGCCGGCGCGAATGGCTGCGGAGTAGCCGCCCGGGCCGCTCCCGATAACGATGAGATCGTAGGGCACTTTTTTCATTCTAGCCGGAAGGACGCAGGGGAAGAACTCGGACTACCGGGACCAAGGGGGGACCGGCGCTCGGCTGGGTTCCTTGGGGCTGATCGCTTCCCCATAGATTGTCGGGCCGGCAAATCTGCCCGCAGGTCGGCCTCCCGGCCGGTTGCTGCAGTTTCTGCATTTTCTTGCCGGAATCAGGCGTGCCAGGGCGCTTCAACTGCCCATGCACCCGGGTTGTGCAGATTGGTGGGGCGGGCGGTGCCGCCTGCCCACCCGCGTTGGGCCGTTCCCACGGTTGAGAACGGTGCAGGCACGATCTGTCAGCAGGCAAGCGCCGCCTGCCCCGCCAGCATCGGTGCTCTGGCGCCTGTTCGGATCGCTCGCCTCGATCCGCGCGAGGGGTATCCTCTCCCAAGGGCGGCAAAAGACTGCTGTCGACGGCGAGTGGCGACGGACGCTCTCGACGATCGCTTGGGGCGCACGCTCGTGATCTCCGCTACGAAATATGCTCAAAATGGGCGACTTCCGCGGCCGGCCGGCAACGTTGTTTTGGGCCGAGAAAGACCTCCATATCTGGGGTTGATCGTGCAGTGAATGTCACCGGTCTGGGAATGCAGACGTCGAGGCTCTCTGCCAAAGCAGGGCAAGGCAGCGTTTTGTTGCTGTTGCTTCTACCTGCCTTTTGCTCTGGGTGCGTCGAAACGGGCTGTTTCTTCTTTGCGCTAAGGGTCAACACCGAATGTCAGTATCGCTAACCTTAAGGATCCGCTAGTGTCATGAGTTAGAAATTCATTTCACAAGTCTCCGTCGTGTGGTGGGCGGTTCTATTTGCTCTGATGGCATTTAACGGTCTGATAAATGCCAAAATTCGTCAATGAACTTGTAACTCAGGACACTAGGCTGCACTGTAATATCGGTGTTGATGAACGCGTACTCACCCAGGTTCAAATCAGCTTCCGGAATTATTTGTGCGAACTTTCCCTCCGCACCCACCCCCTTGATAGAGCAGTTAATCCCAGCCGTGATGTGAAGCACGACCGTCCTCTTGCCATTCTTAACTTCGAGACCGAGTATCTTGTAGGATTTGGTGTATTGCCAGCCCACCACTGGCGTGCTCACCAGGACCGTAGTTTTGTCCTGTTGGGTGAATCGGTTGGCGGCTTTCGGACCATCAAGGTCGACCGCTTTTCTATTGCCAATCAGCCAACGGAAGAGTGCCACTTCAGGATCGACAACGGTCATCGTATGGTCGGCTCTGGCCAAGTAGAGCGCACCACCAGTCGGTTTCGATTGGCGAAGATCGGCAGCAGGCGAAGGGACCGCCCTCGGAACAACACTTTCCCTTCGCGCAACCTCAAATGCAAGCACAGTCGCCTCCCGGCCATGTGAAGGGACGCCGAACACAATGTCGGCCTCGTGAAGTGAGTCGGGTGAATACAGGGCGTATTTCCCGGCCGCTAGGTCTCTGACCGCGTGAAAGATTTCCTTTTGTAGCCGAACTTGCGACGGGCGGCACGGCGGTCGAACTTCCAATTGATCTTGATGCGATCGCGGTTCATGCGGCGATTCCACGCCCGGCTCTCGCGGCGTAGCGTCTTGAGATCCGGGATTCTTCGGGCGCCGAGGCATTGCCGCGAGAAGAGGCCGATTTCGATTTCCGCCTGATTGAGCCAACTTCCATGGGTGGGGGTGAAGTGCAGCGTGAATCGGCCCCAGATCTCGTTGCCGATCTCCGTCCCGAAAACATCCGTCAACGACTTGCGGCGGTGAATGTTGAGGTTATCCATGACCAGGTGGATGGTCTCAGCGTCCGGATATTCCATCGCCAGTTAGCAGGCAACTCGTGCGAACTCGAAGGCCGATCGATCCGGCGTAGGGAAGGTGAAATGCCGGCCCACCTTCGGCTCTACCGCACAGAAAACATTGGCCGTACCGCGGCGTTCGTACTCGCTATCCTGGCGCGCTTCCCGTCCCGGTACGGCTGGGGTGGCGGGCCGGACATCGGCATGCAGCGTGACCGGTTTCTCATCCAAGCACACCACCGGTTCGGCGGGATGGTACGGTTTTTCGTACGTCTCCAGCACGTCTTCCATCTTGGCGATGTACTCGTCATTGAGTTCGGCCGCGCACCACATTTTTTTCCCGCCACGGCTTGAGATCGTGGTCGAGGAGCAGAATCCGGATGGTTTCCCTTCCCACGCGGGGAACCAGTCGCCGCTTTACAGCTTCCTGCGCCACCAGTCGCACGGTCCAGCGGGCGCGGCCTTCGGGCGGGTCGCTGCACACCATGGCGATGATCCGTTGTCTTTGGCTGTGGTCGAGCACGGCCGCCGCGCCAGGACGCTGCTTTTCGTAGAGCGCAGGTTCGAGGCCGCCTTGCTGGTACCGATGGCCGAGTTTGCGAATGGCCTGAGGAGTGAGGGGGACCACGCTGGAAATCCGTGGTGCGCTGGCGCCCTTGGCCAGTTGCAGCAGCGCCAAGGCGCGCAGCACGACCCGAACCTGCTGGACGCCGCCACTTAGCAGCTTGGCGAGTTCTTTCTGGTCCTTCTGTGTGACTTCGATGCTCAGGGGTGGACGACCCATACCCCCAGTATGCGCCAAAACATTTCCGAATGGAATTGTTTGTTTAGAATCTTTTTAGGCGGTCAGAGACCTAGATGCCCTTCGCCAGGGTCTGGTTGTCTTGGCGTTCTGATGGGGTGAATGGCTTTCGTTGGACCTCGCGTTCGAGGGCGGGAGTGGCGTCTTTGCGCGGTACGGGCACACGCCCAGTAGGCGTGTTGGACCACGCGGAACAAGCGCCACGCTGGACCTGTCGTAACGAGCTATCAAGGAAGCAGACCCGCCGTTGTTCCACCCGCAGAATCTGCTTGGCGGTTAGCCGCTCGACGACGTGCATTGGCCCCTGACAGCGAGGACACTGCCAGACAGCCGCTTCGGGAGCCGGAGGTGTGGCGTCGGGGACTGGCGGAAGGGGTGAGACG
>JBEKAN010000482.1:0-3169 GCA_050015895.1 Verrucomicrobiota bacterium
TCCGCGTCCAGCCGCGAGCAGCCTCCGGCCTGCTCCAGACCAGCCAATCCGGGTGAATCCGACCCAATCCGAGGAATCCGAGCCCATTAAATGACATCCCCATGCCTCCAAATGGCAAGTCGTGGATCAAATGCCCGCCCCCGCCGGCCTCGGGCTGGAGGGCCTGCGCCACGTGAACCAGCCCGCCACGGCGAACAACAGGAGACAAAACAACCCCAGGGTTTGTATCACCCTTTCAAACGCGTCGAACGGGTGGGAATCGAACATTCTCACCAGCGCGGGACCCTGCGCCATCAGCGTCAGCCCGTACAAAACCGGAACCAAAATGAGCCACGGGGCCGCTGCGTATCGTCCCTGCGCCAGCAAGTTCTGGATCAGCACGTAGGCCAGGGTCAGCGGCAGCACCGCCCACGCGAACCACGGCACCAGCGGCGCGGCCCCAGGGTCGAAATGCAGTATCGCCAGCGGCAATTTTGGAAACACCGTGCATCCCACCGCCGCCAGACAACCAAAACCGCCCGTCACCGCCAGCGTCAGCGCCAATGCGTCGGTCTTCTTGGAAAGCGCCAGATTCCTCACGATGGTTGGGAACATCACCGCCGTGATCGGCGAGATGAACTGCGTGATCGCAAATCCCATGAACATCGCGCAGTTGTACAACTTCACACTGTCCGCATCATAAAAAAGGCTCTTGGTGAACACGTTGTCCAGGCGGGTCATGAAGACATACGCCCCCATCCCCATCGTCAGCGGCGCGCCCCGCGCCAGCCATTCCCTCCACGAGAAGGCCCCGGTGCTTTTCCCACTCCACACCTCCCGCGTCAGCCACAGCGCGATGGACATCGTCAGGTACAGGCCCGTGAATACCGCCCAAAACCCCGCCGCCGCTCCGCCCTTGAGAATCATCACCAGCAGAACGAAAGTGCCTATCCGGACGACCCCCTCCAGCATGAGCAGCCAGCCCAGCGGGGCGAAACGGTGCTCCCCTTGCAGCAACCCTTTGAGGATCGGCCCCCAGAGGGAGGGCAGGACACACAACATCACCAGGCGCACCGCCGCCGGATTGTTCACCCCCAGCGCCGCGGAAACCGGCCCCACGAAAATCAGCGCCAGGCCCGCGACCACAAGCCAGAATATAAACGTGCTCCGCAGAAGGGCGCGCGCAGTCGCGGTCAAATCCGCCCTCTTTTCGCCGGTCACAGCCGCCGCGGCCTGCTGCGCGAAAATCGTCTGCAGGGCCGCCGCCGGCACCCCCCCAAAAACCACCAGCAGTCCAAGCAGCGCCACAAAGTTGTTGAAGTCCGTCTTCCTCATCCGGATCGCGAGGACCTGGACTCCCACCATGAAGATGCCCCCGATGAACGTCGTCACCACCATCCAGCCGCTTTGGCGAAAGAACGAGGACTTGTGCGTGGAACTCATGGATTGGATTTATGGCAGCGACCGCAAAAACCGGGTCAGCAGCGCCGTCGCCTCCTCCAACGACCCGCGCGCGATCCACTCGTCGGCCGTGTGCGCCTGGGCAATGTCGCCGGGGCCGAACACCACGCTGGGAATCCCCGCCGCCGCCAGCACCGAGGCGTCGCAGAAGTAATCCACCCCCGCCGCCTTCTTCTGGCCGGCGACTTGGAAAAACCGCCGCACCAGCGGCAGCCGCGCGTCCGTTTCCATCGGCAGACACGCCGATTGCTTCTCCTCCGCCACCCGGACCCGCAGTTTGTGGGCGCGCAAGAACGACCTCAATTCGGCCCGCGCGCTCCGGCCCGTTTCCCCCGGCAGCGTCCGGCGGTCCACCCGGGTCCGGCAAAAATCCGGCACGATGTTCGGCTGCGCGCCCCCGGCGATCACCCCCACGTTCACCGTCCCGTGCCCCAGCAGCGGGTGCCTTCTGCGGCGCAGACCCCGCGCATAGACGGTTTCCAGCAGGCAGACGACCCTCGCCATTTCATGGATGGCGTTCCGCCCCAGCTCCGGTCGCGCGCCGTGCGCGGCTTTCCCGCGGGTTTCCAAATCCAGCCAGAGAGTCCCTTTGTGCGCGGTGACAATTTGCAACCGGGTCGGTTCCCCCACGATGGCCAGATCGGCTTTCATGCCGCCCGCCGCCAGCGAGCGCGAGCCGGCCTGGGCCTGTTCCTCGTCCACCAACCCGGCGAAAACTATCTCCGTCTCAGCCGGTCGCGGGCCGCCGGCGGCCAGTTGGCGCAGGGCCGTGAGCATCGCGGCTGCCGACCCTTTGGTGTCGCACGCCCCGCGTCCGTAAACCCGGCCGTTCTGGACACGCGGCGCATACTGTTCCTCGGCGGCGGCCGGCACGGTGTCCAGGTGCGGCGCCAGGAGAATCCGCCGCCTGGCCCTCCCCCCCGCCCGCAGCGTGGCGATCAGGTTCGCCCGCCCCGGCAGCACACTTTGAAAACACACATCCAATCCCGCCTGGGCGGCAGTGGCCGCCAGGAATTCCGCCACCCGCTTTTCACCGGCGCGCGGATCGTTGGCCGGCAAAAACGCCGGGTTCACGCTGGGCAGCGCAATGAGTTCGCGCAACAGTTTCTCCGTGTCAGTCATGCTCGATTCCACATGAGCACCCATGATTACCCATTTCTATGGCAATTCGAGGATAAAGAACTGCTCCGGCTCGGTGGGGTCCGGCGGGTTGGTGAAGTTGAAGTCGCCGCCGGCGTCAAAGAAGTTCGTCACCACTGGGGTCCAGTTGCTCAACGGGGCCGCCGGGTTGGTGGAGGTGAGAAGATAATAAGGGGCGTCGGCCACTCCGTCGCCCCCAAGGAAAACCAGACCCCCGCTCGAAATGCCCAGGGGTTGGAAGAAGGGCTGGTTGGTCACGACGATGGTCAACAGGCCGGCGGTGTTGATCTGGTTGGTGTTCCAGCCCAGCCCCAAAGGCAGGGACGGCAACAGGACTTGCGCGAACACACCATTGTACCTGGCGGCGCTGAAGAGTTGGAAGCTCTGGTTCCCGGCCAGCGGGGCCAGCCCGATGTTGGTCACCAGCAGCGTGCCGCCGTTGGTCAGAGCGCCCAGCACCACGACGACATCGTTGGTCAAGGGCGAGGAGACGATCTTGAAGATGTTCGTGCTCCCCGCCGCCAGGGTGAGCCCGTTGCTGAAGGTCAGCGCGCCCACCGCCCCGCCGCCGGGGGACAACGCGCCGTCG
>JBEKAN010000483.1:0-3160 GCA_050015895.1 Verrucomicrobiota bacterium
GCGCACGCGCCGGCTGCGCAAGGGCCATCGGGCCGACCCGCTGGATTTGATTGAATGGCTGGAGGGGCAGGGTTACGAGCCGGAAGCCCAGGTCGCGCAGAAAGGGGACATTTCACTGCGCGGCGGCATAGTGGATGTGTGGCCCCTGACCAGCCGCTTCCCGGTCCGGCTGGAATTTTTCGGGGAGGAGCTGGAATCGTTGCGGCACTTCGATCCGCTGAGCCAGATTTCGCGCGAGGAAATCTCGGAGATCCTGCTCCCGCCCGGCGGCGAACTGGGGTTGTTGAAGCAGGCCGCGGCGCGGGACGGGGCGGATGGGGTTCGAGCCGCCAGCCTGCTGGATTATCTGGCGCCGGGCGCGATTTTTCTGCTGTGCGAGCCGGAGCTGTTGCGCGACCAGGCGGACCGTCACGAATCGCAAGTCCAGGCGGAGAACCCATTCCTGATACGCTGGCGGGAGTTCCAAGACGATCTGGCGCGGCGGGGCATGGTGACGGTATCCGCGGGCGAATTGGAGAACTTTGTGCTGGAGGACTTGGAGAAACTCGGGATCGCAACCGCGCCCCGCGCCCCCGCCCTGCGCATTCAGGGACTGGAGATTTTCCGGCCCATAGGGGACCGGCCGCCGGAGGCACACATCGCGGAGGCGCAGCGCAAGGAGTTTTTCGGGCAGTTGCACCGATGGGCGCGGCAGGGTTATGGGGTGGTGGTTTTCTGCAACAACCAGGGCGAGCGGCAGCGGTTCGAGGAGGTTTGGTGGGAGTACGGGCTGGGCAACACCGGGGGGCTGCAAATCCGCATTGGCTCGCTGGCGCGGGGGTTTCTCTTCGAGGCGGCCAAACTGGTGGTGGTGACCGACGCGGAGATTTTTGGGCGGTACAAGGTGCAACGCCCGCGCCGCCTCAAGTCGCCCCACGCCCAGACGGGCCGGTCGTTGTTGGACATCAATTTCACGGAATTGGAGGAGGGGGATTACGTGGTACATCTGCAGCACGGGATCGGGCGGTATTTGGGATTGAAGGTGGCGCCATCCCGGCAGTGCTCCCCGCTCACCGGGGAGGAGTGTCTGGTGATCGAATATCGGGGTGGGGATTGGGAGCAGCCATCGCCCAAACTCTATGTGCCGGTGAGCGAGTCGCATCTGGTGAGCAAATACGTCGGGGCGGGCAAGGCGCGCCCGCCGCTCAACAAGCTGGGCGGTGCGCGGTGGGCCAAGACCAAGGCCCAGGCGGAAAGGGCGGTGCGCGATCTGGCCAGCGAGATGCTGGCCATCCACGCCATCCGCGATTCGCAGCCGGGCCACGCCTTTCCCGCGGACGACGGATGGCAGTGCGAGTTCGAGAACAGCTTCGTCTATGAGGAGACGCCGGACCAAATGCGTGCCATTGAGGCGACGAAAAAGGACATGGAAGCGCCGCGGCCGATGGACCGGCTGATTTGCGGGGATGTGGGATACGGCAAAACGGAGGTCGCCCTTCGGGCGGCGTTCAAGGCGGCGCTGGGCGGCAAGCAAGTGGCGGTGCTGGCGCCCACGACCATACTGGCGCAGCAGCATTACAACACCTTCCGGGAGCGCATGGCCGATTATCCGCTGCGGATCGAGATGCTTTCCCGCTTTCGCACCGGACGCCAGCAGGCCGCGGTGATCCGCCAACTGGCGGCCGGCCCGGTGGACATAGTCATCGGGACGCACCGGCTGTTGCAAGGCGACATCGCGTTCAAGGATTTGGGCCTTGTGGTCATTGACGAGGAGCAGCGCTTCGGAGTACTGCACAAGGAAAGATTCAAACAACTTCGCGCCACCGTGGATGTGCTGACCCTGACGGCCACGCCGATCCCGCGCACGCTGTATCTGGCGCTGGCCGGCGCGCGCGACATGAGCACGATCGAAACACCGCCGCAGGACCGGCTGCCGGTGGAAACCATCGTGGCCCAATACGACGAGCGGACCGTGCGCGAGGCGATCCAGCGGGAGTTGAACCGGGGCGGGCAGGTATTTTATCTGCACAACCGGGTCGTGGACATAGAGGCGGTCGGCCATCGTTTGCGCGCGCTGGTTCCGCAAGCCCGCATCGGCGTCGGGCACGGGCAGATGGAGAGCGAGGAGCTGGAGGAGGTGATGGCGGGATTCGTGAACGGGAAAGTGGACGTGTTGCTCTCCACCACCATAATTGAGAGCGGCCTGGACATCCCCAACGCGAACACGATCATCATAAACCGGGCGGATCGTTTTGGATTGAGCGATTTGTACCAACTGCGCGGGCGGGTGGGCCGTTACAAGCACCAGGCCTACGCCTATCTGCTGCTGCCGCGCCACGCGGGACTTCTGGTCGAGGCCCGCAAGCGGATCAGCGCGATCAAACAGTACTCGACCCTGGGCAGCGGGTTCCGGATCGCCATGCGCGACCTGGAAATCCGCGGCGCGGGGAACCTGCTGGGCGCGGAGCAGAGCGGCCATATCGCCGCAGTGGGCTTCGAACTTTACTGCCAACTGCTGCAACAAAGCGTCAGCAACCTCAAAGGGGAGAAAATCAAACCGCGCGTCGAAGTGGAATTGCGCCTGGATTTCCTGACCCAGCCCCAGGAGGCGCGCGGAGGAACCCGGACGCCGCCGCCTTCCCCCAAAGCCGGGATTGCCGCGCCGGACATCCAAGTTCCGAGGGAAGTGGGGACTTGGGCCGCCCACCCCGCCCAACCCGGAGCGGAGGAGCCTGCAAAGGCGGCGTCATTCCCCAAAGCCGTCGCGACGCTGCCCGCGGCCTACATCGCGCAGGCCCAGCATCGCATCGCCATGCACCGCAAGCTTGCCCAAGCCGCCGACGGCAACGCGCTGCGCGAGCTGAGAAACGAACTGCGGGACCGATTCGGCCCCCTGCCGGCGTCGGCGGAGCTGCTCCTGAAGACCACGGAGCTAAAGCTCCTGGCCGCCGAACGAAACGTGAGCGCCATCGAAACCAAGGGGGAGAAACTGATGCTCACCCGCAACCATGATTACATCATGATGGACGGGAAGTTTCCCCGTCTCAAACGAACCACCCCCGCCGCCCGTTTGAACGAGATCAAGAAACTGCTGCAGTGGCTCTGACAGCGTGTTTTAATAATCTGATTTTCTTGACGCCCTGGCTCGGCAGGAGCCTCGCCCTACCACAATCTGGCCGGT
>JBEKAN010000484.1:0-3150 GCA_050015895.1 Verrucomicrobiota bacterium
TGAGCCAGCGCACAAACGCAGCGCCACGATCCGCATCGTTCAGTTTGCCGTTGCAAAACTGGCGCACCAAATCATGCAGGCGAAACCGCGCTCTCGCTCCATCTGGCTCCACTACTCTCGCTTCATCAGGCTCCACTAGACTCCCTTTCAAAAGCGCCTCCATGAATTCACGCGACACGTCCATCGTTGCATCCCAAATCTCAGCGGCGGCGGGCAGATCAAAACTCGCCGGAAAAATGCTCAGCAACCTCCAGTAGCGGCGCAACGGTTCTTCCAACAGGTCGTAACTGACTTGGAAGGAGGCTTCCACTTTGCCAAGCTTCATTTCGTGCGTCCGAAGCCTGGCCACCAATTCCTTCACCGGATGCAACGTCTTCTCGCTGACCACGCCGGCGAAGACCTCCAAGGCCAGCGGAAGATGGCCGCAGAGCTCGGCGGCGTCGGATTCATGCCTTTTGATGCGCGGGGCCAGCTTTAGCAGCAGGTCTTGCGATTTTTCAGGAGGCAGACAATCAATGTTTCGCGTCACCAGTCCGGGTAGGGAGAATTGATTGCGGGAGGTGACCAAGAGGACGCAATTCGATGGCGGTAAGAGCAGATGGATCTGTTCGGCGTTGGCGGCATTGTCCAGAAACAGCAGCACACGCCCGGCATCGTTGAGCACGGAATTGTAGGTGGCTGACAATTCTTCCGGCGACAATTCTTCCGGCGTTTCCGACACTTTGAATTCCGGTTGAAAGGCGTGAATGACTGTCTGCATGGCTTCAGCCGGCAGCATCGGTTTGCGGTCCGTTTGGTCAAAGCCGCGCAGATTCAGGCAGATCTGGGCGTCAGGATATTTGTCCTTGAGCCGGTGGGCCAACACTGTGGCCAGCGCCGTTTTGCCAACACCACCCATCCCCAGAATCCGCGCTCCCGACGCCGAAATCGCCGCGCCAATGTTGCCCTGCTTCGCCAGCGCCTTTTCCAGGTCGCGCAACTCCTCCTCGCGTCCGGTGAACGCTGCCGGCGCCGGCGGCAGTTGGTGAAGTGTCAAAATAGCCTTGGGCTCGATTTGGAGAGCTTGATAGGCAAAACCAGATTTCAGCGGTGGATTCATTTCCGTCGCCTGCTGCGCAGGCAATGACATCCCCGGAATTTCACCTTTGGGTTCGGCTGGCTTTACGGCTGTGGTTCGGGAAGGGAGGTTGTTGGGTGTGAGGCCAGGACTTGGTTGCGTCAGTTCGCGTGGTCGAGGCGTCTGACTCTTCTGCAAATCGGCGAGTTTAATGAACTCCGGTAGTAAATCAGTGCTCTTGTCCCCGAGTGCCTTAGCCAATTTTGCGAGCGTTTTCTTTGACGGAACCCAGCCTTCATTTTCAAGTTTCTGCATACTGCTCGCAGAGATTCCTTCAATTCCCTTCTTCGCCAAGCCCTTCCTAACGCGAAGGTCAGTAACTCTCGTCGAGAGAGGGCGTGGATCTCTTCTGGATTCGTTTTTTTTCAAGTAATTTCCAGTAAATTATTAGTTCTTATCAGTACGTATCATCTTAAGCATTAGGCACTTACAAACGTTCTCCCGTATCTTACCCGCAACGAAAGAAACCGTCATTGCTGATCGAAAGAAATTAACAAATGAAAATAAAGGCGACAACGAAAAACGGCCAGGAAGGATCCGGCAACTGGGGTAACCAGGTTGCGCCAGTTGCACCTGCGGCCCCTGCGCCGGAACTCCCCTGTGCGGCCGCCGTCAATAATTTATCGGCCGATTTTCCGGTCGCGGCAGTGCCGCCCGCGCCCGATCTCCCACACGCGGACGCCGTCAACAAGATTGCGGCCGATCTGCCGGCTGTGGCGACGCCGCCCGGGCAGGCGCCTTCCTATGGCGCCGTTGCCAAGAGTTTTCCAGATGATCTGCCGCACTTCGTCAATACCTTAGCGGAAACCGCGCTCGTGTTGCGATGCTCGGAAAAATCGGTCCGTCGGCTGGTCGACCGCAACTTATTGTCCGCCTCGAAGGGCCTGCGTCACCTGCGAATCACCAGGCAATCGATTTTGGCCTATCTGGCGAAAACCTCCAACCAATGATTTTATGCAAACAAACACAAACATCCCATCGAACTGTTGGCAGGAGCCCCTCAAGGCCCTGCCGTGGAACCCAAAACACGCCGCGGCCAGCGCCGTCAAGGCACTCTCGCAACTCAATTGGCGTGGTGTGCCCAAGTACGAGGCCATCGACTTCATCTTGAGCCTTCCCGCGGCGTCGCATCTTCGGGAAAACCCTTGCCTGCTTTATGCCACTTGGGATCTGGTTTCGCGGCAAATGACCGGTGAATTTGTCCTGCCGCTCGAACTGGAGCCGATTTTTGACACCGCGGCATGACCATTTCCGATTGGGATTCGGCCTGCGGTCCCAATTGGATCGGAACGTAGGCCAAACCGGAAGTCTGTCTCAGCCCGCCGGCATTAAAGGGGAAGGACAAGTTATGAAAAATGTTAATACCACTACGGCAATCAGTGCCGGCAACAATGACGACACCTTCGTCATTCAGCCCTTGGTGTATCAACCGACCGCTGGCCTCAAGCCCGGACGGTTCGTCGATATGAGGCTGGAGACGGAGCCAGCGAGCAACGGCGATCCCCGAAACGACCTGTGTTTGGTCACCCAACTGGAGGAGAAGGACGACAACGGCCAGCCTTATCAGGTTACCCACCGGTTCAACCTGCTCCCCCGCGGTCGCGGCAAGTCCGAGTTCAAGAAGCAAATGGAGTCCTTCCTTGAAACCCCATTGACGCCGGCCCAATTGGCCGGGTTCTCCAAGACCCTGGTCCTCAACAAACCGGTGGTCGTGGTTTACGAGAAAAACCACCTCGGCCGCGTTGTGTTTGACAGGTATGCGCCTGTCAAGCAGACGGCCCCTGTGGCGGCGTAAATTCAAACTGGGGGGAGGGTCCTCTCGACTCTCCCCCCAGCCTTCTCCATCACACATAATGCAAAACGTCGAAAATTTTTACAGCGGGTCCCCAAGAAACGACCTCCCACAATTCGATATGGGCCATCCATTTTCACGGATCGACCCGTCACACCCCCCGATTCCTCCCAGGTCAAATAATCGCTTCTGTAAAGTGCTGATTTACAAGGGTTTACGAATCCGTTTTTTGCCCGCCTCA
>JBEKAN010000485.1:0-3137 GCA_050015895.1 Verrucomicrobiota bacterium
AACAGGGGCGCATCTCGGCACTACCCACCACGGGATTGAACGAACCCCTCTCCCTGACCCTCTCCCCGCTGCGCGGGGCGAGGGAATTGGCATATTGAGCCAACAGGGGCGCATCTCGGCACCACCACCCTGGAAGCAACAATTCGGGGAGAGGAAATGTCACGGCTCGCAGACAGAACAAATTACGGAAGCGCACCAACGGTGCGAAGAGTCTCGCCCTGCCGCAAGGGAATTGGCATATCGCAGCGTGGTGGTGGCAAGATGTGCCGCGCCAAAAGTAGGACGGAAAAAAAATCTTGCGTTTGTGGAGGGATTTGGCGATATTGGCGTGGAAACTTAGGGTAGAGACAGTATAACGAGATAAACCACAATCAATCATTACTATGGCACACATCTTTAACAACATTGTCGAAACCGTGGGCCACACGCCGTTGGTGCGCCTGAACAAAGTCACGGCCGGGCTGGACGCCACGATACTGCTCAAGTGCGAGTTTTTCAATCCGCTGGGAAGCGTGAAGGACCGAATCGGGATGGCGATGATCGAGGAGGCGGAAAAGCAGGGGATTTTGAAGAGCAACACGGTGATCATCGAACCGACGAGCGGGAACACGGGGATCGCGCTGGCGTTTGTGGCGGCGGCCAAGGGTTACAAGATCATCCTCACGATGCCGGACACGATGTCGCTGGAACGGCGAACGTTGCTGGCGATGCTGGGGGCCAAACTGGTGCTGACGCCCGGGGCGGAGGGGATGAAAGGGGCGATCGCGCGGGCCGAACAGCTCAAATTGGAAACGCCCAACGCGTGGATTCCGCAACAGTTCGACAACCCGGCCAATCCCGAAATCCACAAGAAGACCACGGCCGAGGAAATCTGGGCGGACACGGATGGCAAAGTGGATATTCTGGTTTCGGCGGTGGGGACCGGCGGCACCATTACCGGTTGCGTGGAGGCGATCAAGCCGCGCAAGGCGTCGTTCCAGGCCATAGCGGTCGAGCCGAAGGATTCGCCGGTGATATCCCAGACGCTGGCGGGCCAGCCGGTGAAGCCGGGGCCGCACAAGATCCAGGGGACCGGGGCGGGTTTCGTGCCCAAGAACCTGCATCTGAAGGACAGCAAGGGGAACGGGCAAATCTGTGAATGTGTGCAGGTAAGCAACGATGAGGCATTCGTGATGGCCCGGCGACTGGCCAAAGAAGAGGGTTTGCTGGTGGGCATCAGCACGGGGGCCAACGTGGTGGCGGCGATCCAGGTGGCCAAACGGCCTGAAAACAAGGGCAAAATGATCGTGACGGTGGCCTGTTCGACCGGGGAGCGGTATTTGAGCACGGCGCTGGCGGCGGAGGCAAAGGCGGAGGTGGGAGGGTAGGGACAGTTATGAGTTTTGAGTTGTGAGTGATGAGTTGTGAGTGATGAGTTGGGAGTGGTGAGTTGGGAGTGGTGAGTTGGGAGGGCGGGGTGGCAACGGTGAGGGGAATGTCGCGGCTCGGCAGGAGTCAGAACAACAGCGGGCTGGCCCGCATGCTTGCGGGCTGCCTCGCCCTACCGAGCTCACATCGTTGCGCCGGGCGGGGGGGGTGAACAAAGAAGGTGCATTCCGGGGGGGTTGGGCTGAGAATGGGGGTGTTGAAGGTCTGACCGTCAGTGCGCGGTTTCTCGCAGAGCAGTCAGAAGTGTGAATCCGCGGCGGTCCTCCAAAAGTTCTGAATTCAAGCGAACTTGACAATTAGGGGTAGTTCAAACAGGACCTTCGTACTTTTGCACAGAAAAATCCTATGAGCAACGCGCCCAGCGCCACGACGGCCGAATTCGGGTCCGGATTCCTGGAAATCTCCGAGAAAGGCTTTGGTTTCCTTCGCACGAAGGAAAACAACTATCATCCCAAGCCCAGCGACATTTTTGTGACGCCGGACACGATCAAGCGCAACTTTCTGCGCGAGGGTTGTCTGGTGTCCGGGGAAACGCAGCCGCCGCACCGGGGAAACAGCCCGCAGCTCAAGACGGTTGCGAAGATCAATGACCAGCCCTTTGAGGCGTACACCAAGGCGGTGCGGTTCGAGAACCTGACGACGATTGACCCGATAGAGAAGATCAATCTGGAAACGTCGCCCGATCTGCTGGAGACGCGGATCATTGACCTGGTGACCCCCATCGGCAAGGGGACGCGGGGATTGATTGTGTCGCCGCCGCGGACGGGCAAGACGACGATCCTCAAGCAGATCGCCAACGCGGTGACCGCGAATCATCCGGAGGTGTATGTGCTGGTGCTGCTGATTGACGAGAGGCCGGAGGAGGTGACCGACTTCCAGCGGTCGGTGAAGGCGGAGGTGGTCGCGTCGTCGAACGATCAGGACCTGGAAACGCACGTGAGGCTGTCGCGATTCACCATTGAGCGGTGCCGGCGGATGGTGGAGAGCGGGCGGGATGTGTTTGTGCTGCTGGACTCGATCACGCGGGTGGCGCGGGCCTACAACAGTGTGCATGGTGGCAGCGGGCGGACGATGACCGGGGGTGTGGACGCGCGGGCGCTGGAAATCCCGCGCAAGATGTTCGCCTCGGCGCGGAAGATCGAGGAGGGGGGGTCGCTGACGATCATTGCGACTGCGCTGGTGGACACCGGGTCGCGGATGGACGAGTTGATTTTCCAGGAGTTCAAGGGGACGGGGAACATGGAGTTGATCCTGGAGCGCAAGCTTTCCGACCGGCGGTTGTTTCCGGCGCTGGACATCCCCAAGAGCGGGACGCGGAAGGAGGAGAAACTATTTCCGGCGAAGAACATCGAGTCCATCCGGAAATTGAGGCGGATGATGGTGGATCTGAACCCTGTGGAGGCGATGGAAACGCTGATCGCGGCGCTGAAGAAGCACAAGACCAACGACGAGTTGCTGTCGAAGATTACTTGAAATCCAAAACGACGCTGTTTTCCCGGCCTCCGGTGGAACGGATGCTGAGGATCCATCAGGCGATACAATCGGGGAAACATCCCAACGCGGTGACGCTGGCGGGGGAACTGGAGGTAAGCCCCAAATCCATCCACCGGGACCTGGAGTTCATGAGGGACCGGCTGGAATTGCCGCTGGAGTTCAGCTTCGAGCACAAGGGGTATTATTACACGGAGGAAGTGAGCGCGTTTCCCACA
>JBEKAN010000486.1:0-3128 GCA_050015895.1 Verrucomicrobiota bacterium
AGTGGAAAGCGATATTCCTGGTCCTGGAATTTATAAACGAGGGCGGGCATGGGCGGGGTCAGTGGGTCATGGCGTACAGGATGATGTTGACACCGAGCTTGAGGGCGCTGTCCGTCTGGTAGGCGCGGGCCAGGGGCGGATCCAAGCCCTGCCAGCCGGTTTCCAAATCAATGGGGCTGTATATGACTTTGAGGTCGCCATTGAGGGTGATGCCCTCGAGATACGGCCTGGTGAGGGCGGGCCGGGCGGCGGAGGCGGCGGGAGTGTAGGCGGCCTCGGTCAATTTGAACAAGGAGTTGAAGACCGGGTGCGCGGGAGGAAGGGAAGCGAGCGTGGCGTCCGGAAGCACTTTCTTCAATTCGCGTCGCACGGCGGCGTCGAAGGTCTGCAATCCCAGACCGTTGTTGATGAGGAGCGTGCCGCCGGCGTCCAAAAAGTGTTTCAGGGCGGTGACGGCGGCGGCGTCCCAATGAAAGTCATCCAGGCCGGAGAGATAGAGAAAGGTGAAGGAGGACAGATCGTCGTGGCCGGGCTGGACGGGCACGCGCTTGAGGCTGACGCGCAGAGAGGTGTTCTTGCGGAGTTCCTCCAAGAGGCGGCTGGCGCCGCCGGACTCGACGTTCCAGGCGCCGTCGTGTTTGATCTGGGCGAAGACGAACTCATCGGTGGGACGCTTCTCGTCCAGGGCGCCGTAGAGTTCGGGCTTGGCCTCGGCGCGCCCAATGCGCGCATAGCCGACGGCGTAGGCGGCGATGTTGAGGCCGATTTTGTTGGCGGAATTGACGTCGTAGTAAACGGCCTGTGGCAGGAGGGGCACGTCATGGCCGTCCCAGCCGCAGCCCAAGCCGTACTTGGAGAGCAGGACGCCGACGCGGGAATAGACGTACATGCCTTCCAGCAAGGGCTGATGGGAACTGAGGTTCTTGGGGTAACTGACTTGATTGACATCTACCATGATGTGATAGAGCGGATGGTCCTCCGGGAGGACGCGGAAGCTCAACTCGGGAAAGGCCTTCTCCATGGCTTCGCGGAAGGATTGGTAGAAATAGGGGCCGCCGGCGATGTTGTCGGCCACGATCATCCCGCCGCGCAGCACGTAGCGGCGCAGGAGATCCAGATCGGAGGGGGAAAACTTGATGGAGCGCACCCCGCTGAAAAAAAGGACGGGAACCGCGGCCGGATCGCCGTCGAAGCTGGCGAGACTGAAACTGTCGGCGCCATAGGTCACGCCGAGGCGGTCGCTGGCGGCCTTCATCAATTGCTGGAGGTCGCCGGGACAAAGGTTCCAATCGGCGATCTTGGTTTGCGCGCCGGAGTCGTAGGTGAAGGAGGCGTCCTCGCCCCAGACGATTTTGGCGGCGAGCTTCGGGGGGCTGGGTTCGCGCTTGCGCTCGGTGCGGCGCAGGGGGGGGGCGGGCAGAGGAAGCGGAGGGAAGGCTTCGCCGCCGGAAATCCGGCGTTTGGCGGCTTCGGGCGGCGGACCGAGCGGGACGAACCAATCGTTCTCGCCCGCCTGGGAAAAAAGCGCGCCGCCCAGGAGGAAGGCCAGGAAAGAGGCGGCCCGCCGCCGCCTTACTAGGCGGCAACGAAACCGAACAAAGTCTGACGTCTTCATTTATTGATCCATTTGTCCTTTGCCTTGGCGGCGGCTTCGCTGTAGGGGAAATCCTTGAGCAAACGGCCCAAGGCCCGCTGCGCCTCCTCTTGTCTGCCCAGAGCCAGACCGGTCTGGACCACGGTGAAGAGGACTTCCGACTGGCGCGGGTCGTCGCCGGCGACCGCCAGGAGCGTTTGTCCGTCCGTGAACGCGCGCTGGAATTCCTTGCGCCCCAAATCCAAGGTAAGGCCCAGCAACCCGGCGTCAAGCGACATTCGCTCCAGGGGTGTCTCCAGTTCCAGGCGGTCCAACGCGGCCTGGGCGTCATCCCATTGGCTGTGCTCGATCAGAATGGCGGCGCTTTCCAGGCGGGCGGCGCGGGCCAGCTTGGGTTGTCCGCCGGGCTTTGTTTCGGCGACGGCGGCATACTGTTTGCGGGCCTCGTCGTTCTTGCCGAGCGCCAGGGACAGATCCCCCTGGAGCACCCGGCAGAGCCGCCGGTCGTCCGCGTCGAGCGCACCGCCGGAAACCGCGTTGAGAAGCTTGCCGGCCTCGTCGAGCTGGCCGGAGCAGTGAATGAGCAGGGCGGCCATACGAAGTTTGGCCTGGAGGCCGACCGCCGGCGCGACGCTCTGGGCGGCGAGGGCGAGTCGAAAGGACTTTTCGGCGAGCGCGTCGCCCGAATCTCCCTGGTGCTCGAAGACCAGGCCCGCCTTGTAAAAAATCGGGGCGGAAGCCGGCCCATTGAACTCATTCTGCCGTTTGACCAGAGTTTCGCCCAGGCGCCGGAGCAATTCCGGGTCGTCGGCGCGGTCGGCCAGTTCCCACACGGCAAGCAGGTCGCGCGCGGGCATGGGAGCCAGGTCGCGGCGAAGGAAATCGCTTTTGGCCTGGGTGAAGACGTTCTCGCGCCACCACTCGCGCTGTTCCCATTCGGGGTTGATCCGCACCCGGATCGAATTGGTGGCCACCACCACGCCGTTCTGCAAGGCTTCGACGCTGACCTGGCGCAGGCCCGGTTGGGGGAAGAAATGACGGGGATTGGGGCCGGTATCCCCGGCGCCATCGTCGAAATGCCAGCGATAGGAGCGGCGCTGGGAATTGTCCACCGCGCGGAATTGGACCTCAACAACCATGGCATCGCCCAGGGCGCAGTGGTTCAACGTGCGCCAGTCGAAGTAAAGCCGCTCGACGCCGGATGACGCCCATTCGTAGCGGGTCGGGTGAAAGCGGGCGACCGGCCCAAAGGCGGACGCGGAGATCAGTTCGACATGGTCGCTGCCCGGCGGTTTCCAAGCCGCGACGGCGGCGGCGGCGCCGGCCAACTGGATTTGGACGTAACTCAAGTGATGCGTCCCGGCGGAAAGCTGAATCGTTCCGTTTTGTTCGCCATGCCTGCCGGCGGCCGCGTTATGAACTCCGAACCAAGTCGCGACATTCTTGTTGTCCACCTCCAGCCAGGAGGCATCCACCGAATCGGTGGCGAAGGTGTATTGCGCCGCCTTGGGGACTTGGAACCAGCCGCTGAAGG
>JBEKAN010000487.1:0-3118 GCA_050015895.1 Verrucomicrobiota bacterium
CCGACTTCAGTCAGCTTAGGGCGTGCGTATCCATTGGCGACGCCGGTGGTAATCAGATCGTCCAAAGCCGGCTGAAGTCGGCGCTCCGGTGGCGGTGGCAAGATGCTAGGGCGCGGCTTTTAAGCCGGGAACGCCGTTGCGGTTGAAGGGGTTATCATTTTGTGCGGGACATCCCCGCCGCACTTTTTTACACTTCGAGGATGGGAAAACCAAAACGACGGCATGTTTCGGCGGACGAGCAGAAGATTCTCGAACACCTGCAGGTCCGGCTGCTGACTTTACACAAGGATACGACTCGATGCGACTGCCTCATCGTCGAGCACCATTATTTGCACGACGCAACGCTGGTGGGCGAACAGTTGCGCTACGCCGCAACCTACAAGGGCCAGTGGCTGGCGCTGGCCACCTGGAGCGCGGCGGCCTTTCACATTAAGGACCGCGACGAATTTATCGGCTGGAACTCCGAACAGTGTCGGTGTCGGCGCCCACTGCTGGCCAACAACTCGCGGCTGCTGGTCTTGCCGGAGTGTCACAGTCCCAATCTCATCAGCCGCTTTATGAAGCTGATGGTGGGGCGACTCTCCCAAGACTGGCTGGAGCGCTGGGGGCATCCCCTGGCTTTGGTGGAAACCTTTGTCGATCCGCAGCTTTACCAGGGCACCGCCTACAAGGTCAGCGGTTGGTCGCACCTGGGCAAAACGGCCGGCTGGAAACGCGATGCCGCCGATTTTTATATTAAGCATGACGCCCCCAAGCAAATCTGGGTGCGGGAACTGGTCAAGAAAGCCTGCGTCAAATTACGGGCGGCAGAGCTACCACAGGAGTGGGCCATAGTGGAAGCCGGAGCGGTTGCGCACTGCACCAGCACGGTAAAAGAAATCCGCAGCCTGAAGGAATCGCTGCGTGAGGAGCTGCCGGAATTCCGCCGGGCCCAAGCCTTGGGCTATCCCCTGGCGGGGATGGTCAGCTTAATGGTCATGGCGATGGCCACCGGTGTGCGCCGAGGTCCTGACGATCTGGCCCAGTTCGCAGACACCCTCAGTCAACCGCAGTTGCGCGCCTTGGGTTTTCGGCGGGATAAGCGCACGGGACAGTATCGCTGCCCCAAGAAGACCACCTTTACCCGAGTGCTCCGTGGGGTGGAGGCGACCGTGCTGGAGCGGCTGCTCCTGAACTGGCAGCGGCGACTGACCGGTCCCATCCAGGACTCGCTGGTCATCGTTGACGGCAAGAAGATGCGCCACGGCGGGGTGGAGATGGTCAATGCCACCAATGGGGCGGGGCAGTACCTGGGCGGGGTGATCACCCAGGACAAGAGCAACGAAATCCCGGCCGCCCGGCAAGTGCTCGGGCGCCTGGACTTGGCCGACAAGATCGTGCTAACCGACGCGCTGCATACCCAGGTGGAGACCGCTCGGCAGATCCTCCATGAACAAGGGGGCGATTACCTCATGACGGTCAAGGCCAACCAACCGACCCTCCAAGGGACTTTGCAAAACCTGTTTGAAAAACGGGCCTTTTCCCCCTCAGGCCACGCCGCGCAACCGAGTGCTGCGCCGCGAGCACAACCGGGGCAGGCTGGAAATCCGCTTTCTGCAATGCCTGGAAGTGACTCCGCCACAGGTTGGCTTCCCGGGGGCTCGGTTGGCGGCGAGGTTGGAAACCCGCGTCAAACGCAAGGGCGAATGGAGCCGTGAAGTGGTGTTCCTCTTAAGCAGTCTGGCGCTGAAACAGTTGCAGGCTTTGGGAATGCTCCAACTCAAACGGCACTACTGGGTCATTGAAAGCCGGTTGCACCACTGCCTGGATATTACCATGCAGGAGGACTTGAGCCGGGTGCGGACCCCCAATTCGGCCCTGGTGCTGGGGATGCTGCGGCGGGTGGTGCTCAGCTTGTCCAACGCCGCCGTGGACAAAGCGCGCAAGGACAATCCCAAATCCAAGTTCAACGCCAAGAGCTTCCGGCAACGCTTCCTCTCGGCCCGTGGCGGTCGCGAACGCCTCCATGCACTGATTTTTGCCCAGAACCCTGCGGTACTGAACTTAGCAGGATGAAAAGACGCGTCCTACTCAAGCCTTTACAATGTGCATTTCTTATTGACCCAACCCCGGCTCTTTGCCACTCTCGCACCATGCCGCGCCAACTGCGCATCCAGTACCCGGGCGCCATGTACCACGTCATGAGCCGGGGCAACCGTCGCGAAGACATCTTCCTCGACGACGTTGACCGCCAAGACTTCCTCAAGACACTGGCCGAAGGCTGCCAGAAGACAGATTGGCAGGTGCATGCGTACTGCCTCATGCGCAACCACTACCACTTGGTCGTGGAGACCCCGAACGCGAACCTGGTGGCCGGGATGGCTTGGCTCCAGAGCAGCTACACGATCCGGCTCAACCATCGGCACAAGCTGATTGGCCACGTGCTGAGCGGCCGCTGCAAAGCGCAACTGGTCGAGGGCAGCGGTAACGGGTATCTGCGCACGGCCTGCGATTACGTGCATTTGAACCCGGCCCGGGCAGGCCTGCTCCAGCCGGAGGAGCGGCTGCTGGGGTACCCCTGGAGCAGTCTGGGCTATTATCTGGCGGCGCCGGAGCATCGGCCCAAGTGGATGCGCGTGGATCGTCTCCTTGGGGAGCATGGTTTGACCCAGGACACTGCTGCGGCGCGGCAGGAGTTCGAGCGTCAGGTGGAGGCCCGGCGGCTGGAGCCGGGAGACGATGAGCGTCTGAGGGCGCTTCGTCGCGGCTGGTGTCTGGGCACTGAGGGGTTCAAGCAAGAGATGCTGGAGCGGGCAGAAGGCCAGTTGGGCGAACACCATTTCGGGGCGTTGCGGCAGGAGACCGCTGAAGCCAAGGCCGAGCGGATCGTCGGCGAGGAGCTGGGGCGTCGGGGCTGGCGGGAGGCGGACTTGGCGGCGCGGCGAAAGAGCGACGCGGGGAAGCTGGAGATTGCGGCGCGCGTGCGGCGAGAGACGACGTTGACGCTGAAACAGATTGCCGAGCGCCTGCACCTGGGGACACCGCGCAGCGCCAGCGTGCGGCTGCACATGGCGAGGAAGGGGCCGATTCGACGAGTGCCCGCCCAAGGCAACTTGGCGATATGAAGGAAAACGCACTT
>JBEKAN010000488.1:0-3114 GCA_050015895.1 Verrucomicrobiota bacterium
GCATCTGGCGCGAAAGGGGGGCGTCTGGGGTCTGCGAATTCCCAAAGCGGGGTTTGATTTCGCCGGGGTCATGGCGCGGAAACGGGCGATGGTGCGGGAATTCGCCGACGACCGGAGGCGGCAATTGAGCGCGGGAAAGTTTGCTTTTCTGCGGGCGCGCGCGCACTTCCTGGACCGGCGCCGCGTGGAACTGCAAGGGGCGGCGGGCGGGCGGAGATTGTTGACAGCCAGGCATTTCATCATCTGCACCGGTTCGACGGTCGCGCCGCCGCCGTGTCCGGGGTTGGCGGAGACGGGCTTCCTGACCAGCGACGAGGCGCTTTCGCTCAAAGCGCCGCCGCGCTCGCTGATTGTTTTGGGCGGCGGGCCGGTGGCGGTGGAGCTGGCGCAGTTTTTTTGCCGGATGGATGTGAAAGTGACGCTGATCCAACGCGGCGCGCAGTTGTTGCGCGAGTGCGACGCGGACGCCGCCGGGGCGCTGGAGGCGGTTTTGCGGCGCGAAGGGGTGGAGATTTTCGCGCCAACCACTCTGGCGGGCGCGTTCCGGCGGGGACGAAACAAGGGCGTCGCGTTCGAACACAACCAGCGCGAGCGAAGGGCGCTGGCGGAGGAAATCCTGGTGGCGACGGGACGGACGCCCAATACGGCGGGCCTGGGGCTGGAGAAAATCGGGGTCGGGACGGAGCGGGGGCGGATCGTCACCAACGCGGAGATGGAAACCAGCGCGGCGGGCATCTACGCGGCTGGGGATTGCACGGGGCCGCATGAGATCGTGCATCTGGCGGTGGAGCAAGGGGAGATCGCGGCCCACAATATCGCGCATCCGCGGAAAAAGCGGCGGATGGACTACCGGCTGCTGACCAGCGTGGTTTTCACCGATCCGCAGGTGGCGTCGGTTGGGTTGACGGAGAAGGAGGCGCGGGCGCGGGGAGTGCCATTCGCGGCGGCCAGTCATCCTTTCGCGGATCATGGCAAATCCATCCTGATGGATGTGAAGGACGGTTTCGTGAAACTGCTGGCCGATCCGGCCACGGGAAAAATCCTCGGCGGCGCCTGCGTGGGGCCAATGGGCGGGGAGCTGATTCACGAGATCATCGCCGCGATGAGCCAGGGCATGACGGCGGGGGAATTGGCGGCGATGCCCCATTACCACCCGACGCTGGCGGAGATTTGGACTTATCCGGCGGGCGAACTGGCGGAGCGGCTGGCGGAAGGCCAAGACAGCGCCGTAGGCGCGACATCTTTGTAGAAAACCCGCCCCAAAAGAAATCCCAGCCCCGTCAGGGGCGGCATATTCGGGAAATCATTCCCCGCCGGATTTGAAAATGTATCGCGGGTCGTATTCCACGCCGAATTTTTCCAGCAGCGCGATATATTCATCGCGGAACGGTTTTTTGGAGTGATGCTCCTGCTGGTTCTCAATGTAGCGAATGACCGCGCCAAGCTGTGAACGCGAATAGGAAAATGCGCCGAATCCCTCCTGCCATGAAAATCTTCCCGTCACCCAATGCTTTTCGTTGACGAATTTCGACGAGCCGGCTTTCACGTCGCGCACCAAATCTGAAAGTGCGATGTCCGGCTTGATCCCGACGAGCATGTGCAGGTGATCCGGCATATTGTTTATGGCGATCAGCTTTTGTTTTTGACCAGAAACAATGCCAGTGATGTATTTTTGAAGTTCGTCGTTGTGCCGCGGTTGGATGAGATTTTGTCGGCCCTCGACGGCGAACACGACATGAAGATAAATTTGCGTGTAGGTGTTGGCCATGCGCCGAAGATGCCGCTCCTGACGGAGCTTGAAAATCTTTTTATTCCGCGTTCTACAAAGATGTCGCGCCTACGGCGCTGCCGGCGGCAAGCCCAATTTCAATTCCAATCGGCAGTTTTACACGACGCACTTTTCCGAAAGTTGGGCTAACGTTCGCCCTTCAAGCCGAACAACCTCTTGTGCTCCAGGATGGCGTAGCGGTCGGTCATGCCGGAAAGGTAATCGCATATAGCCCGCAGCCAGCCGGCGCGGCGGGCGCGCTTTTGGGAGGAAACCCCGATTTGGCGGGGATGTTCCATGTAGTAGTAGAAGAGGTCCCCCAACATCACGCCGGCCCGCTGGTTCGGCTCGAAGACCTCGGGGCTGGAATAGAGGTTTTGCAGAAGGCAGGCGCGAAGCTCCAGATTCAACCGGCGCCGGGCGGGGCTGTGCTGGACCAGGGGACGGGGTTGGAGGCGGACATCGTCGGCGGACCGGACACCGGAGGCGAGGATGGCGGCTTCGGTGGTCTCGACGACGTCGCGGACTTGCTGGTCAATGATGCATCGGATGATGAAGTAGCGGCGGGTTTCGTCGGGGAGATTGGCGGTTTGGTCTTTGACGGCGCGGGCGGCGCGCGCCCAGAGTTTGACTTCGCGGTTGAGTTTTCTTTCGGAGAGCAGGCCGGCTTCCAGGCCGTCGTCCAGATCGTGGCTGCAATAGGTCAGTTCGTCGGAGAGGTTGGCGACCTGGGCCTCCAGAGAGGGGGATTTGGGGGTGAAACGGCGGCGGCGGCCTGGATGGTCGAAGGGGGTGTGGTGTTTGGCGAGGCCCTCGCGGGTCTCCCAAGTGAGGTTGAGGCCGCGGAAGGAGGGGTATTTTTCCTCCAGCTCCTCGACGATGCGCAGGCTCTGGCGGTTGTGCTCGAAGCCGCCGTGCTGGCGCATGAGTTTGTCCAGCACTTCCTCGCCTTTGTGGCCGAAGGGGGGATGGCCGAGGTCATGGGCCAGGGCGATGGTTTCGGCCAGGTCGTCGTTGAGGTTCAGGGCGCGGGCGATGTTGCGGGCGATGGCGGCGACTTCGATCGTGTGGGTCAGGCGGGTGCGCAGATGGTCGCCGGTGCCGTTGAGGAAGACCTGGGTCTTGTACTCCAAACGGCGGAAGGCGCGGGAATGGATGACGCGGTCGCGGTCGCGCTGGTACTCGGTGCGCCACAAGGCGGAGGGTTCGGGATGAACCCGGCCGCGGGACTCGGCGCTGAGCTGGGCGTACGGGGCCAGCGTCCGGCGCTCGCGCTCCTGGAGTTGCTCTCTGGTGCAAGGCATGGAAAGCCCCGTGGGGAATCAGGTGGCCAGGAGTTCCTGGAC
>JBEKAN010000489.1:0-3111 GCA_050015895.1 Verrucomicrobiota bacterium
CGTGCTTATCCCGCTCTCCTCCTCCCACATGCTTCCTCCTCTCGGCCAGCCGGTGAAACTGCTCACGCACCTGGTGGTGCGGGAGGACGCGCACGTTCTCTACGGCTTCATGACCGCGCCGGAGCGGAAGATGTTCCGCCTGCTCATCAACACAGTCAGCGGCATCGGGCCAAAAATCGCGCTCCACATTCTCAGCAGGACAAATCTCACAGCGTTTTGTGGGGCGGTGGCAGGGGGCGATGTCGGTGTTGTGTCCAAAATCTCCGGCGTCAGCAAGAAAACGGCGGAGCGGATCGTGGTGGAGTTGAAGGACAAAATCGGGCTGGCCGGGGTGTTGGAGGCGGACAGCGCGCAACGGGAGCTTTCCGCCGGCGAGCAAAAAATCAACGACGCGGTTCTGGCGCTCATGGCGCTGGGCTACAAGCAGGCCGACGCGCACGAGGCCGTCCGCGGCGCGGCGGCGGCGCAGGGAACGGAGGCCGGGGTGGAGGAATTGGTGCGCGCGGCCTTGAAAAAGGGCGCGGGATGACGGCGGCCACCACACCAAAATCCAGCGGGATTGTCGTCCCGCGAACGCTCTCGTGGCAGCGCCGGACGGGCGGGGTGGTGGTGCTGGCCACCATGCGCCTGTTCATGAAGACGTGGCGCTGCCATTGGAAAGACGCCGACTTGTGCCCGGTCCTCCCCGGACCGGTGATTTTTTGCTTCTGGCACAACCGGCTCGCGCTGGCGATGTCCGCCTATGACGATTTCGTGCGCGAGAAATGGCCGTCCGCCGGCATGTGCGCGATGATCAGCGCCAGCCGGGACGGGGGCTTTCTGGCCGGGCTGGTGGAACCCTTTGGCGTGGTAGCGATCCGGGGATCGACCAGCCGGCGCGGGCCGCAGGCGCTGCTGGAGGCGACCACTTGGATGGAGAAGAATTACAGCATCGCCATCACGCCCGACGGGCCGCGGGGGCCGGCTTACAAAATCCAGCCCGGCATCATCCATTTGGCGCAATTGACGGGCCGGCCGATCATTCCGCTCTCCACCCACACGCGATGGAAGATCCGGATGCGAAGCTGGGACCGGTTTCAAATCCCCCTTCCCTTCGCCCGCTGCGAGTTGAGCTACGGCAAGCCCTTTTGGGTCCCGCGAGAGGCGACGCACAGCGCGCGAGAGCGACTGCGCGGCGAACTGGAGCGCGTCATGATGGAGATCACCCAGGATTGAGATTAAGATTAGGATTAAGATTAGGATTAGGAGGGGAACCCATAGGAGTGAAATGAACCCTACTTGGGCGGGTGGGCGTGTTTGGGCAGGGTGAAGTAGAAGGCGGCGCCCGCGCCCGGCTCGCTGCGGACCCAGGCCTCGCCGCCGTGGGCCTGAACAATGTGTTTGACTATGGCCAGGCCCAGCCCCGTGCCGCCGCTCTCGCGCGAGCGGGCGCGGTCCACGCGATAGAAGCGCTCAAACACCCGCCCGATGGCCTCCGGCGGGATGCCCGGGCCGTCGTCGGCCACCACCACCTCCACCTTCTGGTCGCGGGTCTCGCGGGCGGAGAGGGCGGCGCGGCCCTCGCCGCGGCCGTATTTGATGGCGTTTTCTGTCAAGTTGAAAAACACCTGCTGCAGCCGGTCCGCGTCCGCCCACACGAGGATCTCCTTGGGGATGTTGTTGACCAGCGCGGTCTTGCGCGCGGCGGCGCGCGCCCCCAGGTCGTCGAGCACGCGCTGGGCCAGTTCGCGCAGGCTCACGGGCTGGATGTTGAGGGCGATCTGGCCGGATTCCAGGCGGGAGATGGCCAGGATGTCCTCTATGAGAAAGAGAAGGCGGTCGGAGTGCTTGTCAATTTTTTGGAGAAAGCGGGTGGCCTGCTCGGGATCGTCCTTGGCGCCATCGAGCAGGGTCTGAGCGAAACCTTTGATGAGGGAAAGCGGGGTGCGCAGTTCGTGGCTGACGTTGCCGACGAATTCCTTGCGGAGGCTCTCCAGCTCCTTGAGGCGGGTGACGTCGTGAAAGACAAACAACTGGCCCTGCGGCCCGCCGTCGCGGCCGCCAACCAGAGCGGCGCTGACGAGCCAGAAACGGCGCTCGCCGCGTTGGATCTCCAATTCCGCCTCGGATATGTTTTTCTCCCGCGGGAGACGCTCGGAGAGGGCCGCCAGCTCATGCCATCGGAAGACCTCCATGATGGTGCGGCCCTGGAGATCGGCGGCCAGGCCAAAGCCCCGGCGCAGCGATTCATTGGCCAGCAGGACGCGGCCGCCGCTGTCCAGCAGCAAGACGCCTTCGATCATGCTGTTGAACAAGGTCTGCTGCCGCTCCTGGGCGCGGACCTCCAGTTCGCTTTGTTGCCGCCCGGCGGTTTCGGCCCATTGCCGCCCGGCGCGGGCCAAGTCCTCCCGGTGCCGCCGCTCCAGCCACTGACGCTGCACCCAGAGCAGGGCCGCCGCCGCGAGGATGATTGCGAGATACCACCACATGCCGTTTGGGATTGCGCGTCGCGCGGTTGGGCGACCGTCTCATTCCTCCAGGAACCGGTATCCGACGCCGCGCACGGTGTCGAGCAGTTTGGCCGCGTGGCCCAGTTTGTCGCGAAGGCGGCGCATGTGCGTGTCCACTGTGCGGGTGTCAATGAGCGTGTTGTACCCCCAGACATCCTTCAAGAGCTGCTCGCGGGATTGGACGCGGCCCTTGCGCTCGGCCAGGAGGCTGACCAGTTTAAACTCCGTGAGCGTGAGCTCCAGCGGCTTGTCCTTGTAAGTCACCCGGTGGCGCGGGCGGTCAATGACCATGCCCGCGAAGCGAATCTCCTGAGCGGCCTCCGGCTGGGCCGCGCCGCGCTTGAGGAGGTTTTTGACGCGCAGGATCAGTTCGCGCGGGCTGAAGGGCTTGGTGATGTAATCCTCCGCGCCCAGTTCCAGGCCGACGACGCGGTCAATTTCCGCCGCGCGGGCGGTGAGCATGATGATGGGGATGGAGGCGGTTTTGGGATCGTGGCGCAGGATTTTGCAGACCTCCAAGCCGCCCACTTCGGGCAGCATCACGTCCAGGATGATCAGCGCCGGCAGGGCGGCGCGGGCTTTGGCCAGGGCCTGCTGGCCGTTGGTGGCGCTGAGCACCTCG
>JBEKAN010000490.1:0-3087 GCA_050015895.1 Verrucomicrobiota bacterium
CCAGCGCCGCCGGGTCCACTCCGCGCAGCGGCACATTCGCGTCGGTCCCGGTGGTGCGCTTGGGCACGTTGATCATCACATAGAGTTCCGGCGAGGACAGCGGCCCGTTGCTGCCACGCGCCACGCCGGGCGCGTCGGCGATGACCCGCGTGGTTTCGTGGTCCAGTCCGCTGATCATTTCGCTGTCCGCCCCGCTGCGCAGAATGACGGCTTTGTCGTCGGAACCGGAGGCGCTCATGGCCGCGTTGAATCCCACCGTCATGGAAAGGATGCCGACCAAGACCGCCACCACGCCCGCGATGCCCACGACGGTGGCGGCCACCGACCCCATGCGCCGCGGCGCGCTCATCAAACCGAAGCGGGTGACGGCGGCGACTTGCGAGAACCATGTCAATGGGCCGGGCATGTTCACATCTTTCTCAAGGCGACGGCGACGCGCAGGCGCATGGCTTGGAGGGCGGGCACAATTCCCGTGGCCAGACCCAGCGCCAGGCTTATGCCCACGCCGGTCAGCAGATCATCCACTGGGAAATAGAACATTGGCAACAAGCCGCCGGTCGGGTCCCCGCGCGAAATCAGCAGCCAGGACACGCCCAGGCCGAGCGCCCCGCCCAGAAGGGCCAGCAGGCACGACTCCGCCAGCACCTGGCAAAGCACCTGGGCGTTGGTGAATCCGATGGCCTTGAGCACACCCAATTCTCCTGTGCGCTCGCGGACGGATTGGGCCATGGTGTTGCCCGCCACCAGCAAGATGGTGAAGAAGACCGCCGCTATAATCTCCTCGGCGATGAGCCCAATGTTGCCAATTTGCTTGGCGAAGGACTGGACAAAGGCGCCTTCCGGCTCGGTCTTGGTCTCGGCGGGCGAGTTGGCGAACTGGTCGTCAATGCGCTTGGCGACGGCCACCGCCTGCGACGGGTCCTTCACGCGGATGACGTACCAGCCCACGTGTCCCTTGTCATACTGCCGCCCCTCGTCGAAGTAATCGTAGCGAAACCAAAGCGGCGTGGTGTCCGTCGCCTTGTCCTGGCCGTCAAAAATGCCCACCAGATCAAACTCCCAAAGCTGGCTGCCATCGGCTTTGGTCCAGATGGCGGTGGTGAGGGGAATTCTGTCGCCGATTTTCCAGCCAAATCGTTCGGCGGTTTTTCGTCCCACCACGGCGGCGGTGCGCGAGGCGCACCAGGCCATTTTCTGGTCGGGGGGAAGAATCACCTTGGGGTACATGGCCAGGATCTCCTCCGGCACGACCACCATTTGCGGAAAAAAGTTCTTCGGCTTCTGGTAAATGCCGCCAAACCAGGTCAGGTGGGCCGACCCGGCGACGCCGGGGATTTTGTCAATGGTCTGCTGGTAGCTGCCCGGCAAGGAAATGACGAGCGAAACCTTGTGGCGGACGACCAAACGGTCCGCCCCCGCCATGGCCACCCCGCCGACCAGAGCCTGTTTGATGGCGCAAATCAGGCCGAAGAGCACGAAGGCCACGAGAATGGAGAGCAGGGTCAGCAGTGTGCGCAGCTTGCGGCGCTTGAGGCTGCTCCAGATGAGGGGGAGGAATTTCATTTCATCGGCTCGGACCCCAACTGGCCCTTGTTGAGATACACCGTCCGCCCCGCCCGCGCCGAGGCGTGCGGGTCGTGCGTGACCATGAGGATGGTCTTGCCGTGCTCGCGGTTCAACCCCTGGAGCAAGTCGAGAATCTCGTCGCCCGACTTCCGGTCCAAGTCGCCCGTCGGCTCGTCGCACAAGAGCAGCGTCGGATCGGTGACGATGGCGCGCGCGATGCCCACCCGCTGCTGTTCGCCGCCCGAGAGCGTGCGGGGATAATGCTGGGCGCGCTGCGACAAGCCCACCACCGCCAGCGCCGTTTCCACGTGCTTCCGTCGTTCCGACTTGGAAAGGTGGGTCAGGAGCAGGGGCAGTTCCACATTGCGCTCCGCGCTCAGCGCGGGCATCAGGTTGTAAAGCTGGAAAACGAAGCCGACATGCCGCGCGCGCCACCGCGCCAGCTCCCGGTCCGATAGCTGGTCAATCCGCTCGCCGCCGACGCTCACCGACCCCTTGGTGGGCCGGTCCAATCCGCCGATCAAATTGAGCAGCGTGCTCTTGCCCGAACCCGACGGCCCCATCAACGCCAGGAATTCGCCGCTGGGAACTTGCAGGCTCAGGTCGGCCAGAACATGAATGTCCTCCGCGCCGCGGTGGAAGACCTTTTCCACGCCGTCCACCGACACCAGTGTTCCATTGTTGGATTTGCTCTCGCTCATGATTTTTTCTCTTTCACCGCCGCCCCCTCTTTGAGGCCGGCGGGCGGCTCGACAATTACTTTTTCCCCGGCGCTCACACCCGCGCACAACACCGCGACCCCGACCAGCGTGTCGGAGATGGTCACGTCGCGGCGTTCCGCGCGGCCGTTCGCCACGGCGAAAACGACATCGTGGCCGTCTTGGCTTTGCACCGCGCTCTTGGGAATCAGGACGGAGCGGGTGACGGCGGCGGGCGGGTTGGCCGACTCGTGAAACGCGACCTTCACCGCCATATCGGGCAGGATGCGCGGATCCAGTTTGTCGAAGCCCACGCGCACCTTCACGGTCGCCTTCTGCCGGTCCGCCGTCGGAATGATGGCGATGACTTTGCACGGCATCCGCCAGTCCGGGTACGCGTCGAGCACCGCCTCCGCCGTCTGGCCCGGCTCGACCCGGTTGATGTAACTCTCGTTGACGTCAATTTCAATCTCCAGCGAGTTCATGTCCACAATCGTTCCAATCCCCGTCCGCGTGAAGCCGCCCCCCGCCGAGACGGGCGAGATCATTTCGCCGGGTTGCGCGTCCTTGGTCGTCGCCACCCCGTCAAACGGCGCGCGGATGACCATGTCGTCAATTTGTTGCTGCCACAAGTCCACCTGGCGCTGGGCCGTCTTGATGTCCAGTTCCTGCCGCGCCAGCCGCGCGCGCAGCGTCTTCGCGTCGGACTCCGCCTTCTCGAGGTCCGATTGCGAGGCGATGTTTGCCGCGGCCAAATCGGTTTGGCGCTTGAACTCCGCGTCCGCCTGTTTGAGTTGGGCGCGCGTCTCTTCGAGTTGGAGCC
>JBEKAN010000491.1:0-3063 GCA_050015895.1 Verrucomicrobiota bacterium
AGAAGTTGTAATAATATTTCCCCTGTTTTTCGACGAACGGGATTCGCTGGCGGGAATTCAAGATGTCGAGCAGGCGGCGCCGGGTGGCGTCAAAGCCGGGCGAGGCCTGGAGCGCGTTGGTGCTGAGGGCGTTTTGCCGCGCCACCCAGTCCAGCGCCCTTTGTCCCGTGACGTCCTCGAGCCAGAGATAGGGATCGTCCGGGGCGGCCGCCGAATTGGTCAACTCCGCAGCGCGAGAGGTCAGAAGCGCGGTCAGGAGAACCAGCGCAACATGCCAGGAGGACCTTTGAAGACAGATTCGGAATCTGGCTGTCGTTTTCACCTGCGCGGCAGCCTCTGAAACTCCCGATTCCAGTCGAGCATGGGGAAGATTAGCGGGATTTGGCGCTGGGCGCAAATCTGTATTTTTGTGAACAACCGGCGAATAACGCGGAATAACTCCGGGTTGACTCTCCCGCCCCTGTTGCGATGCTTTGCCTCATGCCGAAAAAAGCGCAATCCGAACCCGCCGTGCCCTGCCTCCACAATTGGCGCACCACCGATGCCGACGAAATCAACCGCCGTCGCGCGCGGGCGCAGACCGAGGACTTCAAAATCACCAACTCCACGCCGGCCCATCCCATCTTCTCCAACTTCCAGGTCAAGTCGGGCAGCGGGCTGACGTATTCGGTGGAGGTGCGGGATTTGCGCCAGCGCCAGTTCGCCTGCCAATGCGTGGATTTTCGCATCAATGGTCTGGGCACCTGCAAACACGTCGAGGCCGTGCTGCTCCACCTGCACGCGCGCTATTCGCGGCTGTTTCGGGCCGCCGCCCAAAACGCCTCCACCCGAGTCGAAGTGCTGCCGGACCTGCTGCACGACACCCTTCGCCTGGTCAACGGGCGCGGCCCCGCGCCGTCGGCGCTGCGCGAGTGGTTCAACCAGGATGGTCTTTTGATTGACTCCGCGCCCGAGGCGGCGGCGGAGGCCCTGCGGCGGCTGGCGGCCGGCCCGTTGCCGCAACTGCGCGTCTCGCAGGAATTGGAGCCGTGGCTGCAAGAGCGGTCCCGGAACCTGGAGCGCAAGGAATTGCGCCGCCAGTACGAGATCAAGGTGCAAAGCGGCGAGTGGCCGGCGCACGAAACCAAGATGCCGCTCTTTCCGTATCAGCGGGAGGGCATGCTGCACCTGGCCTTCACGGAGCGCGCGTTGCTGGCGGACGAAATGGGTTTGGGCAAGACCATTCAGGCCATCGCGGCCTGCGCCTTGCTCCAGAGGATGGACAAGGCCCGCCATGTGCTCGTCGTCACGCCGGCCTCGCTCAAAAGCGAATGGGAGGAGCAAATCCAGCGGTTCACCGCGCTGCCGTACCAGTTGGTTTTTGGAGGCCGCTCGCGGCGGCTGGCCGCTTATGCCAGCGCGCCGTTCTTCACCATTGTGAACTACGAACAAATGCTGGCCGACTCGCTGGACGTGAACACCCGCCTGCGGCCGGAGATCGTGGTGCTGGACGAGGCGCAGCGCATCAAGAATTGGAGCACCAAAACCACCCAGGCCATCAAGCGCCTGCGCAGCCGTTATGCTTTCATTCTCACCGGCACGCCGATTGAAAACCGTCTTGACGAGTTGTATTCGCTGATGGATTTCCTGAACCCGTCGCTGCTCGGCCCGCTCTTCCGCTTCAACCGCGAGTATTATGAGTTGGACGAGCGGGGACGGCCCTCGGCCTATCGGAACCTGGAAAAACTGCATCAGCGCGTCAAGCCCCAGATGCTGCGCCGCCGCAAAGCCGACGTGGAGACAGAGCTGCCCGAGCGCAGCGACCGCAATTACTTCGTCCCCCTGAGCGGGGAGCAGCAGGGTGAGTACGCCGGGCATGAGGGCGTCGTCGCCAAGCTGGCTGCCATCGCCAAGCGCCGGCCCTTGTCGCAACCGGAGCAGGACAAGCTGATGCGGCATTTGAACATGATGCGCATGGTGTGCGACACCAATTACATTTTGAATCCCGACCAGCGCGCCTGCCCGAAAATCAAGGAACTGGAAAAAATCCTCGAGGAGTGCCGCGACAACCAGGACGTGAAAGTGCTCATCTTCTCGGAATGGGTGCGGATGCTGGAGTTGACACGCGATTTGTGCCAGAGGCTCAAGCTGGGTTTTGCCTGGCACACAGGAACGGTCCCGCAAAAACGGCGGCGGGCCGAGATCAATGTCTTCAAATCCGATCCGCAGTGCCGCGTTTTCCTGAGCACCGATTCCGGCGCGGCGGGGCTGAATCTGCAAAACGCCAGCGTGGTGGTCAACTGCGACCTGCCCTGGAATCCGGCCAAGCTGGAGCAACGCATCGCGCGCGCCTGGCGAAAACACCAAACCCGCCCCGTCACCGTCATCAACCTCATTTCCGAAAAAACCCTCGAGCACCGCATGTTGGACACCCTTTCCAACAAGCAGGCGCTCTCCGACGGCGTTCTGGACCTCAAGGGCAACCTGGCCGAGATCAAAATGCGCAGCGGACGACAGGCCTTCCTCGCCAAGCTGGAGCAGTTGATGACCCCGGTGGCGGGGAGTCCGGCCGCGCCGACTCCCAAGCCGCCGCTTCCCGCCGACCGCGCACTGGGTTTCGCCCAAGCCGCCCAGCATCGGATCAACGGCGCGCTGTGCCGTTGCGAGGAGCGCTACCCGATGGACGGCCCACATTCGGTGCTTTACGTCGTGGTGGAGAGGGACGCCGCGCAATGGCGCGAGAACCTCAACACGCTGCACCAGGATTATTTCGGCCCCGGGCAATCCGACCCCTTGGCGCCTGTGCGCCTGGAAGTCGTGGACCGCGCGACGGATGAGGCGCTGCATCGGTTGATAGAGGCGGGACTGGTGGCCCGGACCACGCGCGCCACCCGCGCGCTCTGGCCTTCGGACGCGGGAGCGGGATCGCCCGCGCCGCTCTCGGACGCCGAAAGGGAGAAAGCCGCCGCGCATCGCCAGCGGGGGGCGCGCAAAGTGAAAATGGCCGCGCTGCTGGCCGGCGCGGGATTGTCCGAGGAGGCTCGCGGCGCGTTGCTGGAGGCGGTGATCCCCCTGGGCCGCGCT
>JBEKAN010000492.1:0-3018 GCA_050015895.1 Verrucomicrobiota bacterium
GCTCCAGGAACGGGATCAGGCTGGCCGCCACGGAGACCAGTTGTTTGGGGGAGACATCCATGTAATCCACCTTGGTGGGGTCCACGTCAATGAAGTCGCTCTTGCTGCGGCAGGTGACGCGCTCGGTGAGAAAATTGCCCTTGTCGTCAATGATGGCGTTGGCCTGGGCGACGATGAAATTCTCCTCGCGGTCGGCGGTCAGGTAGTCCAGATGATTGGTGACGCGGCCCTTTTCGACGCGGCGGTAGGGGGTTTCCAGGAAGCCAAAATCATTGACCTGGGCGAAGGTGGCCAGGGAGGCGATCAAGCCGATGTTGGGCCCTTCGGGCGTTTCCACCGGGCAGATGCGCCCATAGTGGGAGGGATGCACGTCGCGCACCTCGAAGCCGGCGCGGTCCCGCGACAAACCCCCAGGCCCCAGGGCGGAGAGGCGGCGCTTGTGGGTCAGCTCGGCCAGCGGATTGATCTGGTCCATGAACTGGGAAAGCTGGCTGCGGCCGAAGAAATCGCGGATGACGGCCGACAGGGCCTTGGGATTGATCAACTTCTGGGGCGACATGCTCTCCAGGCTTTGATCGAAGAGGGTCATGCGCTCCTTGACCAGGCGTTCGGTGCGGGCCAGGCCCACGCGGCACTGGTTGGCCAGCAACTCGCCCACCGTGCGGATGCGCCGGCTGCCCAGGTGGTCAATGTCGTCCAGCGATCCCTCCCCCTTTTTGAGGCGCAGCAGATACTTGGTCGCCGCCACCAGGTCCTCCTTGGTGAGGATGCGGGAGTCCCCGCCCTTGATGCCCAATTTCTGGTTGATCTTGTAGCGGCCCACCCGGCCCAGATCATATCGTTTGGGGTCGAAAAACAGGCGCTTGATCAGAGCGCGCGCGTTGGCCGCCGTGGGCGGGTCGCCCGGACGCAGCCGGCGGTAAATGTCCTTGAGGGCCTCCTCCTCGTTCTTGGTGGGGTCCTTCTTCAGGCATTTGATGACGATGCCGTCGTCGGAGGTGGTGTCCACCACGCGGATTTTATTGACGCCCAGTTCGGCGATCTGCCGGACGACCGCCTTGGAAAGCGGCTCGAAGGCGCGGGCCACGACAATGCCCTTGTCCCGGTCCATGGCGTCCTCGATCAGGACCTTGTTCTGGATGTCCTCCAGTTTTTCGGCGTCCTTGACGCTCAGCTCCTCGATTTCATAAAAGAGCTTGAGGATGTCGGCGTCGGCGCCGTAGCCCAGGGCGCGGAAGAAGGTGGTGGTCAAGAATTTGCGCCGGCGCTTTTTGCGGTCCAAATAGACGTAAAGCAGGTCGCTGGTGTCAAATTGGGCCTCGTACCACGAGCCGCGGTCGGGGATGATGCGGAAGGAATGAAGCATCTTGCCGTTGGGGTGCTGGCTGGCCTCAAAAGCCAGACCGGGGGAGCGGTGCAACTGGCTGACGATCACCCGCTCGGCGCCGTTGATGACAAAAGTGCCCTGCGGGGTCATCAAGGGCAGTTCGCCCATGAACACTTTTTCCTCCTTGGCGGCCTTCTCCTCCTTGAGCAGGAAGGTGACGTGGAGCGGGGCGCCGTAAGTGATGCCCTCGCGCAGGCATTCCAGCCAGTCGTGCTTGGGTTCGCCGATTTCATAAGTCTGGAAATCCAGGACGCATTTGCCGTCATAGCTTTCGATGGGAAAGACCTCGGTGAAGACGGCCTCAAGCCCCATGTTTTTCCGCTTGGAGGGCGGAGCCTCGGTCTGCAGGAACTCCCGGTAGGAGTCGGTCTGCAGCTCGATCAAGTTGGGCGGGGCGATGACCTCCTTGATTTTTCCAAAATGAACGCGTTCTGTCAATCGTGATGGCATTTTCAACCTCTGGTCAATGGCTGGCGCCGGCCAGCTCCTGGTTAGATAAAAACGATGAAGCGCCCGCGCCCCGGCGACCCGGAACGCGCGCCAGCTTCACCCCTCTCCCTCCGCTGTTAATTTGGCGATTGCTTGTGATGAATGTCTCGTGTTGACCGTTACGCAAACGGAGGGCGGGAACCCTCCCGCCGCCCCGAAACAGTCCGTGATTCATGTCACTTGACTTCGACTTTGGCGCCCGCCTCCTCGAGCTTCTTTTTGGCGGCGTCGGAATCGGCCTTGTTGGCCCCTTCCAGCACCGGCTTGGGGGCGCCCTCCACCAGGGCCTTGGCGTCGGCCAGGCCCAGGCCGGCCTTGACCTCCCGCACGGCCTTGATGGCCGCGATCTTCTTCTCCGCCGGGACGGAGACCAGGATGACGTCAAACATCGTCTTGGCTTCCGCGGCCGGGGCGGCGGCGGCGGGGGCGGCGGCGGCGGCCGCCACGGGGGCGGCGGCGGTGACGCCCCATTTTGCCTCAAGTTCTTTGACCAGGGCGGCGATGTCCATCACCGTCCAAGTGCTCAGTTCTTCCACTGTCTTTGCTATGTCTGCCATATTTGCGTTTTCCTTTTCAGTCTCGTCGCCATCCACGGCCGCGGATGCGTTCCGCCGGCGAGCCCGCCGGACCGACGATTTACTATGTTAATGTTGCTGCTCCATCCCCGCCGTCTGGCGCGGAAATGAAATCGTCAAAGAGCTTCAAACCGCCGCGGCGGGAGCCTCCTCCTTTTCCGTCCTCGCCTTGAGAACGCGCGCCAACTGCGTGGCCGGCGTGCTGAGCAAAACCACCAGTTTGGTCGCCGGCGCGGACAGGACGCCCAGCATCCGCCCGCGCATGACCTCGATGGACGGCAGGTCCGCCAGGGCCAGAATCTCCGCGGTCTCCAGCCGCTGGTTCTTCAAAAAGCCGAATTTGATCTTGAGCCTGTCCAATTCCGCGCCGAACACCTTGACCACCTTGGCGGCGGCGGAGACATCCCGCTGCCCCGTGACGACGGCCAGTTGCCCGGCCAGGGCCGCGCCCAAATCGGCCACGCCTGCCTCTTTGGCGGCCCGGCGGAAGAGGGAATTTTTGACGACGTGCATCTCCGCGCCCGCCCTGCCCAGGCGTTTGCGCAGCTCGGTGATCGGCCCGACCTT
>JBEKAN010000493.1:0-4222 GCA_050015895.1 Verrucomicrobiota bacterium
ACACGTCGTAGTAGAGGTGGAATTCGTAGGGATGGGGGCGCAGGCGCAGGGCGTCGGACTCCTTGCGCTTGGTCTCCACCCACATCTCCAAAAAGTCGGACGTGAAGACATTCCCCTTCAACAGAAACCCGTGGTCCTTCTGCAGATGGTCCAGGGCCTCCGTCAGGCTGGAGGGCACTTGCGGCACTTTCTTCAACTCCTCCGGCGGCAGCTCATACATGTTCTTGTCCATCGGCTCCCCCGGCTCGATCTTGTTGAGCACCCCGTCCAGCCCCGCCATCAGCATCGCCGTGTAGCACAGATACGGGTTGGCCGCCGGGTCGGGCGGACGATACTCGATGCGCACCGTCTTGGGGTTGTCGCTGTAGGTGGGGATGCGGATGGCCGCGCTGCGGTTGCGCGCGCTGTAGGCCAGGTTCACCGGCGCCTCGTAGCCGGGCACCAGACGTTTGAAGGAGTTGGTGGTCGGGCTGCAGATGGCGCACAGGGCCTTGGCGTGCTTGAGCACACCCCCGATGTAATAAAGGGCCATCTGGCTCAACCCCGCGTATTCCTTGCCCGCGAACAAGGGCTTGCCCTTCTTCCAAAGGCTCTGATGGGTGTGCATCCCCGATCCGTTGTCCCCAAACAGGGGCTTGGGCATGAAGGTCGCCGTCTTGCCGTGCTTGCGGGCGACGTTCTTGATGACATACTTGTAGATCATCATGTGGTCGGCGGTGCGCACCAGCGTGTCAAACCGAAAATCAATCTCCGCCTGGCCGCCGGTGGCCACCTCGTGGTGCTGGCGCTCGATCTTGACGCCCAGCTCCTCCATCACCAGGCACATCTCGGTGCGGATGTCCTGCTGGGTGTCCAGCGGGGCGACCGGGAAGTAGCCCTCCTTGTGGCGGATCTTGTTGCCCAGGTTGGGGGCCTCGTCCCGCCCGGTGTTCCAAATGGCCTCCTCCGAGTCCAGCGAGTAGAAGGTGCCGTTGGACTTGGCGTCGAACTGCACGTTGTCGAAAATGAAAAACTCGGCCTCCGGCCCGAAGACGGCCGCGTCGGCCAGGCCGGTGGACAGGAGGTATTTCTCGGCGCGCTGGGCGATGCCGCGGGGGTCGCGGGTGTAAGTCTCCTTGGTGCCCGTCTCGGCGATGGTGCAGATCAGGGAGAGGGTGGGCACGGCGCAGAAGGGGTCCATCCAGGCGGTCTCCGGGTCGGGCATGGCCAGCATGTCGGAGGCCTCGATGGATTTCCAGCCCCGGATGGAGGAGCCGTCGAAGCCCAGGCCCTCGGTGAAGGAATCCTCGGTCAGCTCGGAGTGAAGGAATCCTCGGTCAGCTCGGAGACGGGCACGCTGAAATGCTGCCAGGTTCCGAAGGTGTCCACGAATTTGACGTCCACCATCTTGGCGGCGTGTTTTTTGGCGAGTTCAAGTACGCTTTTGGGGGTGTTCATTGTGTAATGTTATCAGGTTTTGGTTCAGGTTCGGATTACTCACAGCTCCTTCACGCTTCGGCGGAAAGGGGCTTAAATCAGAGGGCTTCTTCGCCGGACTCTTCGGTGCGGATGCGAACCGCGCTTTCGATGTTGCTGACGAAAACTTTGCCGTCGCCGATCTTGCCGGTTTTGGCGGAGCGGACGATGGCTTCCACGGCGGACTGGACGAGGGTGTCGGCCAGGACGACTTCGACCTTGATTTTGGGCAGGAAATCCACGGTATATTCGCTGCCGCGATAGATTTCGGTGTGGCCTTTTTGGCGGCCGAACCCCTTGACCTCGGAGACGGTGAGGCCCTGGATGCCCACCCCGGCCAGCGCCTCTTTGACCTCCTCCAGTTTGAAGGGTTTGATGATCGCTTCTATTTTTTTCATGGGTATTCCTTCGACCGGCGGATGCTCACCGCCGATTTGAGGCGATACTAACAACCAAAGGCGGGGTGTAAACAGGAATCTGAAAAAAACTGCAATTTTTTTTGAACAAAAATATATCCAAATCGGTCTTGACTTATGTGGCCCATGATGCTTACTTAATGGCAAGGCCAGATTTTGAATTTTTGAGGGCAATGTGTAAAAAATGTTCTTTTTGCCCAATGTGATTTCGGTTGCGGTTAGGTACAGGCAGCAGCCGGAAAACCCCATAAACTACATTTGTACCAAATTCGAAAATTCCCCGGGCTTCTTGATCATCCCCTGATCACTTAGCCCGGTTTTTTTTGTACCCGTCGAACCCATGGGCTTCGTCATTGAGATTCCGCAAGCGCCTCAAATTCAACGTGTTGGGGCGACCGGCAACCTCCGGGATTTGACTTCATGCCGCACTGGCGGGAGTGTTTGACATGGCCTTTGATCGTGAGCAGTTGAAGAGGAGGGCGGCGGAGCTTGCCGCCAAAGGGGTGTTCGTGGGCACATCCTCCTGGAAATACCCCGGCTGGCGCTCCATGATTTACGACGAAAGCCGCTACGTGACGCGGGGACGGTTTTCTGAATCGCGGTTCGAGCGCGAATGCCTGGCCGAGTACGCCCGGACATTCAAGACGGTCTGCGTGGATGCCGCGTATTACCGCTTTCCCGACCTCCGCCAAATCCAAGGCCTGGTGTCGCAGGCGCCGGAGGATTTCCTCTTCAGCTTCAAAGTCACCGATGAAATCACTGTCAAGAAATTCGGCAACCAGCCGCGTTTCGGCCCGCGCGCGGGAAAGCCCAACGCGAATTTCCTGGATGCCGGCTTGTTCGCGTCGGCGTTCGTCCAGCCTTTTGAACCGTTCCGGCGGAACGTCGGGCTGTTCATCTTGGAGTTCTCCAAATTCCATCCGGGCGACTACGCGCACGGCCGGGATTTTGTCGCCGACCTGGACAAGTTCCTCGGCGGCGCGCCCCGGGGCTGGCGCTACGGCGTGGAAATCCGCAACAAACACTTCTTGCGGCCGGAATACTTTGACACGCTCAAACGCCACGGCGTGGCGCACATCTTCAATTCCTGGGCCGACATGCCGCCGGTCGGCGAACAGCTCGCGCTGGCGGGCAGCCTGACCAATCCCGAATTTGCGGGCGCGCGCTTTCTCCTCAAACCGGGCCGGAGCTACCAGGAAGCGGTGGATTTGTTCCGCCCGTACGACCAGATCAAAGAGCCTTGCGAGGAAGCCCGGACCGCCGCCGCCGACCTGATCCGCCGCGCCTTGCGGAAGACCGCCGTGCGCAAACTCTTCCTCTATGTCAACAACCGGCTGGAAGGCAACGCGCTGCTGACCCTCACGGCCATGCTGGATGAGGCGGCCTCCCCGGAAGGCGGAGACTGAGTCATGGCGACACCCCCTTTGGCTCACGGCGAACCAACGGCGGCGGGTGCTGCACGGCGCGAAAGAAACGGAAGGGGGTGGTGCCTGCCGCCGTGTCCGTGTAGTAGAACGAGGAATTGACCATGTAAACAGTGGCCAAGTTTTCCCAGCCGCTCGTGCTCAAATCGGTGGAACCTTGGATCGCGTAGTTGTAGTCGGGCGGCCCCAGCATCAGCAGGGTGAAGCCGTTGGGGATTTGAACCGGCGGGGTGACCACTTGGACTGTCAGCCAGGGCGGGGTGAGGCTGGCCACATTGAGAGAGAAAGCGCTGTTGCCGTAGTTGGGCTGCCAATTGGCGTGGGGCGGCAGATTGAAGACGCTGAAAATGCCGGTTTCCGAGCCATAAGTGATCAGGGGGAAGGAATCCCCCGCGCTGGGAGCATATCCGTCGGCGGTCACACCGAGGGTGGTGTTGTTTAATTCGCAAGCGCCGGAAACAGCCAGTTGTCCAAAACTGGTCGTGCTGCTGATGACGAAATTCAGAGTGCTGCCGGTTGACGTATATCCTCCGGTCAGGCTCAGGGTGCCGCTTGGGATGTTCAGGGTGCCGGTGTTGTAGAAGGGATCGGTGATGGAGCCGGTCTGGCCCGCGCCGGATATGTTGATCTGGCCCGCGTTGTAAAACGCGGTGGTGTATCCGTAAGAGTAGGAATCAATGTTGTTGCCGTTGAGGGTGACGTTGATGATCCCGCTGGCGGCATTGCTGATGACCGTGCCCCCGCTCCCACCCGTGCGGGGACCGCTGTTGGGAGTCCAAGTCATCGTGCCGGTGTTGATCAATTGCCCGCCAAAGCCCACCACCGATGAACTACTCACATTCACGCTTCCCCCGTTGCATTGCACCGCAGCCTGTATATTTCCACCCGTCCAAGTCAACGGCCCGCCCACCACAATGCCGCCCAGGC
>JBEKAN010000494.1:0-3008 GCA_050015895.1 Verrucomicrobiota bacterium
GATCTCCACCCTGGCGGCGGCATACGCGGAGGTTGGCAATTATTCCCAGGCCGTGTCCGCGGCGGAGCGGGCCTTGCAATTGGCCGCCCCGGAGACCGATTCCCCGCTGGTCCGCGCACTGCGCGAGCAACTGGCGCTGTATCGGGCCGGTTCGCCGTTTCGCGACACCAACCGGACGGGTTTGCCCGCCGTCGCCACGGACATAGGACCGGCCAAATCATTTTCCCCTTGAAAAATCCCCGGTGGTGCCGGACATTTGCGCCGCCTTTAATATAAGCTAATCGAACCTATTTATGCCACCCATAACCCCCCTCCCCCCCCCGCCCATCGCTCCCCCGCTCGCCATGGTCTCTTTGTGGATTTACGTCACCTTGCTGCTGGCCGGCGGCCTGGTCGGGTTGATCAAAGCGGGCAGCAAAATCTCGCTCATTACCTCCGCCCTTTTTGCCGCACTACTGGCGCTTTGCGCCACCGGCGTCATCCATCCCTTTTGGATCGCCGACATCATAGTGGGTCTGGTGGCGGTGGTTTTCATGGCGCGCTACCTTAAAACCGCCAAGTTCATGCCGTCTGGTTTGATGCTCCTGTTTTCCGTCGTGGTGCTGGGGACGCTGCTGGCGGCGCGCTGATTCCCCGTTTCTCCGGGCATTGCCGGCGTGCAAACCTCCCTTCCCATCTGGCAAATCCACCGCGAGATTGTCAGTGCTGTCAATCATAGTCCTTGCCTGGTGGTCGTCGCCCCCACCGGCTCCGGCAAAACCACGCAGGTCCCGCAGATGCTGCTCGAGGAGTGGGACCGCTCCGCGCCAGCCGGGCCGGCCTCCGCCGCGCCGCGCCGCGTCGTCGTCCTTCAGCCCCGCCGGGTCGCCGCCCGCGCTGTCGCCGCGCGCGTGGCCTGGGAGCGCCACTGCCCGCTCGGCTCCGAAGTCGGCTACCAAATCCGCTTCGACGACCGCACCAGCCTGGGCACGCGGATTTGCTATGTCACCGAAGGCATTCTCCTGCGCTGGCTGCAGGACGACCCGGACCTTGAGGGGATCGGCGCGGTGGTCTTTGACGAATTCCACGAGCGCAATCTGTTGAGCGACGCGGCCCTGGCGCTGGCCCGGCGCCTGCAACAATCCCGGCGCCCGGATTTGAAAATCATCGTCATGTCCGCCACCCTGGAGGCGGAGCCGGTGGCCAAATACCTGGGCGGCTGCCCGGTGCTCGTCTCCGAGGGCAGGGCCTTTCCCGTGGAAATCCGCCATCTTTCGCTGCCGGACGACCGCCCGGTCTCCGAACAGGCCGCCGATGTCGTGGCGCAAATCGTGGCTTCGGGCGATCCCGGGGACATCCTGGTGTTCATGCCCGGGATGGCGGAAATCAACGGCACCCTTGCCGCCTGCCGCGCCGCGCGGCTGGGGGCGCCGCTGGCGATGATCCCCCTGCACGGCGACCTGCCGGCGGAGGAGCAGGACCTGGCATTCGCCCCCAACCGCCTCCGCAAATTGGTGGCGGCCACCAACGTGGCGGAAACCTCGGTCACCATTGACGGGATTGTGCATGTGATTGACAGCGGCCTGGCCCGCGTGGCCCGTTACGACGCCGAACGGGGCCTGGGCACCTTGCTGATCGAGCCAATCAGCCGCGCCTCCGCCGACCAGCGGGCGGGTCGGGCCGGACGCACCGCGCCGGGCGTCTGCCACCGTCTCTGGACGGAAAGCGGCCACTTGAACCGGCCGGAGCGCAACACTCCCGAAATCCAGCGCAGCGACCTGGCGGAAGTGGTCCTCCTGCTCCATTCCTTTGGCGTCACCGACGCCGCCCGCTTCAACTGGCTGGATCAACCGGATCCCCTGGCGGTCGAACGCGCCGAGAAGCTTCTGCGCACCCTCGGCGCCATCGCCTGGCGCGCGCCGCGGGAGGGAGATTCGGGGCCGGAAGCGCGCAAATCCGATCTGACTCCCATTGGCTGGAGGATGCTCCGGCTGCCGATGCACCCGCGCTATTCGCGCATGTTGGTGGAGGCCTCCCGGTTCGGATGCGCGCCCGCCGCCGCCTTGTGCGCGGCGTTGGTCAGCGGCCGGGAATTGCTGGCGCGGCTGGGGCGGGACGACCAGCACATCGCCGAGGCGCGCGAGTTGTTCGAGGCCAGCGCCGAATCCGATTTTTTCACGCTCATGCGGGCGTGGCAGTTCGCCAAAAACAACCACTTCAACACCGCGCAATGCCGCCGGCACGGCGTCCACGCCCAAATCGCGCGCGAGGTGCAGCAGACTTACGAGCAAATCCTGCAACTGGCCGGGCGCGACGCGCCGGAAAAGCCGGGCGGCCCGCCCGCCGACGGCGGCGACCCGCTGCCCCGGTGCATCATGGCTGGCTTTATTGACCAGCTTTGCCTGCGGCGCGACCAGGGGACGCTCGAATGCGATCTGACGGAAGGCCGCTCCGGCACGCTGGCGCGAGAGAGCGTGGTGCGGGACGCGCCCCTGTTTGTCGCCGCCAACATCCGCGAAGTCTCCGGCCGCGCCGGACTCCTGACTTTGCTCACCCTGGCCACGGCGGTCAAACGGGAATGGATCCAGGAAACTTTTCCCGGCCAGGTCACCCAATCCGTCGAACATCTCTTTGACCGCACCCACCGGAGGGTCGCCGCCGTCAAACTCGTTCGCTTCCAAGACTTGGTGATCCATCACGAACACCAGCGGGACGTGGATCCCGCCTGCGCCGGCCGCTGTCTGGCGGAGGCCTACTCCAAGGAGTATTTTGAACTGCCTCTCTTCAACCACGAAATCAAGCAAACCCTCGCCCGCGTCAACCTCGTCGCCGCCGTCATGCCGGAGTTGGAGTTTCCACCGGCCGATTCCGCCGCCGTCGCGCAATGCCTGTCCCGCGCCTTTTCCGGCCTGACCCTCGCCAAAGAGGCCCAGGCGGCGCCCTTGCGCGAGGTGTTCTTCGATTTTATCGGCAAGGATCGTCTGGAGTGGCTGAATGAGCTTGCTCCCTCCACCATCCCCTGGCTGGAC
>JBEKAN010000495.1:0-3002 GCA_050015895.1 Verrucomicrobiota bacterium
CGACGTTGGACTGGCGGCAAGACGGGCAGTCGTTGCGCGTGATCAAGCTGGAAGCTCGCCGGACGGGAGGCTTTCTGGAAGGCTTGCGCCGATTGGGCCGTGTGCCGGCGGCGCCACGCGACAAACGCCCGGTTAATCCGATTCCGGAGGTATGAGATATCTCTTGGATACAAACGTCGTCAGCGAGGTGTCCAAGAAGCGGCCGTCCGGCAAGGTCCTCAATTTTATTCAAGCCAACGAGTCTCAATGCGTGGTTCCAGCCATCGTGTTGGCGGAACGATATCACGGCGCCAACACGGCCCCGCCGGACCAGAGGACAGCCCATTTGAAGGCAGTGCGGGAATTCCGCGAAGAGTTTGCTGATCGGATTCTTCCTTTTGATGCGGAGGCTGCGGAAACCTGGGGCCATTATGTGAGCCGATCCACCCTCCGAAACAAGCCGCGTTCCTATCCGGATACGCAAATCGCGGCCATCGCGCTGACTCACAAGCTCATCGTCGTGACGCGCAACACAGATGACTTCCCCGAAGTGGACACGATCAATCCTTTCAAGGACTGATATTGGGGGCAACACCGGGTGGAAACGGGGGCGGATATTGTAATTGCGCCGGCTTGTGCCAGAGCTTAGGCTGCCTTCAAAGTGGAGTCGCCTATGAAAAAAACTGCCATTGGCTGCGGGGTTCTGTTCGTTCTTGGAATTGTGGTCCTGGTGATCGTCGTCATCGCCGGGTTGAGCTACAACCGGCTGGTCAAGTTGGAGCAGGGCGTCAACAGCCAGTGGGCACAGGTGCAAAATGTCTATCAACGCCGCGCCGACCTGATTCCCAACCTGGTCGCCACCGTCTCCGGCTCCGCCAATTTTGAGAAGTCCACCCTGACCGAGATCACCGCCGCGCGCGCCTCGGTGGGCCAGGTGAAAATTGACCCCGCCAAGGCCCCGACCGACCCGGCCAAGCTGGCCGAATTCGAGCAGGCGCAGGGCGCGCTTTCCTCGGCGTTGTCCCGCCTGCTGGTGGTCTCCGAGCGCTATCCCGATTTGAAGGCCAGCGCCGGCTTCCTGGAGTTGCAGGCCCAACTGGAAGGCACCGAAAACCGCATCAGCGTGGAGCGGGGGCGGTTCAACGACGCCGTCCGGTCCTACGACACCGCCGTCAAGTCCTTCCCCGCCGTTCTCTATGCCGGCATGTTCGGGTTTTCGGAAAAGCCCTACTTCGCCGCCGCGGCGGGCGCGGAAAAGCCGCCGCAAGTCCAGTTCGACTTCAACAAACCGGCTCCCGCCAAACCGTGATCGCTTGAAAAAGATCTGGCTCATCCTCGTCGGTTTGTGCTGTGTGACAGCGTGGGGCGCCGAGGAGATTCCCGCGGCGCCGGCCCGTTATTTCAACGACTATGCGAATGTGGTCCCGGCCGCCACCGCGGCCCAGCTCAACCAGAAGCTGGAGGATTTCGAGCGCTCCACTTCCAGCCAGATTCTGGTGGCCATCTACCCCAAGATGCAGTCCGATTCCTCCATCGAGGATTATACCGTCCGCGTGGCGCAGTCGTGGCGGGTCGGCCAGAAGGCCAAGGACAACGGCGCGGTGCTCTTTGTGTTCATCGCGGACCGCAAGCTCCATATCCAGACCGGCTACGGTCTGGAAGGCGCGCTTCCCGACGCCCTTTGCAAGCGGATCATTGATAATGAGATCACCCCGCGCTTCAAGGCGGGCGATTACGGCGGAGGTTTGAGCGCGGGCGTCACCGCCATCCTCGCGGCGGCCAAGGGCGAATACAAAGGCGCCGGCCAGACCGTCGAGGATCGAAATCAAGGGTCTCAACACGGCATCCCTTCTTTCACATTGATCGTGATTCTTTTAATGATTTTGATCGTCCTTGGCTCGTTGCGGCGGCGTTATGCCGGGGGGTTGCTCCTGGGCAGCGGGGGCTTTTCCGCGGGCGGAGGCGGTTGGTCGGGCGGCGGCTTTGGCGGAGGCGGCGGAGGTGGCGGTTTCTCGGGAGGCGGCGGCAGTTTTGGCGGCGGCGGCGCGGGAGGAAGCTGGTAACCATGAAAGTGAACGACTTTCTCAACCAGCTCCGGCACGACGACATCGTCGCCGCGATTCGCCAAGCCGAGACAAAAACTTCCGGCGAAATCCGCGTCTTCATCAGCCACAAAAAAATTGAGGACGCGGTTGACTTGGAGGCGCAGGCCGCCTTTTTGCGCCTGGGCATGACCAACACGCGCCATCGCAACGCGGTGCTGATCTTTGTCGCGCCCAGGGCGCACAAGTTCGCCGTCATCGGCGACGAGGCCGTCCACAAGAAGTGCGGCGATGAATTCTGGCGGGCGCTCGTGGTGGAGATGTCGGGCCACTTCAAGAAATCGGACTTCACGCGGGGCATCCTGCACGGCGTCCAGAAAGCCGGCGAGCTGCTCGCCGCCCATTTCCCCCCGCACCCCGGCGACCCGCCCAAGCCGCCCGACCCGGTCGAACACGACTGAACTCGGTTTCGCCCAGGATGGTGCGATGGAAAACGAACCGTGGCGACATTGGGAAGATTTTTCATACTCGCCGCCTGCAAGCACAATTCTCTCCGGGATCACGGACGCATTGGCGGCCCAGGCGATTTTCCATTACAGGTTCAGCTTTTGGGTTGGGTGTTTGCTGGAAGGGAGTGTCCCGTTCGTGAGCACTGCAGTGGGGTGGCGGCCGGGCCGCGGGGTGCATTTCACTTTTATGGGTCCCCTCTTAATCCTGATCCTAATCTTACTCCTTCCCCACCCCTGAGATTTGGGCTGAAGATGAGGAAAAAACCACCCAAAAACGTGGAATGCGCCCCGGGCCGCGCCAAGCGGCTTCGCGGAATTTGACATGGCAGGAGATTTGCTGTATTAACAGAGATCGAACAGCGTATCCGTTGCGAGGCGCTTGAGTGTGCGTTCGATTCATGAAGATTTGTCCATCAGTGCGGCCTGGGAGACCGGGGGCGCGGCGCGCCTTCACCATTCTTGAGGTGACGCT
>JBEKAN010000496.1:0-2989 GCA_050015895.1 Verrucomicrobiota bacterium
TACAGTTTGGTGACCAGCTTGGACAAAGCAACCTATCAGACGTACAACACCAACGGACTGCCGCTGGCCCCGTTCGGACAGGACACCACCTTCGCCGGCGTGACGCTGAGCCAGCCGCTGCTGAAGAATTTTTGGATTGACGCGAGCCGGGCGACGATTTTGGTGGCCAAGAAGACCATCCAATATGATGAATTCGGTTTTACATTGGCGGTGATGACCAACATCAGCGCGACCGAGCAGGCTTACGACGAATTGAATTACGCGTTTGAAAATGTCGCGGTGGAGGAGGACGCGGTCAAGCTGGCCGAGCAGTTGGTGGAGGAAAACCGGAGGCGGGTGCAGGCGGGAGTGCTGACGGAGCTGGACGTGGCGCAATCGCTCTCGCAACTGGCGTCGAGCAAGGCGGCGTTGCTGGCGGCGCGGCAACTGGTGATCCAGGACGAGAACATTTTGAAATCGCTGGTCACAGAAAAATACCGGGATGTGTTTGACGTGCAACTGGTGCCCTCGGAAAAGCTGGTGGCGCTCCAGATGATGCTCGACCTGGAGCAAAGCTGGCAAACCGCGCTGGCCAAACGGCCGGACCTCCTGCAGGCGAAAGTCGCCGTGGAACGGCTGGATGTGAACCGGCGGCTCCAACAGAACCAGCTTTATCCGGATCTCGACCTGATCGGGAGCTACGGGCGGACCGGATTGAAGGGCACCGCGGGCGGCGCGTATAATGACATTTCGGCGAACAGCTTTCCCTCGTATTCATATGGCGCGATTCTGACGGTGCCGCTGGGGGACACGGCGGCGCGCAACAATTACCGGGCGGCCCGGGCGGCCAAGGAACAGGCGCAAGCCGTGTATGAATTGACGGAGCAAAACGTGTTGATTCAAATCCAAAACACGATTGAAAAAGCGCGGAGCGATTATGAGCAAACCAAAGCCACGCACGACGCCTGGTATTATGCCCAGCAGGCTCTCGAGGCGGAGAAAAAGAAGCTGGACGCCGGCACGAGCACCTCGTTCATCGTGCTCCAACTGCAGAGCAATCTGACGGCGGCGCGCTCGGCGGAGATCCGGGCGCTGGCGGACTACAACGAGGACCTGACCCTGCTGGCGCAATTCGAGGGGACGATCCTGGAGAAGCATCATTTGACGGTGAAGATTTATTAGAGGCGGCCCATGACTCAATACCTGGAGCTATTGCGGCTGGTCCTGGAGGAGGGGAAGTTCAAGCAGGACCGCACCGGGACCGGGACGCGGGCGGTGTTCGGCGCGCAGGCGCGTTTCCCGCTGCAAGGGGGATTCCCGCTGCTGACCACCAAAAAAGTCCACCTCAAATCCATCATTTACGAGCTGCTCTGGTTTCTGCGCGGCGACACGAATGTCAAGTATTTGAACGATCATGGAGTGACTATATGGGACGAATGGGCCGACGCGGACGGAAACCTGGGCCGCGTGTATGGCGCGCAATGGTGCGACTGGCGGAGGCCCGACGGCCGCTCCATCAATCAAATTGACCAGGTGATCGAACAGATCAAAAAGAATCCCGAGAGCCGGCGGCTGCTGGTCAGCGCGTGGAACGCGGGGGAGATAGAGGAGATGGCGCTGCCGCCGTGCCACGCGCTGTTTCAGTTTTTCGCGCAGGAGGGGGAGTTGAGCTGCCAGCTTTACCAGCGGAGCGCGGATTTGTTCCTGGGTGTGCCCTTCAACATCGCCTCCTACGCGCTGCTGACGATGATGGTGGCGCAGGTGTGCGGTCTGAGGCCGGGAACGTTCGTCCACACGTTTGGCGACCTGCATTTGTACCGCAACCATATTGACCAGGCCAAAACGCAGCTTTCGCGCGCGCCGCGGCCGTTGCCAAAGATGAGATTAAACCCGGCGGTCAGGAACATCCACGATTTCCAGTTCGAGGATTTCGAGTTGACTGGCTACGACCCGCATCCCGGCATCAAGGCGCCGATCGCCGTGTGAGGGCGCGCCTCCCCCCAACCATGACGCGCCGCCCCGCGAGCCAGAAAATCCCCCGTTGCCATGAAACCGTTTAAGGCCATTGCCGCGATGAGTGAGAACCGCGTGATCGGTTGCGGGGGGAAAATCCCCTGGCGTCTGCCGGAGGATTTCCGCTTTTTCCGGAAGATGACGGTTGGAAACATCGTGGTGATGGGGCGCAAGACGTTCCAGGCGGTTGGGCGTCCGCTGCCCGACCGGCACACCATCGTGCTGTCGCGGCGCTTCAAAAAGCCAGGCGAGATTCTGGGGCAGCCGGAGTTGGGGTTGTTCCGATGCGGGACATTCGAGGTGAAGCCCAGGCTGGAGGAAATTGATCTGCCCGGGGACAAGCGGGAGATTTTCATCTGCGGCGGCGGGGAGGTGTATGCCGAGGCGCTGCCCTTCTGCTCGGACCTATATTTGACGCGTGTCAGGAGGGTGGTGGAAGGGGACACTTTTTTTCCGGCGTTCGAGAGCCAGTTCGAGCTGGTGGAGGAAATACTGGACTGCCCGGAGTTCAAGATCCTCCACTACCGCGACCCGGCGCTGGCCTGAACGGCCGGTCCGGGAAGGCATGGACGGCAAGGTGGTCAAGCTTGCCATTGGCAATGTCAGTTTCGATCTGCTTATCCCACAAGTCTGCAAGAAACTCCTCGAACCACTGGTTAAAAGCAACCCGGTCCGGCTTCGACAACCGCATTACTTGCGATTCCAATTCCTGAACGCTCATGGCGGGAATTGAATTCAAAACACACCGGAAAGCAAGATCGCGACCAGTTCGTGAACGGTCTGTTTTAAGGCGCCGGCGAATCGCCGGCGAATCGGATTACCCCGCAAGAGCGTCCGTGGGACAGTGAGCAGCCAAAGGGAAACCGGAGAACTTAGCCCAAGTTCGTCAATTGGGGTGCGAAATTAATATTTTTTGGCGCGGCTGCGCTTGCGGTTCATAGGGGGACGATTCAGGAAATAACTCAAAAGGGATTGTAGTGGAGAAGAGCCTGTTGAG
>JBEKAN010000497.1:0-2975 GCA_050015895.1 Verrucomicrobiota bacterium
CTTTCAAACGGGGGAACCAAAAGCATATTCTCCTTCAGGCGCGTCACCACCGCGATGTCCCGGGTTTCGCGAAGCTGCTGCTTGGTGCCCGCCTCAATGTAGCCCATATCAGCCACGATGATGTTCGGGTACCAGTGCCAGCGGCGTTGGCAGTAAATCACACTCGGCTTGAGAAAGCCGCCTTCGCCATAATTGGCGGGCGAAACCCAGGTGACCAGCGGCACCAGCAAGACTCCCCGCCGATACTGCCGCAGCCACAGCCGGAACGTGTGCTTCTTATAACCGACAAAGAAACGGCTCTGCCCGCATTTGAGCGTTCGCCCTCCCAGCGCGGCTCGCGACGCCGAATACTTTCCGGTTGTTTTTTTTTGTGCCCGGAACAAGCGGCCTCCAAATCCGTCGCATCGATCAGAGCGACGGACACCCCTTGGCCCGCGTCTTTGGGGAGCAAGGGTTCCAAGAGCCGCTCGTTGATCTGGCGCAACCCGCTCACGCCGACGTGTTCCCGAAACTGGTTGAGCATCCAGACATCCGGGATGGCGTGGCGGTTGGAAAGGTGGGCAAAGCGACGCCAAGCTCGCTGCTCGGCCAGCAGCCGCACCAACTGGTTGAAAGAATGCACGGGGGTCAAAACGCTCAACAGATGGATGCGGTATAACTGGGCCGGACTGAATTGCTGGCGTCGCCCTCGGTCTCTGTGGCGGGGCATCAAATCGTTGATGAAGGTGTCCGGGACATACGTCGAGAGGAGTGTCAAAAGCTGGGCGGTGCCAGTCGCGGGCAAGTTCGAGTCCATAGGCTTGCGTGCTACCCCAAACGAACCGCTGCGTCCACTGTTTCTCAATACCTCTCATTTATTTGTCGCAAAGCGTTGATTCATAAAGACTTATGTCGAATTCCCTAACACCCTCTATAAGCAAAATATTCGTCGGGTCCGTCGCAGTGCCTCCGGCCGAAGCGGCCCCGTTCATGTCGCCGAGAACCCAATTGATGTTTCCAATTCCGTCGTCCTTCCCGTTAGTCACTACGCAATCGTTGAAATCATCGGCGTAGAGGTGGTAGGCCAGTTGCAGTTGTTTGAGGTTGCTCAGGCAATTGATCTTTTTTGCCCTTTCTTTGGCTCTCGCCAATGCCGGCAGCAGCAGCGCCGCCAGGATGGCGATGATCGCGATCACCACCAGCAATTCGATCAACGTGAAGCCCGGCCATCGGGCCTTGATGCCTGGTTTGCAGGACGCACGATTCATCAATTTTGTTTTCATGCTTCAGCTTTCCGCGCCAACTGGCCCTGTCCGCGCCGCTCCCGCAACCTTCGCCGGTTGCGTCCAGCGCTTCGCCCGCGTTTACACATTGGCCTAATTGGTGCTCTGGCTAAAACTACATCACTCCCCCGGGGTTGTCCACATCTTTTTTTGCCTTTTGCCTCCCGCAATTTGCCAACTTTCCCCCCTCGACCTCCGCCCCGTTCCGGCTTATAAATGCCCCGCTTTGATCCAGCGTCGCGCCATCTTCCTCGACCGGGATGGAACCCTCATCGAGGAAAAAAACTATCTCCGCCGCCCGGAGGACATCGCCGTCTTTCCCGGCGCCGCCCGGGCGCTGCGGCGTTTGCTCGCGGCCGGCTTCAAACTCTTCATCGTCTCCAACCAATCCGGCGTCGGACGCGGACTCTTCACCATGCAGGATGTGGCCAGAATCCACACCCGCCTGGCCGCCCTCCTGGCCCGCCAGGGCGTCCATTTCCAGAAAATCTATGTCGCCCCCGAGGCCCCGGATCAGCACAGCCGCTCCCGCAAACCCTCCCCACAGTTCCTCTTCGACGCCCGCGACGAGTTCGGCCTTCGCCTCGAGCAATGTTATTTTGTCGGCGACAAACTCTCCGATCTGGAATGCGGCTGGAACGCCGGCCTCAAAAAGTGCCTCCTGGTCCGCACCGGCTACGGCCTGCAAGTCGAAAAGTCCGCCGACCCCCGCCTGGCCCTCGCCGTCGTGGTGGACGACCTGCCCGCCGCCGCCGACTGGATTCTCCGGGAGTGCCTCAAATAGCATGAATGCTGAGGCCAAAAGCCCCGCTTCCACCCCGGTAGTTTCCAGGCTCCCGGAGCGCGTGGCGGTCGTTTTGCCCGTTTTCAACCAGTTGGATTTCACCCGCGGCTGCCTGCAAAGCCTGGCGCCCGACCTCGCCGCCGGCGCCCAATTGATTGTGATCAACAATGGGTCCACCGATGGCACCGCCGCGTATCTCTCCTCCCGCCAATGGACCGTCATCATGAACAACGACGTGCTGGTGGCCCCGGGATGGCTGGAGGCCCTGCTGGATTTTGCCGCGCGCACCGGCGCCGAAATTGTCGCCCCCGCCCTTCGCGAGGGGCCGTTGAACTATCCCTTCCAGGAGTACGCCGCGGACTTCACGCGCCGCATGCGCCTGGTCCGCCGATGGGGCCAAGCCCACGGGATTTGCTTCATGGTCCGCACGAGCGTCTTCGAGACCGTGGGGGCCTTCGATGAAAATTTCCGCGTCGGCCAGTTCGAGGACGCCGATTTCTTCCTGCGCGCCAAACTGGCTGGCGTCCAAATGGCCGTCACCGGCGCCGCCTTCCTCCATCATTTCGGTTCCGTCACTCAAAACGCCATCCGCGCCGCGCCCCGTCCGCCGGGCGGCCCCTCCTATTACGCCGAAAACCGCGCCTACTACCTGCGCAAGTGGCGCCTGGGCCGCCTCCAGCGTCTGGCGCAACGTTGGCGCAGGATATCCACCAACTGGCGTCAGCGCACCGCCGAGCGCCTCCGCCACGGCCATTCCTTGCACGAAAAATGGTTGGACGGACGACTCCGCTATTTTTGAATTTCCCGCGTTAGCCCGCATTTCTCACCGATATATTGAACAAGGCGGAGCCGAGAGCAGTCAATGTGTTTGACTAGAACAACTTATGACTGACTCGAACAACTCCGCCTCGCAAACAGACTGTAATCCC
>JBEKAN010000498.1:0-2970 GCA_050015895.1 Verrucomicrobiota bacterium
GCTGCCCACCGGCACCGGGTGCGCCCAGATTCCGCCCAGGATTTCTGCCAGCCGCCGCGCCAGAAACACCCCGCCCCGGTGAATCCCCACCAGCGCCACCTCCGCCGCGTTCTCGTTGCGCTCGGCGATTTCGTGCGCGATCCGCGTCAAGGCCCGCTGCAGGGCCGCCGCGTTGAGGATCAGTGTCGAATCGCTCATACAGGGCGTTCGAGGCGCAAAAAAATCGAACCCCCCGGCCTTCCGGGCTGATTCGACCGCGCCGATGCTTTGATGTTCATTTGCCCTTTCGATCTCACGGGACCGGCTTAAAGGACAGCTCCCCGCCTGCGGCCCCTAATTTGCCGCGCCCATTTGCCGGCTTTTGCGCCATTTGCTGCGATGCTTGATGATCCAATCTGTCAAGGCCCGCTCGAAACCGATGTCGTGGCCCGCCTTCTCCGATTCGATCCATTTGTGCCTTAAAATCTCGTCCCGTTCCGCCTGGAACTCTTTGTAGAGCGAAGAGCGCCGGACCACATCATTGTCTTGCTGGCCGTTTGTCGTGCTTGGCATAAACGATGGTTTTAATTTTTCAGGGATGCCATATTTACGGGGGTTGTTTCCAAAAATCAACAAAAATGTGACGGAAACTTAACCTCCCTCCAAACCCAGCGTTTTTCGGCCCTCGGCGGTGATCATGCTCTGGTGCCACGGCGGGTCCCACACCAACTCCACATTGGCCTCCTCAATCTGCTCCAGCGCCAGCAATTTCTCCTGCACATTGCCCGCGATCTGCCCGCCCAGATGGCAGCCCGGCGAGGTGAGCGTCATTTTCACATTCACCTGCGCCCCTTTCACCGTCACATCATACACCAGCCCCAGATCCACGATGTTGAGCGGGATTTCAGGATCGTAACATTCCCTCAACCGCTTCCAGATCATCCCCTCAATCCCCTCCGGCTCTCCGGGGTTTCCGGCGGCGGCGTCCACTGATGGTCGCACTGGTTCCATAAGACAAAATAATTTACCTCATCCAAGCTTCCCGCGCAAGCCCTCCGCGATGGCGACAAACGCCCGCCCGGGCGGGGCTTGCGGCTGACTGACCACCACCGGCACGCCCGTGTCCCCGCCCATTCGGATTTCCGTGTAAAGCGGGATTTCGCCCAGAAACGGGATGTGGCGCCGTTCCGCCTCCGCCCGCCCGCCGCCATGCCCAAAAATCTCCACCCGCTCGCCCGACGGCGTGGTATAATAACTCATGTTCTCCACGATCCCCAGGATCGGCACGTTCACCTTCTCGAACATCGCGATCCCTTTGCGCACCACCCCCAGCGAGGCCTCCTGCGGGGTGGTCACGATCAACCCCCCGTCCAGCGGGACCGTTTGGCAGAGCGAAAGCTGCGCGTCCCCGGTCCCCGGCGGCAAGTCCACCAGCAAATAATCCAAGTCCCCCCATTCGACCTCCGTGACGAACTGTTGGATGGCCTTCATGATCATCGGCCCGCGCCAAATCACCGGCGAATCGTCCTCAATCAGAAAACCCATGCTCATCAGTTTCACGCCGTGCCGGGCCGGCGGAACGAGCTTTTCCGCCGCGCTGACCGTCGGGCGTTCGCGCACCCCCATCATCAGCGGGATGCTCGGCCCGTAAATGTCACAATCCAGCAAGCCCACCTCCGCCCCCAGATGCCGCAACGCGCAGGCCAGATTCACCGAGACGGTGGACTTCCCCACCCCTCCCTTGCCGCTGGCCACCGCCACCACGCGCCGGATCCCTGGAATCTTGTTCTCCCGCGCCCACGGCACTTGCGCCGCCGCCGCCGCCGCCGGCGAGCCGGCCATCTCCACATGAAGATGCTCCACGCCGGGCAGGGCGCGGAGGGCCTTTTCCGCGTCCGCCTTGATTTGCTGGGCGACCTGGGGAGTTCCGCCCGTCAACTGGAGGGACACGCTGACCGCGCCGCCGTTGACCGCGATGTTTTTGACGATTCCAAAGGAGACAATATCCCGCGTGTAGCCCGGGTATTTGACCGACTTGAGGGCGGTGGTGACAAGTTCCTGATTGAGCATAAACGGCGTATTCGCGCCGGGGCAGCTTAAAGTTCCAACCCCACAGTTCAAATATAAAATGCGGCGTCGTGTGGGGCGCATCTTGCAACCGCCACCATGCGATTTGCCAATTCCCTCGCCCCGCGCGGCGGGGAGAGGGTCAGGGAGAGGGGTTCGTTCAATCCCGTGGTGGTGGTGTCCAGATGCGCCCCGTCGTGTGAGACGAAATTGTTCGAGTTGGGGAAGACGCCTGTTTCCGGGCCAAAGCCGAACCGGCGTCCCGCGCTCGTGTGCTTGGCAGGTGTTGTGAATTTCTCAGCCAGCGCTTCTCACGGCGCGGCCTCTTGCGCCGTCCCCTCTTGCCGGGCCTCCATCAGCGATTCCAACTCCGCCTTCGGAATATACCGCCGAAACGCCTCCGTAAAATCCTCCTTCTCATACCCTTTGGCCGACGCCTCCCCCATCCAAAGCGTTTTCGGCCGGATGCCATAGGGACGAAACTGCCGCGCCAGCCACAACTCGGTGATTTCCTTCCCGTTCCTCATCTCCGCCCAGGGCCGGTCCCTCCAGGCGTTCAACCCCGCCACCAGCGTCCGGCTGTGAAGCCGTTGCGACCTTTTCTCCGTGAACAACACCAGCACATCCAGCAACAATGCGCCGATCGGACTTCCACTCCCCCAATCCACCATGCTTCGCCGGAGCACCACAGCACGGCGCGGTTTTACCGCTTACATCCAGCACTCACTGCATTACGATGTTATAGTCTGACCCCTCTGATGACCCCTCTGACCCTGAAGACCCCTCTGACCTCTGAAGGGAAATGTTATGGTTTGATAAACATTAAGGGCAGTTGAGGCGAGTGGCCTCCTCAAGGTAAAAGCGTTGTTGTTAGTTGGTAGTAAACAATCAACGAAAGTTACCATGAAGAGAGCCACAGAGAAA
>JBEKAN010000499.1:0-2946 GCA_050015895.1 Verrucomicrobiota bacterium
AGGACTGGTTCTTCGAGGAGGTGCCCCACGGAGACACCACCCCTTGGATCAATCCCGAGGCCAAGGACCCCGCCAACCAGCGTTTTGGCTGGGTCAAGGTGCAGGGATCGGACGACTGGAGAACCATTGGCCGGGGCAAGGCGACCACCTGGACCATCAAATTCAACATGGACAACGCCCCCTCGGGCCGCGCGTTTCTTCGCATCGCCCTGGCCGGCGCCGATAGCACCGAGCTTACTGTCGCGGTCAACGGCAAGACCGCGGGAAGCATCCGTCCTGTCTCCACCAACGCCCTGCGATACAACACCGACAAGGGCATTTGGAAGGAATACCTCCAGCCGTTCGACGCCTCGCTGCTCAAGCCGGGCGAAAACGTAATGACTCTCTCCGTCCCCGCCGGCGACCTGACTTCCGGCGTCGTTTACGACTACCTGCGCCTGGAGATTGCCGGCGGTTAAAACCCCGGCGTCGCGCGACAATCTTTATTGAATCTCACACCCCATGAATAATCCATTGTCCGCCGCCCCGCGCGGCCTCCTGGTGTCCGCCTTCATTTCGCTGTCCCTGGCCCTGCCGGCGTTGCGCGCCGCCGATGGCCCGCCAGTGGTCGCCAAACCCGCCGTCAGCGCCCCCGTGACCATCACCGACAACGGCGCGACTTGGACGATGGACAACGGCATCGTCAAGGCCACCATCGGCAAGGGCAACAGCCGCGTGACCTCGCTCGTCTATCACGGCTTTAACATCATGGGGCCGGGCGGCATCTGGGAGTCCACGCCCGGCCCGCAGGCGGCCCCGAGCATCACCATTGACCCGTCGAAAAACGGCGGCGAGCGCGGCGAGGTTGCCACGAAGGGGGCGGGCGGGGGCATATCCATTGAGATACGCTACACCCTGGAGCGCGGCGTCAGCGGCTTCTACACCTACGCCATTTACAGACACGGGGCCAATTCCGCCGGCGGCGGCTATGGGGAAAACCGCTTCATCAACCAGCTTGCCAACAACTTCGACTGGCTCTCGGTGGATCAGGACCGCAACATGCCCATGGCCAGTCAGGGCGGCGGGGGTGTCCAGATTCACGCCAAGGAGCAGCACATCATGAGCACCGGCATTTATAAAAATTCTGTGGAGCACAAATACAGCTACTGCGCCCGGATGTATGAGCTTCCCGCCTATGGCTGGTCCAGCATCAAGGATCATGTCGGCGTCTGGTTCATCAACCCCTCCTACGAATACCTGGGCGGCGGACCCACCCGGATTGATCTGGTTTGCCACTTGCAGGCCACGATGCTCGACTACTGGACTTCCGGCCATTACGCCGGCGGCGCCGAGTGCAACATTCCCCAGGGCGAGGTCTGGAGCAAGGTTGTCGGCCCGATCTTTGTCTATTGCAACGCCCTGCAAAGCGCCCAGACCACCACTCAAGCCGAGTTGGACACCCTGGCCGCCACGGCCGGCAACCCGACCGTCCCAGCCTCGTGGACGGCCAACGCGAACGCTTTGTTTAACGATGCTCTCGCTCAGGCCAAAACCACCGAAGCCCAATGGCCCTTCACCTGGGTGCAGACCCCGGAATACGCGCAGAAAGACGACCGGGCCACCGTCACGGGCAAAATCGCGCTCAACGACCCCCAGGCCGCCACAACCAAGCTGCCCCATCTGAACGTCGGCCTGACCCACCCCGATTTCAACGGCTCAGGCCGGGGCTTTGCCGCTCGTTCGGGCAATGGCACCACCGTGACTTGGGATCACGACGCCAATTACTACCAGTTCTGGACCAAGGGCGCCGAGGACGGCACATTCTCCATCCCCAATGTCCGCCCCGGCGCCTACACGCTCCACGCTTTCGCCGACGGTGTGCTGGGCGAATTCACCAATTACAACATCACCGTCTCAGCGGGCAAGACCCTGAGCTTGGGCAACCTGGAGTGGAAGCCCGTGCGCTACGGCAAACAAATCTGGGAGATCGGCTACCCCGACCGCACCGGCGGCAAGTTCTACAAGGGCGACGGCTCCAACTATTGGCTCTGGGGCTGGTGCGTGCGCTACCCGCTGCTCTTCCCCAACGACATCACTTACACCATTGGCAAGAGCGATTACCACAAGGACTGGTTCTTCGAGCAGGTGCCCCACGGGGACACCACCCCTTGGATCAACCCCGCCGCCAAGGATCCCGCCAACCAGCGTTTTGGCTGGGTCAAGGTGCAGGGATCGGACGACTGGGATACCATTGGCCAAGGCCGCCCGACCACTTGGACCATCAAGTTCAACATGGACAAAGCCGCTCAGGGCCAGGCCTCCCTGCGTGTGGCGCTGGCCGGCTCCGACGGCACGGCGGGCCTCGCCAATCCGGGCGCTCCCGGCGGTCTCGCGGTGGCGGTCAACGGCAAGCCGGTCGGCACGATCCGCTTTATCTCCACCAACGCCCTCCGCTACAACACCGACATGGGAGTGTGGCGCGAATACACGCAGACCTTCGACGGCTCGCTGCTCCAGCCGGGCGAAAACCAAATCCAGCTCACCGTCCCCGCCGGCGAACTGACTTCCGGCGTCGTTTACGACTACCTGCGCCTGGAGCTTGCCGGCGGTTAAGACCCCTGTGGCGCGCCGCAACATCTGTTGAATCCCAGTCCCCATGAATAATCCTCTCTCCGCCGCCTCGCGCGGCCTCTTTGTGTCCGCCTTCCTTTCCCTGCTTCTGGCCGTCCCGGCGCTGCGCGCCGCCGACGGCCCGCCGTCGGTCGCCAAACCCGACGTCAGCGCCCCCGTGACCGTCACCGACAACGGCACCTCCTGGATCCTCGACAACGGCATCGTCAAAGCGACAGTCAATAAGGGTAACAGCAGGCTCACCTCCCTCCTCTTTCACGGCGTCGAGACCATGGCCGGCGGCGGTTACTGGGAATCCGGGCCTGGAGGTCAGGCGACCCGCTCCCTCACCATTGA
>JBEKAN010000500.1:0-2945 GCA_050015895.1 Verrucomicrobiota bacterium
CAATCTAAAGGATATACCCCGCAAGAAGTAAAGACCCATCGAGACCGCCTTTACCGTGAGCTTAACCCAGACCGCTTGAATGTGGTTCATGTGGCCCAATCTCCTGTGCTGCCAATGCCAATGGAACAGCTCCTGCCCCCACTCCGCACCGCGATTCGTAGGGCGATTCAAAGAGCGCCTGGTGAATTTGCACATCTGTTGACCCCTTGGAAGGTCATGCATTGGCAAGGTGACGATCCGCTGCTCTTTGCGTTCAAGGCTGCCAATCGCTGCGATGGTGTCTGCCGTATCAGGCGCCTGTCTCTTCCCGATGGCCGCGTTGTCGTGATATGTACCGAACTACCCGGAAATCCTGGCGAAAGCATTACGAATTCGCTCGAGCTAATTGCTTTCCAAGTTTGCGCGCAACTTCAAATCAACCCAGCCAACCTGGTTTGGATAGAACATCATGGAAAACCCCATCCCGAGGACCGCAGATGGTATTTGGTTTCATTCCGAAGCCGCCCACCAAGGTCAATGTTTCGATGCCCTTCCTGGAAACTCATGACTCCAGCGGACTGGCGCTCCTTGGGGCTTCCTCCTCGCTGAGTCGCGCCGCAAAACCTATCGCCAGATTGGCCGAACCTCAGAAAACGGACACCATTTTGGACACCAAAATGGACACCAAACGAGTTATGACTAATACCCTAAAATAGTGATGGAATTGTGTTGACTTTTGGATGTATTCACGCCATATTCTCCCTCGTAAATGCAGTGCGAATTTTATTCGCAACCTCCTCATTCGGTGGAGTTTCCGAATGGAGCGCCAGAACGGCAATATAGGCCGATTCCGACAACTGGCTCCATTTCCAATGTGTTGTGACACCCCGCGGACTAACAGTTGACACTCGCGGGCGTGCTGGGTTGCTTCAGTGGCAGACGGATGGTAAATGCCGCGCCGCCCGCCGCGCGGTTCTCAACCGTTGCTTTTCCGCCCTGAGCTTCGACAAAGCCCTTCACCAGGGACAATCCAAGGCCCGTGCCTCCCGTGCGCGCGGTTGGCGCCCGATAGAATTTCTCGAACAGGCGGGGAATGGATTCGGGAGGGATGCCAGGTCCGTTGTCGGCCACGATCAGCAGCAAGCTGCCATCCTCGACCTTTGCCCGCAATTGGACTTCCGTGCCCGCCGGAGTGTGAAACGCGGCGTTGGACAAGAGATTGGTCACGGAATGGAGCATCAATTCGAAGTCCATTGGAACCGGCGGCAAATCCGGGGCGAGGTCAATCGTTACTTTATGGTGGGCCAGTTCCTTGTCAGTGGCGTCCTCGGCCACTTGAATCAAATCGCTCACTTCACAAAGTTCAAAGTTGGGCCTGACGTGGCCGGATTCCAGCCGGGTGGTATCCAGCACCTCTCCCACCAGCCGGTTCAATCGTTTGGCCGCCTCTTGAACTTCGGTGATCATGGCCCTTTGCGAAGGGGAAAAGTCCGCTTTGGGGGATTCGGCCATGTAGTCGGCGGCGCTTTGAATCACCGTCAGCGGGGTGCGGATTTCGTGCGAGATGGAGTTGAGCAGGGTTTTGCTCAGGCGCTCCGATTCGGCCAGCACTTTGGCCTTTTCCGAGACTTCCTGCATCTGGTATCGGTGAATCGCCATTGCAATCTGCTCCGCGAAGGCGTCCAGCAGGTTTCTTTGATGAATGGCGGGCGGGGAGGGATGGCCAAGTCGCAGGCCCACGACCCCCAATTTTTCACCGTAAACCCTCAGCGGCAGGTAGATGGCGGAGGCATTCGGGAAGTCGGCGGTGAATTTGCCCGCTGTCAGTCCATTTTCACTGGCCCAGGCGGCGACCCGGGCTTCTCCCTCGGTGACTTCAAAGCCGCTGGACGGATGCGGACTCAGGTGGCCCGACGCGGAGGGCAGGAGCAGGGCGACCGGGGCCTTGAAGACGGACGCTGTTTGCCGCACGGCGCGGGTGAGCATGTCGTCCAGGCCGGCGGCCTCCGTGACTTCGCGCGTCAACCTCTGCAGGGCCTCGGCGCGCTCTTTGCGCTCTCGTTCCGCTCTCTCCTGCCTTCGGTTTTTGGCGGTGATCTGGCACAGGACAATGGCAATGATGAGATAGATCACAAAGAGCAACTGGTCCTCGACGCTTTCGATGTAGAAGGTGTGGAGCGGCTTCTCAAAATAATAATCCCAAAGCAGGGCGCTCAAGATCGCCGCCAGCAGAGTGGCCCCGCGGCCCACAAAAGAGGCAATCACGACCACGACGGCAATGAAAATCCAGGCAACCGACTGATAGCCGATCAGAGATCTGGTGAAGGCAAGGCGTTCACTGCCTCGCAGATGACTTTTGGGCAGTGTCGCGCGCACAGACTGACCTTCTTTCCGTAATTGTTTTGTCCACGGTGGTCATTAATCGCCGCCCGGTCAGACTGTTGAAAATTTGAATATAACGCAACATGCTGTGCTGCAACATGTTGCATATATTATAATATCGGTGGCACGCTCTTTGCTCCGCGATTCCAGCGTCAGTTGGTAGTGTGTAAATAGGAGTTTGCCGAATGATGACGCATCTAAAAGAATCAAAACAACAACACTGAGACGAAAGAAGCTTACATAATGAAAACTGATAAATCGACATCAGCCTTGTTCACCCTTGGATTGGTGATCTTCGCCGTCGGAGTCCGTGCGCAGGATACAAACGCCCCTGCCGCCCCAGCGCCGACTCCCCTGACCACCATGCTGCCATCCACCACCATCAGTGGTTATGTGGACACGTCGGCGATCTGGGTCCCTGGAACCGGCGATGCGCACCCCGCCCCGGTTGCGTTCAACACCCCGCAAAAGCAGGACGGGTTCAACCTGGACTCCGTGGATGTCAGACTCTCCAAAGCTGCGGATGACACCACCAAATGGACCGCCGGGTACGTGTTGGAACTGCAGTACGGCCCCGACGCGAT
>JBEKAN010000501.1:0-2941 GCA_050015895.1 Verrucomicrobiota bacterium
CCCACATGCGGGCGCGGCTGCTGCACCCGTTTTTCAAGCTGGTTCTCATCACCAACGGGACCTGCCTGGATTTGCGGCCCGTCCAGACCGGCCTGCAATACTTCACGCGCGACGACGAAATCTGGATCAAGCTGGACGCGGGCACGCAGGCGCAAATGGACCGGGTGAACCGCAGTTCGGTCTCGCTGGACAAAGTGCTGGAGAACGCGTTGATGATCGGGCGGAAACGTCCGATCGTGATCCAAAGCCTGTTCCCGCTGGTCGGCGAATGCGAGCCGCCGGAGGAGGAGATTGACCAGTACATCCAGCGCCTCCGGGAACTCAAGGACGGCGGGGCGACGATCTCGCTGGTGCAGATTTATTCGGCGACCCGTCCGCCGGCGCATCCGGATTGCCGGCACATCCCGCTAAAGAGTCTGGCCCGCATCTGCAACCGGGTCAAAAGCGAGGTGGCGTTGAGGGCGGAAGTGTTCTGATCCCGTTTCCCCAATAGGATCGGAACAATCGGTGGATCGCCGTCCTCGCACCTTCGGTGCTCGTCCCTCCGTTGTTCGGACCCCGCCCAGCGCGGCGCGCACGGAGTGCGCGCCCTACCAGCAATGCGGCTGTTATCCGCCAGAAATGGTATGATTAGGGAAGGCCGTGGTACTCCAATTGGACCACAACATTGGTGTCGCCAGGCAAAACTCGGCGACTGCCGCTTGGACTAGATACAGGAGTCGTTTTGAAGACTTCAACGATAAGCGGGCCAGGACCAACATCCTTAAAGACAAAGTTTCCCTCGGAATCGGTATGCGATACCTGGGAGAGTGGGGTGTTCGTCTTCGTTCGGTAAATCCAGACCTGGAAGAAGAGTGCTGGCTCGCCGTTGACACCCAGCGCCTTGCCGGCGACTTGGTAGTTGGTCGCTCCGATGATTTCGCCCGCCGAGTTGGAATTCGTCGTGGTCGGATGTTCCGTGCGAGCGAGCTGCTTGTTGCACGCCGGACTGACGGCCAACGCGACCCCCAGAATCAAAACCCATTTCTGGATTATTTTCATAAGTTATTCGCCGTTGTTGTCCATAAACGGTTGCGGGACCTTCTGGCGGGAAGAATGTGCCCGGCCTCCTCTGGAATCAACCCTATAAACCCGCAAAAGTTTTCGTCGGTCGGTCCGCAAGGGCGAAGCCCATAAATTCCACTTGACTGCGCCGGGCGGGAGCGGACGGGCAATGCCGCCGCGCGTAAGTCCCGTCGGCCTGCAAATGCCAGGCCTTGACGTTGTCGCCCAGACAGGTTTCCAGCACCTCGTTCTTGACACGATCGCGCAACTGGCTTTCCTCGACCGGGAAGACGGCTTCAATGCGGCGGAAGAAATTGCGCGGCATCCAGTCGGGACTGCCGATGAAGACCTCGGGTTGGCCGCCGTTTTCGAAATAATAGACGCGGCTGTGCTCCAGAAAGCGGTCCACGACGCCGCGCACAGTGATATTCTCGCTGATTCCGGGCATCTGCGGGCGCAGACAACAGATGCCGCGCACCAAAAGGTCAATCTTCACCCCGGCTTGCGAGGCGCGGTAAAGTTCCTGGATGATCTCCGCGTCCAGCAGGGCGTTCATCTTGGCGATGATGCGGGCGGGGCGGCCGGCGAGGGCGTTTTCCGCCTCGCGTCGGATGAAATGGAGGACGCGCTCGTGGAGTTGAAAGGGCGCGACCAAGAGCTTGCGCATGGCTTGAAAGCGGCCAATGCCGGTGAGAAAATTGAAGAGGTTGGTCGCGTCCTCGCCGAAATCGGGCTGACAGGTGAGCAGGCCCAGGTCGGTGTAGAGGCGGGCGGTGGTGGGGTTGTAATTGCCGGTGCTCAGGTGAACGTAGCGGCGGATTCCATCGTCGTCTTTGCGGACGACCAGACACATTTTGCAATGGATTTTGTAGCCCACCAGGCCATAGACGACGTGGACGCCCGCCTCCTCCAGTTGGCGGCTCCATTGGATGTTGTTGGCTTCGTCGAAGCGCGCCCGCAGCTCCACCACGGCGGTGACTTGTTTGCCATTGGTTGCCGCCCGCATGAGGGCGCCGATGATGCGGGTGTCGCCGCCGGTGCGATAGAGGGTGAGCTTGATGGCCAGAACAGCGGGGTCGTGGGCGGACTGTTCGAGAAAATCCACCACGGCGCCAAAGCTCTCATAAGGGTGGTGGAGGAGGATGTCGCGGCGGCGAATGGCGGGGAAGAGGAGGGTCTGGTTTCGCACCGCCGCCGCCGGGGGCGCGGTGAAGGGCTTATCCCGCAATTCGGGGGAGTGGTCGCCCTCATAGATGGCCATCAGGCGCGCCGGATACAAGGGGCCGTCAATGGGATACGCGTCGTCCTCGGTCAGGCGCAGTGTGCCCAGCAGGGCTTTGCGAATTTCCGCCGGGCAATCCTGGTCAATTTCCAGGCGGACGGCGTCGCCCTTGCGGCGGTTGTGGAGCTCGTTTTCCACGGCCTTGAGCAAATTGCCGGCGTCCTGGTCGTCCAGGTAGAGCTCGCTGTTGCGGGTGAGGCGGAAGTGCCAATGGCCGAGGATTTTGGTGCCGGGAAAAATCTCGCGCAAAAAATGGCCGATGACGCGGCCCAAGAAAACATAATCGCGCCCCTGGCGCGCCAGCCGGACGACCGGCGGCAGGACGCGCGGGGCCTGGACCACGGCCAGGTGGCGGAGGAGATCGTCGCCGGTCCTCATTTCCACCTGGACGATGATGTTGAGGGACTTGTTGAGCAATTGGGGGAAGGGATGTTTGGGATCAATGGCCAGGGGAGTGAGGACGGGATGGACCTGGCTGCGGTAAAAATTTCCCAGCCAATCCAAATCGGCGCGGGGCAGATCGCGCGGCTCCAGAAAGCGGATGCCGTCTTTGGCCAGCGCCGGCGCCAGTTCCTTTCGCCAGCAGGCGGACTGATCGCGGACCATGCGCCGGAT
>JBEKAN010000502.1:0-2923 GCA_050015895.1 Verrucomicrobiota bacterium
GAATTAGAGCTTACGGAGCAGGACGCCAAGTTTGTGGATCCGCTTTATGGGAAGACTTATTTGCCGCGCAAATTCAAAGTGGCCTTCGTGATTCCGCCGCTCAACGACATTGACGTGCTGACCAATGACTGCGGGTTTGTCGCCATTGTCGAAAATGGCCGCCTGGCGGGATACAATTTGACGGCGGGCGGCGGGATGGGGATGAGCCACGGGAACGCGGCGACTTACGCGCGCCTGGCGGACGTCATCGGGTTTGTAAAGCCGGACCAGGTGATCGAAACGGCCAAAGGTGTGGTGACGATCCACCGGGATTTTGGGGACCGCGCCAACCGCAAACACGCGCGGCTCAAGTATGTGATCGCGGAGCGCGGCGTGGCGTGGTTTCGGGAGGAATTGGAGCGGCGGCTGGGATTCAAACTGGGGCCGGCGCGCCCCTTTGAGTTCACGCGGCAGGGCGATTTGTACGGCTGGCACCAGCAATTCGACGAGAGGTGGTTCCTGGGGGTGTTCGTGCAAAACGGGAGGATCAAGGACGCGGGCGATCACCAGTTGAGAACGGGGCTGCGGCGGGTGGTGGAGGCCTTTCAGCCCGAACTGCGGTTGACTCCCTCGCAGAACATTTTGCTGGTCAACGTCGAGGCCCAAAACCGGGCCGCCATCACGAAAATCCTGGCGGAGCACGGGGTGCCTGTGGAGAACCAGGGAACCGTCATCGCGCGGGCGTCCATCGCCTGCCCGGCGCTGCCGACCTGCGGGCTGGCGCTGGCGGAATCCGAGCGCGCCATTCCCGAGGTGCTCCGGCGCATCGAGGGATTGCTGGCCGAAGTGGGGTTGAAGGATGAGGAAATCATCATCCGCATGACCGGATGCCCGAATGGTTGCGCGCGACCGTTGATGGCGGAGCTGGCGTTCGTGGGCCGCGCGCCGGGCAAATACCAGCTTTACCTGGGCGGCAACGTGGCGGGCACACGCCTGGGCCGCCTCTACAAGGAGAGCGTGAAGAGCGAGGAGTTCGTCAACGAGCTGCGTCCGCTCTTTGAGCGTTTTGCCAGGGAACGGCTGGGCGGGGAGCGGTTTGGCGATTTTTCCGAGCGTGTGCTGCTTCGGGAGGCGCCCGTCGCGGGTCTGGTGGCGGAGAAAGCTGGAGCATGATGACCGATTCGGCGCCGATCCCTCATGCCAAGCCGCGCCCGCCGCTGACGGCGCGGGAAGTGGCGGCATTGAACCGCCAATTCGCCGAAAAGACAACGCCGGAGATTCTGGCCTGGGCGTGGGAACGGTTCGGCGCGCAGGCGGCGATCGGGACGAGTTTTCAGGGCGCCGGCCTGGTGATGATGCACCTGGCGAAAACGGCCGGGCTGAGGTTTCCCGTTTTCACTTTGGACACCGGCTTGCTCTTTCCCGAAACGCTGGAACTGAAAAAGCGGCTGGAGGACTTTTTCGGCTGGAAAATTGAGAGCCTCGAGCCGGACCTGACGGTCGAGGAGCAGGCGGACGTTCACGGCCCGGAATTGTGGAAGCGCAACCCGGACCTTTGCTGCACCGCGCGCAAGGTCATGCCGTTGCGCGGCAAATTGCTGGACCTGGCCTGCTGGCTGACCGGGCTGCGGCGCGAGCAGTCGGCGTCGCGGGCGGACGTGGGCCTGGTGGAACTGTATCAACTCGACGAGGCGACCGGCCGGGAAATCGTCAAAGTCAACCCCATGGCCCGCTGGCCGCGCGAGAAGATTTGGTCGCACATCCAGGAGCACAAAATCCCCTACAACCCCCTGCACGACCAGGGCTACCGCTCCATCGGCTGCGTTCCCTGCACTCGAATGACCGGCGACGGCGAGGGGGAGCGGGCCGGACGATGGACCGGCTTCAACAAGGTGGAGTGCGGCATCCACACTTTCCTGCCCAAGAAAGTGGACTTTCAAATCTGAGGACGGCAGACTCCGGGTGAGCCGTGTCAACGAACTATGAATTATCTTGCGAAGCTGGAAAACCAGAGCATCTACATTTTGCGCGAGGCTTTCAACAAGTTTGAGAGCCTCGCCATGCTCTGGAGCATCGGCAAGGACTCCACCGTCCTGTTGTGGCTGGCGCGCAAGGCCTTCCTGGGCCATGTCCCCTTCCCTCTCGTCCATGTGGACACGAGTTACAAAATCCCCAGCATGATCGAATACCGCGACCGCCTGGTGAAGGAGTGGAACTTGCAGTTGGTGGTGGGGAAGAACCAGGCCGTGCTGGACAGCGGCGCGACTTATCCCAACGGCCGCGCCACCCGCGTGGAGTGCTGCGGAACCTTGAAAAAGGACGCCCTCAAAGCGGTGCTCGACAAGCATCATTACACCGGCGTCATTGTGGGCGTGCGGCGCGACGAGGAGCCGACGCGCGCCAAGGAGCGCTATTTCAGCCCGCGCGACAAGAACATGGAATGGAACGTGGAAGACCAGCCGCCGGAGTTGTGGGACCAGTTCAAGACCGATTACGAGAAGGGCACGCACATCCGCATCCATCCCCTGCTCCACTGGACGGAGTTGAACATCTGGGAATACATCGAGCGGGAGAGCATCCCGGTCATCCCACTCTATTTCGCCAACGAAAAGGGCGAGCGTTACCGGAGCATCGGCTGCGCGCCCTGCACTTTCCCGATCAAATCCAACGCGCGCACGGTGCGGGAAATCATCGAGGAACTGCGGCACACCAAAACGTCGGAGCGCTCCGGCCGCGCCCAGGACAAGGAAAGCGAGGACGCCTTCGAAAAACTCCGCCGCGACGGCTACATGTGAGCCATCCAATTCCCAAAATGCAGACCAAATCCGAAGCGCCCACCGAACAACTCAAGATCGTCATCGTCGGCCATGTGGACCACGGCAAGTCCACTTTTGTCGGACGCCTTTTCCACGACACCGGCTCGCTGCCGGAGGGCAAACTGGAG
>JBEKAN010000503.1:0-2906 GCA_050015895.1 Verrucomicrobiota bacterium
CCCCATAGGCGTCTTGCTGACGCGTCTTTGCCGCGAGGAGCTAGTCCTGTCGTGGGCCAGTCGTCGGTGGCCACACACTACTATGACGAGGGCGACGACGTGACGGTGTATTACAGTCCAGCCAATCCAACGGTTGCCGTTCTGCGGCCCGGACTGAACGCCAGCCTGTTAGTCGGGCCAACGCTTGTGGCTCTTGGGTTGGGCTTTATCGTCTATGGATTTTGCACACGGTAGTATCAGTTGACGGGGAGCGAGATCGAGTCCGTGTTCACCGACGCCTTGTTCCTGGCCTTCGACCAAAACCGGGAGCCTGGGGATTTAGACGTGGCGCGGATTCTCACCGATTTTGTGCCGCTGTCCAAACTGATGGCGGAGCAGATCACAGGAGGGAGGAATTGGGCGAGGCGGAGTCTTCCGGCTTTTGCTTAAGTGCGCCGTTCATGTTTCAGCGGTAAAGGAGGGTCCCGCTATTAGTTGTCAACCGGCCGTGGTAAAACTCGGCCATGAAGCAAAACCGCGTTTCCCCGAGCGGCCGCGCAGACGCTCCGCCAGTTCCGGCGGGAGGAATTTGTAGGCGGGGGCGCTCACAGGTCACTTTTCGTTAAATAAGAGGGGTGTTGGAAAGGTCTCGCTCTTTCTTGAATTCCAACATCTTGGCCTCCTTGCACTCGGGGCAGAGTCCATGCGTGAGTCGAACCGACGCCAGGCTGGTGATGTAGGATTCCACCTCCTGCCAGTAACCCTTGTCGTCTCGAACCTTTTTGCATTCGGCGCAGATGGGCAGAAGACCCCGGACCGTCGTAAGCTCGGAGAGCGATTCCGCCAACTGCGCGGAGACCCGCTTGAGTTCGAGATGGGCGACCACGGTCCGACCGAGAGTCTCCAGAGATTTCCTTTGCAGGTCGGCCAGATGGCGCGGCTTGCGGTCTATCACGCAGAGCGCGCCCAAGGCGTTGCCGTCGCGATCAATGAGCGGCGCGCCCGCGTAGAAGCGGATGTGCGGGGGGGATGTGACCAGCGGATTTTGGGCAAAACGCTCGTCGGTGGAGGCGTCCTCGACCACCATCGTTTCCACGCCCAGAATGGTGTAGGCGCAAAAGGCGTGCTCGCGGGGTGTTTCGCGGGTGTCGAGGCCGACGCGGGCCTTGAACCACTGGCGCTGGCTGTCCACGAGGCTCATCAGGGCGATTGGCGTCCCGCAGATGCTGGAGGCCAGGAGGGCGACATCGTCGAACATCGGCTCGGGGGCGGTGTCCAGGATTTGGTAACTGCGCAGCGCCTCCAGTCGCCGGGATTCGTTGGTTGGGATTGGCGGATTCATTTTGATTTTATGGCATCCGAACGGCGGTCAAGAGCCGCTACGGTTGGCCGCGGCGACTGGTTGAGGCGGCATATCGTTCACAAAATTGACAAGGGCTTCGTTTTCCGGTGACCGTGCCATTTCCCAGCCCGCGTGGCAAACCAAAAGAGACGGGTCTTCGCCGCTGGGGTGCGTTTCAGTTTTTTGGGTTCCCCTCTTAATCCTAATCTTAATCCTAATCCTAATCCTGACGCAGCCCTGAGATCAGGGCTGAAGATGCCGGAAAAACCGCCCCAAAACGTGGAATGCGCCCTCCTCGGCGCGTCCGCGGCTGGCTCAGGAAGAGCGGGATGGTTTTGATCTGATGAGACGGGATTCTCACACCAATTCCCTAGGACTGACGCTGCACTGAGCCTTCATTTGTCCTTGTGCTTCTCAATCAACTGCTCAACCTCGTGCTCAAACTCTCCGGGTGGCGCATTCGTAACGTGCGCCGGAGCAAACAACTTGATGACGTCGCCTCCAATATCGTTCGCCTTTCCGATGAGGGAAATATCAGCCGGGTAAAACGCCCCATTTGTTGCCATGAACGCATCGAGTACAACGCCATCCTTAGTGCCTATAACAGCAGACTTTACCTCTTTATTGGGACCAAACGCGAAACCTATCGAATAAGGCGAACCCGCTTCGGCGGTCGATCCGGACGACTCTGGCATGGCGACGAATTCCCCCACCAACAAACCATCATAATAAAACCGGTGCATCTGGATCTGCACAACACCTGACGTCGTGCTCGTGTTCCGGACAAGATTAGTCTGGCCATTGCGTGTGAACACATCTTTTGTTGATACGCTGCCTGACGCGTTCGTCGTAAATGTAGTGGCGACTCGGATGCTCGTGTCAGCGCCGAGAACGGATGCGCAGGACAAGACCAAAGAGATCAATGTTTTCATGACGAGCCGCCAGGCGGCTTCCACTTGGTGCTGAGTTCGGTGTGGCATACATTTGATGGTGCTCCAGAACGCCTGGCAAAGCAAGCGGAAAATGTGGGGTCTGTCGCTTTTTGGACGGGCGCAGGTGTCGGCGGCGGTCGGCTTGACGGTTCACGTCGCGGATGCCTTTTTTGACGGCACGCTTGCCGAGCGGGGGGCTGGGCGGCCTTCTTTTTCCTCCGCTGATGCAACCCCGCTGGGGTTGGGGAGGAATGTGGGATGAGGTTTCTCAGGGTAGGCCCGCGGACGGGCCAACCCACGGCTACGTGATTCAATCCCTTTGGGATTGCGGCGGGCGGCAACACTCATCCTGGGGAAAACCGCCCCTGCGGGTGCATAAGGGGAGGCGGACCACATTGAACAAGCATCCCCACCAGTCGGGGAAAAAAATCATGGCGGCGGATAATTGGGCAAAAGTTTGGGTGAGCCATTCGATGATCAGCTCACTTTTCTTGGCCTGACCCTTTCACTTTCATCTTCAAAGAGTTCAACTCGGCCACCGCGCTGGCGTATTCGTAATACTCCTTTCTCTGGTTAGCGATCGCCTTTTGAAAATAATCCGCGGCCGTGGTCTTGTCGCCCGCAAAAAGGCGTTTTGATCCTGCGAAGAAATA
>JBEKAN010000504.1:0-2897 GCA_050015895.1 Verrucomicrobiota bacterium
GCGGCGATCCAGCCAGCCGATCTCGACGACCTTGCCCTGGACGGCCTGGCGCCAGCCGGCCTGGCGCTGGGCGGGGTCGGGCATTTGTTCGGCGAGCCATTTGTTGCGGACCTGGCACCACCAGGACTGCAAAAGAAGGTCCACAATTTCTGGGCGGCTGGATTTGCCCGGCAGCGTTTCGTTCAACCATTTTTGACCGGCGGACTCGGCTTCCGGCTGGCTGGCGGCCATGAGGCAGCCGCCGGTCTGGACTTGAAAACCGCCGTCGAAGTGGAGTCGAAAAAGCAGATCGTGATCCGGCCCGGCCCCCAGTTCGGCCAAGAGGAGTTCGACCAGGAAGGGGGCGCTGAAGATCTGCTCGAAATTGGTCTTCAACTGCGGACCCAGCCCAAAACTGATGAGTCTGCGCAGGCTCACGTCCTCCGGCGCGCGGGTGAAGGCCTCCAGATGAGCGGCGTCAATGGCCGCCTGCCGGATTTTTTCGATGTCGGCGGGATGACCCAGGCCGGCCAGGGCGTGGCGGTCGAATAGCTCAAAGACTTTGGACTGCCCGGCGCCCACGCCGAGGAGCAGGATGCCGTCGGGGAGGCTGACGGCGAAGACGGGCGAGCCGTCTTTGAGCTGGTCGCGGACGTATTCGCGGCGGTTGGCGACCGCCTCCAGCCAGCGGTAAGGTTCCTCAGTCATGCAGAAACTCCTTTTGTTGCTGGTCGGCGACGGTTTCCACGCCGGTGGGCTTGAGCAGTTTGATGGTGGCGAAGGTTTCGGTGGCGGGGTTGACGCCGCCGGTGGCGGAATCGAATTCCGAGGCGGTGATCAGCAGCGCGAGGGCGAAGCGGACGGCCTCGCGCAAATTCATCTGGGAAGGTTTGACGGCGCCGTGGCGTTCCTGAAAGCTCAGGACGCTGCGAATGGCGCCCGCGCCGGAGCCGGAGGCGGCGTGGCCCACGGCCTGGAATTGCGCGCCCAGAGGATCATAGAAATAAATGCGGGCCTCCGGCGGGGAGACACTATGGTCCACGCCGGCAAAGAGCGGCACGACCACGCCGACGCCCTGGAGGGTCATCGGCAAATTGTCGCGCAAGAGGCGGGCCAGGGCGCGGACGCGCGCGGGCAAACTGAGCGGCTGCAACTGGCTGCGGCGGTAGTACTCGAAGGAGGTTTGCAGCACACGCGCCATTTCAAAGGCGGTGGCGGGAACGCCGGCGATGGCCAGAAGGGAGGTGGAGTCAATCTCGATGATCTTTTCCACCCGGTCGGTGACGATGATGTTCCCCGCGGTGGCGCGGCGGTCGCCGGCCATGAGGACGCCATCGGCGTAGTGGAAGGCGAAAACCGTGGTGGCCTGGGTTTGGACGGGGGCGCCGAGGGAGGAGGGGGCGTCCGCCGGCAGGAGCTTGCGCTCCGCCAGGAGGGACAGGAAATCACCGGCAATTTTGGGGTCGCTCATTGGCCGGTGCGTTGGCGGTAACGCTTGGCCTGGTCCGGGTCAACCTTGCGCATGCGTTTCAACAATTCCTCCGTGTTGGGCTTCTCGATCTTCGGGGCGGTGGGGCCCTGGCCGCCGCCGCCGCCGCCGGGCGCCATCGGCCGGTTCTTCTGAGCTTGGTCAGGCATGGTACCAATATAGCGCGGAAAATGGATTTCGCACATGACAAAATGGTGTGGCTATTTTGTGTTGGGGCCTTTGGGTATTGGGGGTGGGAGGTTTGGCGGGCTGATGCCCATTTGAAGGCTCTGGAGGCGCAACCATTGGGCGCTCTGATCGCGGCGGCGCAGGCCGACGACATCGCGGCAGAGCTCGCGCAAGAAACGCCAATGAGGGCCGGCATCGGCAACATCGGCGAGGCGTTCGGTGGCCAGGGCGTAACTGGCGGCGACGACGGTGGCCAGATGGTCGGTAATCTCGCCCTGGCCGGCTTGGGAGAGTTGGCGGGATTGGGCCAGGAGACGGGGCGCCTGGGCCAGGGCGTCCTGGCGGAGGAGCCAGGAGGTGTGGGCGCGGATTTTCCATTCGGAGAGGTTTTGTGGGCTGATGGGACGACCGCCATAGGCGGAGGCGAGCAGTGCATTGACCTCGGGAAGGGAGTTGAGCCAGGCGACAATTTGCCCGCCGGATTGGCCGTCGCGCAGACGGGAGTGGACCTGCTCGCGGATGTGATGGGGCAGGCCGGAGATTTTGCCGCTGGGGTGGGGAGGGTGGGTGGGGTTCATTGGTTTGATTCGGTTTGATTGAGTTTGATTCGGTTTGATGAAAGGAAAGGGACCCAAGGGACGGAAGGGACCAAAATGGGCGATGGAATGGCCGCGTATCAGGCGCAAGAGGCGCAAAAAGGGGGTCAACAGATTAGGATTAGGATTAAGATTAGGAATAGGACGGATTGGACGGATCGGACGGATGGGGGATAGGATGTGGATGGGGTTCAGTTTCATATCAGTTGGGCCCAGATTTTGCATTCGGGGGGGTGCGAGGCGGCGGCTTCGAGGGCGGCACAGGCGGCCCAGAAACGGTCGGCGTGGCTGTTGTTCTGGCGCTCGCCCTCGAACCGAATGTTGCCGCTGGCGGTGACGGTCTTGCGAATGGACCGCAGATCGGCGGCAATGAGGCGGTCGTCGGGTATGCGGATGGTCTTGTCCTCAAAGGCGCAACGGAGTTTGCAGGCGAGCCTTTCTTTGAGCTGGGCGGTGAATTGGAGGCCTTCGACGCGGTCGGGGCCGAATTGCTTTTTGGCGCGCTCGACGAATTGACAGCCGAGACCGGTTTGGTCAATGCAGGCCCGCCGGACTGCGGGCAGGGCCAAGAGATGATAAAGCTCCTTTTCCTGGGCGTCGAAGGTCTGGCGGTCGAGGCAGATCACTTTGCGGGTGTAGAGGACATCGCCGAGTTTTTCGAGGAC
>JBEKAN010000505.1:0-2887 GCA_050015895.1 Verrucomicrobiota bacterium
CAATGTCCGGGCGGCCGGCTTTGTCCTTTTGCTTCACCTGAATGGGATACCAGCGCTCCTTCAACGCGAGTTCGTCCGCCTTCTTTCGGCGCGGCGCGGCCCCGGAGGAAACGGGGTATATGCGCCCGTCCACGCCCATGTCGCCGACCTGCACCTTGTTGGGGATGCCGCCGAGCGCGACGACCGCCCAGTTCTCAAATTCAAAATGCGGATACTTGCGCAATTCCGTCTCGGTCTTCGGCAAATCGCGCACCACAAAACCGCGCCGCGCTTTCCAAAGCGATTCGTTTTCAGGAATGCCGCACACGTCCCGCAGACGTTTGGCCATCACGCGGCAGGCGGTGGGCGAAATATCAATGCCGATCCACTGGCGGTTGAGACGGTGCGCGGCCACCAGCGCCGTGCCGCAGCCGCAGAAGGCGTCCAGCACGATGTCGTTTTCCTTGCTGCTGGCCCGGATGATGCGGTCCAGCAAGGCCAGCGGCTTCTGCGTCGGGTAGCCCAGCCGCTCTTTGGCCTGGGAATTGATCGGGGGAATATCCGTCCAAACCGAGTCAATCGGCCGCCCCTCCTGTTCGTCCAGGTAACGCTTCAATTGGGGAACAGCCCCCGGCTTTGTCTGCACGACAATGCCCGTATCGTAACCCTCTTGCATCCTCTCTTTTGTCCAGCGCCAGACCCGTTTCACGCCCAAAAATTCGTACGTGAGATTTGGCCGGTCTGGATTTGGGTTGATCAGATTGTCGAGCCGGTAAACCCTTCCGTCTGGGTCGCGGTGGCAGTATTTGGAAGCGGTCTTTTCGTCAAGATTGTCCCGTTCGTACGGATTGTAAGGCCGGTTGAACGTGATCGCCCCGCCCCCGCCATAATAAAATATCGTGTCGTGATTGTTCGGAAAGCCCTTGAAGGCCAGGCCCTTCGCCAGATTCCGGTGCCAGATGATTTCGCATTGAAAATTATTCTCGCCGAAAATCTGGTCCAACATCACTTTCACGTAGTGGCTGGCGTGCCAGTCGCAGTGGTAATAAAAGCTGCCGCTCTTTTTGAGCACGCGGGCCAGTTTCGCGCAGCGCGGACGCATGAAATCAATGTACGCACGGGTGCTGGCATGGCGGTCGTCAAAGGAGCGCCTCTCCCTCGTCTCCCCCCAGAAGACCTCGTAGTTGCGGTTCGAGTTGAACGGCGGGTCAATGTAAATGAGGTCCACGCAGGCGTCGGGCAGGTTCTTGAGCCGCGCCAGATTGTCGCCGCAATAAATCACGCGCGTGTCCACCAGCGCCGAGGATTTCAAGCGCGAGGAGGGGGCCGGGGCTGCCGCGTCAGATTTCTTCGCCATGAGCCGAGTTTAGGAAACCCCCTCGAAAAGAAAAGCCTTTTGGCATGGGGATCTGCCGGGCGGGTTGTGCCTTGGCGTCTTCGCCGTGCGATATTTGCTCAGGCAACGAATATATGTCGTGCGCGCGCATTCTCTCTCTCCCCGCTTGCGGGGAGAGAGCCGGAGAGAGGGGTTCCCATTTCTCAAGTTCTTTTCGGTTGCCGCTCGCCGCCCCGCGCCTTTGCGTCTGCGTCATTGCTTGAGAACACTTCCGCGTCTTGCCGGCCCAACGCCCCGGCTGCTCCCGCCGCTGGCTGCGAAAGGGCCGGATGCCGCCCACCGCTTCCTGCCATGTCAAATGCGCCCAGCAGGGGGAGCCGCCTTCTTATCCGTGCCATCGGCAATCCGTGGTTTCTTTCGCTTGCCGCTGCCGCGCTGGATTCTTGGGCGAGATTCGCCCCCCCACCGCGCCGCTGTTTATAGTAAATAATTCACAAATACATTGACAAACATGAGCAAGTGTGCTACAGTCTCGCACATGAGGCGAAATGGCCGGTCAAATGTCCGTGGCGATGGGAAGCCCGCATGGCATCGGGAGAAAACGACACCATCAACTTTGACGTGAAAGTCCAAAACCCATTAAACCTAATTACACTCAATTTAACTTAATTATACCTATGAACCCCACCCTCCCCCCCCCTCCACGTCCAGCCCCACGAGGGCCCCCTCCCAAGGTCGGTTCCAGGCGAACCAGTCAATTTCTGCCAGCGCCTCAGGCGCAATTCGTCTTGTTGTTCCATTCTTCCCAACTTCGCATTTCTGCTTTGTCCAGCCAGGCCCCGTCAAACCTGTCAAACCAACATTTTGCCCAAACACCCTTCCAAATGGCAAAAAACGGCAAGGTCGCTATGAACCCTTCCAGCCAGCCCCCTGTCCTTCGTCGCTTTCCTCTCCGCCTTATGCCACGCGAAGGCCGAAGCGAAGGCGGAAATCGTGCCCAATCGTGTCCAATCGAGGCTAATCGTGCATAATCGTAGATAATCGTGCTATTTTTGTGTGCGCACCCTCTTTTATGCCTCATCCGGCGCATTCTCCTTGCTTCCTCGCATCGCCGGTCATCAAGAACGACGGGGGGCCGATAAAATCTCCTCCACGCCACCCGCATGATTCGCCCCTGCCCGCCCCGCTCTTTCCCTCAATCCCCGTTGACTGCCCGGCGCGCCTTTCGTTACCCTCCTGCCGCATGATTATCGCCCCTTCGTTGTTGGCCTGCAATTTCACCAAGCTGGGCCGGGAAGCCGCCCGCGTCGGCCGCTCCGGCGCGGAATGGCTTCACCTGGACATCATGGACGGCCATTTTGTGCCCAACATCTCCTTCGGCCCGGCGGTCGTGGCCGCGATCCGCCCTTTCAACAAGCTGGTCTTCGATGTCCATCTCATGTGCTCGCGCCCGGAAATCCTCCTCGAACCCTTCGCCAAAGTCGGGGCTGACCGCATCACCATCCACGTCGAGCTGGGACCGCCGCAAGTCACCGCGCTGATTTGGAAAATCCGCTCCCTGGGCAAGGAAGT
>JBEKAN010000506.1:0-2873 GCA_050015895.1 Verrucomicrobiota bacterium
CGTCTGGGTCCTGGTCAACATCTCCCTGGCCCAGGGGGAGGACGGCGAGCCGGACTGTCTTGAGGGGACCATCATTGACATCACCGAGCGCAAACAGACCGGGCAACTGCTCGAGTTTATCGCGCAGGAGGGCTGGACCGGCCGCCAGGAGGTCTTTTTCGCCCGGCTCGTCGAACACATCGGCCGCATTTTGGCGGTGGATTATGCTTTTGTCGGCCGCCTCAAAGACCCTCACACGGTCCAAACCACCGGTCTTTACGCCAAGGGGGAAATCGTTCCTGACATCGAATACTCCACACGCGGTTCCCCTTGCCAAAACGTCATCGGCAAAACGCTCTGCCACCACGGCGAGGACCTCCAGAAACTGTTTCCCGACGACCCCCTCCTGGCCCAGATGGGCGCTCAAAGCTACCTCGGCGTCCCCATGTTGGATTCCTCCGACAAACCGGTCGGCTTGATGGCCGTGCTGGACACCAAACCCATGCCCGACGCCCGCCTGGCCACAGCCCTGCTCCAGATCGCCTCCGTCCGCGCCGCCGGCGAATTGGAGCGCCAGGCCGCCGCCGCCACCTTGCAGGAAAGCGAGAATCGCTTCCGTCAGTTGGTCGAGACTTCCCCCAACGCCATCTTCATCGAATGCGACGGCCAATTTGCCTTCGTTAATTCCGCCGGTTTGAAACTCTTCGGCGCGACTCATCCCGATCAAATCCTCCACCGCCCCGTTCTGGACTTCGTGCATCCCAAAGACCGCGAAAAAGTCGCCGCCCGCGCCGCCCGGGTGCGCGACCAACAGCAGCCGGTGCCGCTTCTGGAAGAACAATACCTCCGCCTGGATGGCGCCGTCATGGATGTCGAGGTCACCGCCATGCCATTCACCTTCCACCACCGCCGCGCCGCCCAAGTCGTCGTACGCGACATCACCGAAACCAAAAAACTGGAATCCCAGATTCTCCGCCTCCAACGCATGGAGAGCCTGGGCACCCTGGCCGGCGGCATCGCCCACGACCTCAACAACGTCCTCACCCCGCTTATGTTCTCCGTCGAGATGCTCAGGGACAAGGTCACCGATGCCGAGGGGCACAAAGTGCTCAGTTCCTTCCGAGCCAATGTCCAGCGGGGCGCCAGCCTCGTTCATCAGTTGCTCACCTTTGGACGCGGCGTGGAGGGCGAGCGCGTCCGCGTTCAGCCCGCCCGCCTCGTCTTGGAAATCGCTCACATCATTCAAGAGACCTTCCCCAAATCCATCGTCTTCGACTACTATTCCCAGCCCGGCCTCTGGGCGGTCACCGGCGACGCCACCCAGCTTCATCAAGTCCTGCTCAATCTCTCCGTCAACGCGCGCGATGCCATGCCCAATGGCGGCAAACTCTCCATCGAACTGGAGAATATCGCCCTGGATGAGAATTCCGCCCGCGGAAACCTGGAGGCCCGGCCCGGACCCTATGTCCTCATCAAAGTCGCCGACACCGGCACCGGCATTCCAGAGGCGATTCGGGACCGCGTCTTCGAGCCTTTCTTCACCACCAAAAAACCCGGCCTGGGCACGGGGCTGGGCTTGTCCTCCACCCTGGGCATCGTCAAAAGCCACGGCGGCTTCATCACCTGTTACAGCCAGGTCGGCAAGGGCACCACCTTCAAGATCTGCCTTCCCGCCACCATCACTCCGGCCGACGCCGAAAAAGTCACCGCCCAGCGTACCCAACTCCCGCGCGGACACGGCGAACTGGTCCTGGTGGTGGATGACGAGGAAGCCATCCGCAACGTCGTGCGGGACATCCTGGAACGCTTCGGCTACCGCGTCCTCCTCGCTGTCAACGGCGCCGAGGCCCTCTCCCTCTACGCCCTCCACCAGCAGGAAGTCGCCGTGGTCCTCACCGACATGGCCATGCCCGTCATGGACGGTCCGGCCGCCATTGCCGCTCTGGCCGCCATGAATCCTGAGGTCAGGATCATTGCCTCCAGTGGTCTGCCCGTCGCCCTGGGCGCCACAGTCCGCCAATTCATCCCCAAACCCTACACCGCCGACGCCATCCTCCGCTCCCTCCACGACGTCCTTCACTGACCCGGGACCCACCCACCTTCTTAGTCATTCCTTTCCTAATCATAATCCTAATCCAATTCCCTCACCCCGCGCAGTCGGGGAGCATACAGCCCGCAAGCATGCAGCCCGCAAACATGCGGGCCAACCCGCTGTTGTTCCATCTGGCCAGCCCGATGTTGTTCCATCTCGCCCCCGCGTGTTCTGGTCGGCGCCCTCGCTTTTCATCGTTGCCTCGTTCTTGTATGATCTGAACCGCGACCCGCGCGAAACACCCGGACGAACCAGGAAAAACCCTTCCGCGTATTTCGCGTGTTTCGCGGTTAAGAACTGTGTTCCTTGTCTTGACTTCATTTCCTTTCCGCCAGCGACTGCACCATCTTCCTCAACTCCGCCACGCTGTGTTTCAAGTCCTGAATCTCCGCGTCCTTTTCTTCCAGTTTCTGATTCAACCCCTGAATCGCCGCCAGCGCCACCCCGCCCTCGTCCGCCGTCTGGCTGGCTTTGGCGGAGGTGTCCGCGACAATTCCCGAAGGAGCATTGGTAAGCGTGAAGCCGGTGCCGTTGTTGGTCAGCACGTAGGCCGTTCCAGTTGGGAAACCGTTGGTTTGGAGGGCGCTGATCAACAGGTTGGCCAGCCCCGCCCCGTTGCCTTTTATCGCGCCAACAGCCACGCCGCCCCCAGGAGTCACCGTGAATACATTTGTGCCTGAGTTGGTGCTGGTGATGGCACCCACATTTGCCAGCGTCCCTCCGGTGAGATTAAAGTTGTAATCCACACCGTCCATGCTGATTAGGCCCCCGGAGCCGGTGCTTTGAATAGCCAGAACGGTGT
>JBEKAN010000507.1:0-2860 GCA_050015895.1 Verrucomicrobiota bacterium
CTTGATAAAAAGCATCAAATGGGTTAATGGTTGAGAAAGTCCATCAGGCGGGGAATCAGGGCGCGTTGACGCGGGCCTGTGGCAATCAGGAGCTTGGAACATGAGCAGCGCAAAATACGCTTGTCCCTTTTGCGGACAGAACATGGAATACCCGCAGGAGTATTCCGGCAGGCAGATGCCCTGTCCGGCGTGCCAGCAGACCATCATGTTTCCGGGCCTGGCCTCACCCATGGCGCGCTCCTCGCTGCGTCTGGAGCGGGACATCCCGGCGCCACCCCAGAAGCCCCGCTCCATTTTCGCCATGCTGCTGGCTTGCATCCGGCGGCTGATAAACCGCAAGCCGGTCGCGATCGCCCTGATCTCCCTGCTCCTCGTGGGCGGCGCGTTGGCGGCTTATCCCAACATCTTCCACGTTTTCCAGCACGCGCCGCCGCCCATGCTCGCCGCGGTGTCGAACAACGATTCCATCCCCGTGGATCCGCCGGACCCTCCACCCGCCCCTCCGCCGGACTCGATCCCCGCCGGCCCCGATTCGGCGCCCGTGGCCGCCAATGCGAGGCCAGCCAGCCCTGCCGCGCCAAAAGCCGCCAAAGGGGCCCGAGGCGCGCGAGCCGGCAACAATGCCGGCAAACAGGCGCAAGCCGGCGCGCGCGGCAAGACGCCCAAAAAGGCAAAGACGCCCGCCGCGACCCCCCCAAGCCAGTGAGCCGACAGAAGGAGCCGTGAACCCCGCCGTGACAAAGCCGAGGCGCGCCTTCACCTTGGTGGAAATGCTGGTGGTCATCGCCATCATTGCAATCCTGGCTTCGTTGTTGCTCCCCGCCCTTGCCGTGTCCAAGAAGAAGGGCCAGCAGACCAAGTGTTTGAGCAACTTGCATCAGCTCGGACTGAGCATGATGATGTATATAGACGACAACCAAGGGGCGTTTGCCGGCATCGCGTCGGTCCACCTGGGCTTCAACGCGGCGGACTGGATTTATTGGCGGACCAACACGGCGATTTATCCGCCGATTGAGAAGAGTCCCATCGTGGCCGACACCGGCTCGGCCAGCGCCGCGCTTTTTCGCTGCCCGCTGGACCAGATCAGCGGGGCGCGTTTTACGGCGCCGACGGCCGACGGGCCGTATCTTTACAGCTACAGCCTGACGGGCTACGGGACCGGCGGTTATGCGGGTTTCACGAACACCACAGCGAATCTGGGGATGTCCACGATTTTCACGGCCAGATCGAAGTTTATTTTCAAACAAACCGCCGTCAACAATCCCACGCTGAAAATCATGTTTGCGGAGGAACCGGGCGGCCCCTGGGACAGTCCGACCGGCGGCGTCGGCATCAACGACGGACGGTGGATGCCCGGCCAGGACCCATTGACCAACCGGCACCAGGGGAACGCGAACGTGACATTTGCCGACGGCCACGCGGAGGCGGTGAAATGGCAGTTTGGATCCAACCTCACCAACTCGATGCCCAGTTTGTGAGAGCGTGGATTCCCTGAAAAAAACCGGCGGCGGGGATTGTCAGGGGCGCGGCGCGGCTTTAGGCTCCTGGCATGGCTGTGGAGCAGGCACAACGGCATTACCAGGGCGAAGCCGGAGAGCGCTATCAACTGGGGAAACGCGCGATCCCGGAGGCGGCGATTCCCTGGGTGGCGCGATTGCGCGCGGAAAAAATCTCCCCGCGTCTGGCCGCCGCGGATGTGGTGTTGGAATACGGGGCGGGCTTCGGCTGGAACCTTGCGGCGCTGGAATGCCGGCGGAAACTGGCCTTCGATTTGGGCGATTATCTTCCGCCCTCCATCCGCGCGTCGGGGGTGGAGTTCCTGGCGGACACCAAGTGCCTGCCGCGCGGGTCGGTGGACGCGGTGATCTGCCATCACACGCTGGAACATCTGCCGCAACCGGCGGCGGCGCTGGAGGAAATGGCCCGGGTGCTCCGGTCGGGGGGAAAACTCCTGCTCTTCGCCCCTTATGAGCGGGAAAGGAAATATCGGAGGTTTGACCCGGCGGAGCCGAATCATCACCTTTATTCCTGGAACGCGCAGACGTTGGGCAACTTGGTTTGTGAAACGGGTTTTCGCGTTGTGGAGGCGGGGACGGGGCGGTTCGGCTACGACCGGTTTGCGGCGGTGTGGGCCGGGAAGCTGCGTTTGGGGGAGGGGGGATTTCGCGGGTTGCGCGGGCTGCTGCATCTATTGAAACCGGCGCGCGAGGTGCGAATGGTGGCGGCGCGGCAGGAGTTGTGAGGGCGCAGCTTCCCACCACCACTGGACGGAACGAAGCAATCCTGGGGAAATGTCACGGCTCGACAGGAGTCTCGCCCTACCGCGAGGGAAATGGCACGGGGCTTGGTGGTGGTTGCAAGATGCGCCCGAGTTGTGATTCCGGGCGGGTTGTGGATTGCCTGGAGGCGGCGGATGGGCTATCAATGAGGGCCGCATGAAAATCAAGACGAAGCAGTTTCGCGTTCTTCCCGGCGCGAAGGTCAAACTGAAACGCTGGCCGGCCCGCATCAAACCCTTCTACAAATCCAAGGCCCATTATCAGCAGATGCTGGCCGACAACGTGGAGGCAATGGCCCGGCTCCAGAATCTCCTTTACGCCGACGGCCGCTACGCGCTGCTGCTGGTCTTCCAGGCCATGGACGCGGCGGGCAAGGATGGGGCCATCAAACACGTTCTGTCCGGCCTCAACCCGCAGGGCTGCGAGGTTTTCAGTTTCAAGAAGCCCAGCGCGCAGGACCTGGCGCACGATTTTCTCTGGCGCACCACCATCTGCCTGCCCGAGCGCGGACGCATCGGCATTTTCAACCGCTCGTATTACGAGGAGGTGCTGGTGGTGCGGGTGCATCCGCAGATTTTGGA
>JBEKAN010000508.1:0-2828 GCA_050015895.1 Verrucomicrobiota bacterium
GGCAGAAGGCCCGCCAGTCCCAAGTCAAGTTGGCCGCCTGATTATCCATCGGCGTCTGGCTAATCAGCCAGCTTATCAGGCTTCCCGGCCCGCAACAGGGGGTCTCTCCTTTACCGCTTACGTATGGACTGCATGGACTGCATGGACGGGATGGACGGGATGGGGAGGATGGCAAAGCAGATATCCGGATCGGTTTCATCGGGCGGAGTCCTCCACGATTTTTTGCCTTCAGGATATCGCGGCCTCGTGAATCTTCGTCGGCAGGTCGGATGGATTGAGGCAAAGACCCGGTTTCCACTTTCCAAAGCCGCCTTGTTCGTTCACGGCCTTGACCCACTCGTCGAGGTAGCGGCGCTTGGTTTCGTCCTTTGGTGTGTTTTCCCCTTTCATTTCCAGGACGATCGTTTCGCCCTTGACCAACCGGATCAGATAGTCGGGACGGTATTTGTGGAAGACGCCGGCGAAGATGTAGGCAATCTCAAATCCCAGGTGATCGTTTTTCGCCCAGGCTGACACCTCAGGATTGTGGTCGAGTTCGTAAGCGACTTGCGCTTCCCACGTTGAATCGGCCACGCACAAATTGATATGCGAGCGAGCTGCCGCCACCACCGGCTTGCCGGTGAACCACTGAAGCATGTCCGCAGTGGAACGGATGGGCCGGTTGCTCTCGAACACAGGCTCAAGCCTTACGGTGTTGCCAAACCGGATTTGATCGAAAACGTGCTGGACGATGCGGGGCATGTTCAAGGTCAGCATCACGCGCCGCCTCATTTCGTCCTGATAAAACAGCGGCGGATTGATTTCGAGCATTGGCGAAGTGATGAAAATCTCGACCAGCCGGATGACTTGGGCCAGCAAGTCTTCCTTGTTGCCTTTCCAGCCGCGATTCATCTGGTCGTAAACATCTCGGGCGACCTCAAAGATGATCTTTTGGAATCGGAACCGTTCCGCCAGGGCTTGCAGGTCAATTTCCGTCATCACCGCCAAATTCGGCTTGCCTGCCACAACAGCAGCCAGTTCCGCGTTTTCGATGCTGTCCGTAGCGTTTAGCACCAATGGTTTGACTTGTTTCAAATCCAGTTCCAATTTGGGCCGGTAAACGTGGTCAATGCGGATGATGTTCGGCCAGCTAATCAGAAAGCCTACCTTCTCCCGCGCTGGTTCAATTCGCGTTTTCGGCGGCGGCGGGGGCAACGGGCCGTCAGCGCCGCCTTCGTGTGGCAGGAAAGTGAACGGCACGCCAAAGATGTTCACGTATTCTGCCTCGAAAAGCTCCACCTCCCGGCCGGTGACGGGGTGCGCCACTTTCTTGGTCTCGTAACTTGTGCGGCGCAAGCCGCGCCCGACCACCTGTTCGCAAAGCAACTGGCTCGAAAACGCCCGCAAACCCATGATGTGCGTCACCGTTTTGGCGTCCCAGCCTTCCGACAACATCCCGACCGAGATCACGCTCCGAATTTGCTCGCCCGGCTGACCCACCTTTCCCACCGTGTCCACGGTCTTGCGCAGCAATTCCGCCTGCTCCCCCTTCGTCAGTTTCTTCTGCTTAGGCTCGTCCTCATCCTCGCTTGCGCCGTTCTCCTCTTCAATCTCGCCCTCCTCCTCTTTCGCCTCGGCCATGTCGAGCACCTTGGAGTCAATGTGGAGGATCAACTCCGGATTGCAGAGTTCCTCAATCAGCACCTTCTTCTTGTCGAATGCGTTTTTCACGCGGGCGGCGGTTTCCGTGCGATTGGCGACGGTGATCATTACGGGCGGCGTCGGATAACCGAGCCTCTTCCACTCCTGATACGTGGCCAGCCAGTCCCTGCCCAAAAGCAGATAGGCATTCATCACCAGGCCCGGCAACGGCTCAACCGCCTCCGCGCTCCGGTTCAAATCATCGCGGACGTGCTCGTAAATGTGATAGAGCTTCGATTTGTAGTTCTTCGCCTCTGGCATCCCATCGTCGCGCACGACCACACGCGGGGTTTTCACCAGTCCGGCTTCAATCGCGTCGTTCAACCCAAAGTCGCTGACGATCCAGCCAAACAACGATTCCTCGGAAGTTTGTTTGCCGCTCGGGGAAAACGGCGTCGCGGAGAAATCGAAGCAGCGCAGAATCCGCCGCGCCTTGTGAATCCGGTCCAGGCCACCCACCCATTTCGTCGCCACCTCAATCAAAGCCCGGTCAATTTTCGCTTTTTTCGACTCCGGGTTGACGCGCCAGGCGTGGTGCGCCTCGTCATTGATCACCAGGATGTTGTTGACCTTCGCCATGTCGCCGAGCACTTCCCGCGCGTATGCCTCGTCGCTCTTGGCGCCGCGCTTGTCCACGCTGCGTTTTTTCTTGAGCTTTTCGTCCGTCTCCCAATTGAGGACATGCCAGTTGCGAACCAGCACCTTGCCCTGCCGCAGTTGCTCCCACAATCCGTCAGGCACGATGTCGAACTCGTCGTAGTAATTGCCCGGCCCGGCGGGAATGAGAACCTGCAACCTGCTCTTGACGGTCAAACCCGGCGCGATGATGAAAATGTGCTTGGAAAACCGGTCATCCTGTGGATAGGTGACTTTGTTCAAAACCTGCCACGCAATCAGCATCGCCATTACGACCGTCTTGCCGCTGCCGGTCGCCATTTTGCAGCACAGCCTTTGAAACGCCCCGCCATCCGACGGAATGGCGATGCCAACGCGCTCCGAGGCCGGGGCCTCCGTGAGCCATATCAGCGTTTCCATCGCCTCAAGCTGGCAGAAAAAGAGGCGTTGCCGCTCGTAACGCTCGCAGCCTCGCCAGTGCTCCAGCAACCGCCGCGTGATGCCGCTGACGCCGGCGTAACCACCCTCGCGCC
>JBEKAN010000509.1:0-2816 GCA_050015895.1 Verrucomicrobiota bacterium
GTCAGCCGCGCGCAATGGCTGCAGGCCCAGCGCAACCGCAAGTTCTGGCTGCCGCTGGAAGCCAAAGCCAAAGTGGTGGTCGAGGATTTCGCCCGGCCCTCCACCAACGCCAACGCCATCAACGGAACGGACCTCAACAGCGCGCTGGAAGCCGCGTTGCAGCGATTCAAGAATCTCAAGGCCGTTCTGCTCCTGACCGACGGGGATTGGAACCTGGGCAAATCCCCGCTCGGCACCGCCACGCGCTATCGCGAGGAAAACATCCCCATCTTCACCGTCGGCGTCGGGCGGGAGACGCCGATGCCCGACCTGATCCTGGAGAATGTCTCCATGCCGGCCTACGGTCTGCTGGGGGAGGACATCGCCGTGCCGTTCAAGGTCACCAGCCACCTGCCGCGGGAAGTCAAGACCACCGTCTCGCTCTACGACGCTCAAGGCGAGGCGGCCCGGCGCGAAATCACCATCCCACCCAATGGCGAGGTGGAGGACGCCATCCTCTGGACGCCCCGCGCCGGGGGCGAAATCAGCGGCGCCGTCAAACTGCCGGTCGAGCGCGACGAAAGCATCGCCGAAAACAACGAGCGCGCCTTCCATATCTCCATCCGCCAGGAAAAGCTCAAGGTGCTGGTCGTGGACTCGCTGCCGCGCTGGGAATACCGCTACCTGCGCAACGCCCTGGCGCGGGACCCGGGCGTGGACATGCACTGCCTGCTCTTCCACCCCGAAATCGGGCCGGGGGATGGGCCGGATTACATCCAGGCCTTTCCCGCCACCAAGGAGGCTCTGGCCCCCTACGACGTCATTTTTTTGGGCGACGTGGGCATCGGGCAAAATGAACTCAAGGAGGAGGACGCGCTGGCGCTCAAGGGGTTGGTGGAGCAGCAGGCCAGCGGTCTGGTGTTCGTCCCGGGGCGGCGCGGGCGCGAGGCCACCTTCACCAACAGCGCCCTGGCCGATTTGTATCCGGTGGTGCTGGACCCCTCCAAACCCCAGGGCGTCGGCCTGGAGAACGAGGCCCAACTGGTCCTCACCAGCGAAGGCAAACGCCACTGGCTCACGCGGTTTGACACCGACGAGAATCGCAACGACGAGCTCTGGAAACAACTTCCCGGCTTCTTCTGGTCCGCCGCTGTGGAAAAGAGCCGTCCCGGCTCCGAAGTCCTGGCCGTCCATTCCTCCCTGCGCAATGACTTCGGCCGCGTGCCTCTGCTCGTCACCCGCTCGGCGGGGGCGGGCAAAGTGCTTTTCCTGGGGACCGACAGCGCGTGGCGCTGGCGCCGGGGTGTCGAGGACAAATTCCACTACCGCTTCTGGGGCCAGGTGGTCCGTTGGATGGCCCATCAGCGGCATCTTTCGGAGAAGGAGGGCATCCGCTTGAGCTACAGCCCGGAGGCCCCGCAGGCCGGCGACCCGATTTATCTCCAAAGCACAGTCATGGACGAATCCGGCTTTCCCATCGAAAACGGGACGGTGACGGGCAAGGTCACGTCGCCCTCCGGACGGGTGGAGCGGCTGGAATTTTCGCCGCTGGAGGGCGGCTGGGGCGTCTTCAAATCCGGCTTCACCGCCCTGGAAAGCGGGAAATACAAAATGGAGGTCGCCTCCGAGGCGCACGGGCGGCGCCTGGAAACCGATCTGCGGGTCGCGCCCCCGCTTCTGGAAAAGCAGGGCCAGCCGATCAACGGCCAGGTCCTCCGCGAGATCGCCGACATCTCGCGCGGGGCCAGTTTCTCCGTGGACGACTTCGACAAGGTCATCCGGCAGATTTCTCTTTTGCCCGAGCCTGCCCCCGCCGAGAAACGCATCCGCCTCTGGAGCGACCCGTGGTGGGGCGGCGCGATCCTCCTGCTTCTGACCCTCTATTGGATCGGCCGCAAATGGATCGGCCTGGTCTGATGTCAGGTTGCCGTCAGGGAGGCGTCAGAGTGAAGGCAGAAAGCATCCGCCTACGCCAAAGCTTCTGCCGTCGCCGCCCGTCTGGCCAGCCTCTTGTCACACTGTCACTTTTCTTGCAGTTCTGCCCCTTTCACTTTCATTGGAGCAATTGCCCATTTATCCCCTTCCTCCTTCTTAACCTCGAACTCGACCTCGACAGGCGGCAACGAAAGAGTTGGAGGAATTCCCGGTCCGACGTTGTTCGTCATTCCAGCCGACCGAATAATAACCAGCTGGTACTTTAGGCGATAGCTTCCGGGGTTCGTGATGCTAAAGAAATCGAAAGGCGTGAAGGCGTGCGTGCTCAGCACTGAAACAGACCTCCCCACTCCAACGCTTGAATAACCGGCCTGCACATTCATGCCCATGGTAAGTTTGAACGGTTTTCTAACAGGCTGTCCCAACGACTCACCCTTCGCCGTCATGGGCACAATAGTGCCATTCGCATCCCAAAGAGCCATACGATAGAGGCTTTCAGTTGGGGGCAGATCAATCAATATTGTCGCACCTCCATTAGTATCACTACGCAATGCAGGAACGAGGACACCATAAGGATTATACTGATTAGTCAAAACACAAATCCCAACCTTCACGCCATTCGTCGATTTGCCCCAACAGTAGGCGTTCGCTTCAGCATCATCCGCTGAAACCTGGGCTAAGCTGGTGGCGATTAGCTTGAGGAAGACTAAAATGGCAGCAGCTTGAATTCTGCGGCGATATTGTGATTGCATTATATTGTAAGCTCTAATCTCGGTTCTGTCTTCTTCATAAGATCAAAAGCCCACAGACCCTTGCGGGTCCGTGGGCAACGTTTTTTGCCAGCCGACTGGCGTAGCGGATTAAAATCTTCTAACCACAATGTGCCACAATCCGGCCGCTTT
>JBEKAN010000510.1:0-2803 GCA_050015895.1 Verrucomicrobiota bacterium
AGCTGTCCTGCGCGCCCGATCCCAACGACTCCAGAAACCCCGAGTGGGCGCTCCAGGCATAAATCCCAATGACCAGCGCGCAGGCCGCCCCCAAAACAGCGCGGCGCGCCCAGCCGGTCCCGTCTCCATTGACGGCCGCTTTTCCCCCTGCTGACACGTTATCTGACATGGCAATTCACGAAATCAAAATGGGCCGCCTGTCCCAACCCCGCCAAAGCCGCCCGCGCCAGAAGACCACAAACGCGCGCCACCGGCAAGGCTCGTGGCGTGCTTGTTCTCCGAGCGACTTTCCAGTTGGACGGCTTCAAACGGCGGGGATCTCCGCAGACATTTCTCCGCCGCTGTTCCAGGCTCGCGTTTCCGCCCTGCCGGGCCGCGGGGCCGCAAATCCAGGCTCAAGTGCCGGAGGTTTTCCGCCGATGATCCAATATGCGCGCGTTCCATGTTACGCTGGGCGTCTGTGGAAAGGACAGTATTGGCGACCACGTGCCTGAGGGCATGGCCGGGGGCGCGATGTCCGCCCCCGTTGCCGCCCGACGGCCCGGGATTGCGTGAACCGAGGTCATGAAAACGGACACCACAATTTCCTGTCGCAGGATACTGATCATTGATGATAATCGGGAAATTCATAATGATTTCCGAAAGATCCTGCTGGGCGCGCCAACCGACAGGCGGGAGATGGAAGACACGGCGTCCGAGTTGTTTGGGGAACCTGAGGAGTTGTTGGGGCAGGTGGAAAAGCCGGAGTTTGAAGTCGCTTCGGCGTATCAAGGCCAGGAGGGCCTGGCGGCTGTGCAGGAGGCGATTGCCGCCGGAAGGCCCTTTGCGCTGGCGTTTGTGGACATGAGGATGCCGCCGGGTTGGGATGGGATCGAAACGACGGCGCGGCTATTGGAGACGGATCCGGATTTGCAGTTCGTCATTTGCACGGCTTACTCGGACTATTCCTGGGATGAGATGACCAGACGGCTGGGTTCGCCGGACCGGGTGGTGATCCTCAAGAAGCCATTCGACATTGTGGAAATCCAACAGTTGTGCAACGCGATGACGGACAAATGGCGGCTGGGCCGGCAAGCCAGGCAGATGATGGAGGACCTGGGGGGGATGGTGCAACAGCGCACCGAGGAATTGGAAAAGGCCAATGAACGGCTGATGCGGGACATCGTCCATCGCAAGCGAGTGGAGGAGGCGTTGCGGGAGTCGGAACAACGGCTTTCAGAAATCTTCGGTTTCCTTCCGGACGCCACCTTCGCCATTGACCGGCAGGGCAAAATCATCGCATGGAACCGGGCCATGGAGGAGTTCACCGGGGCGAAGGCGGAGGAGATGATGGGCAAGGACAATTATGAGTATTCGTTGCCGCGGTACGGAACGCGAAGGCCGGCGCTCCTTGATCTGGTGATGAACCCCAACGACCCAATCGCCGGCCAATATCGCTTTTTTGAGGCGGAGGGGGATGTGTTGGTGGCGGAGACGGACTTGGAAATGCTGGGCAAGAAGCACACCCTTTGGATCAAGGCCCGGCCGTTGCGCGACAGCAAGGGGGAGGTGGTGGGGGCCATTGAAACGTTCCGGGACATCACGGAGCGGCGGGAATTGGAGATGCAGTTCCGGCAGTCCCAGAAGATGGAGGCCTTCGGCCAGTTGGCGGCGGGGGTGGCGCACGACTTCAACAACATCCTGACGGTCATCCAAGGAAACGGCTCGCTGTTGCAGGGGCGCGAGGTTCCGGCGGCGGAGCGGGAAACCATCGCGGCGGAAATCTGCGCCGCCAGCCGCCGAGCCGCCAACCTGACCCGCCAGTTGCTGACTTTCAGCCAGCGCCAGGTCTTTCAGCCCCGGGCGATGGATCTCAACGAGGTGGTCGCAAACATGACCAAGATGCTCCGGCGCTTGATCGGGGAGCATATTGATTTGGAGGCCCGCTATGCCCCGGGCGAAGTGCCCGTCCACGCCGACCCGGTGATGATGGAGCAGATTCTGGTCAATCTGGCCGTCAATTCCCGCGACGCCATGCCGCAAGGCGGACGGCTGGTGCTCCAGACCGCCTCGGCGACCCTCACCAAGGCGGATCTGGCGTCCAAACCGGATGGGCGGCCTGGGAATTTCATCCGGCTGTCCATCACGGACACCGGGACGGGAATCGCGCCGGAAAACCTGCCCCACATCTTTGAACCTTTCTTCACGACCAAGGGACCGGGGAAGGGAACAGGCCTGGGCCTGGCCACTGTCTTTGGCATTGTCAAACAGCACCAGGGCTGGATCGAGATCGAAAGCCAGATCAACGCCGGCGCCACCTTCCACATTTATCTGCCGCGCTGGGACCAACCGGTTTGCGTCGCGCCCGAACGTCCTGAGGCCCGCGACATTCACGGCGGCCGGGAGAGCCTGTTGCTGGTGGAGGACGAGACGGCGGTGCGGCAGTTCTTCCGGCGCGTGCTGGAGGGAAAGGGGTATTGTGTCCATGAGGCCGGATCGGGGTTGGAAGCCTTGCAGCTTTGGGGGCGGCATCCCGACATTGACCTGCTGCTGACCGATGTGGTCATGCCGGGAGGGATCAGCGGGCGGGAATTGGCGGAGCGCCTGCGCTCCGAGAAGCCCAAGCTCAAGGTCCTGTACTGCAGCGGATACACCGATGAGATGCTGGGAAAGGACTCGGTGTTGCGCGTGAACGGAAACTTTTTGGAGAAGCCATGCGAACCGGACAAGCTGCTGCAAAGGGTGCGGGATCAGCTCGACGCCGCGCACTGAGCGGCGCGCCGCCTCTCCCGCCGCCGTCCCACTGGAATTGCAAGAACGCGGA
>JBEKAN010000511.1:0-2802 GCA_050015895.1 Verrucomicrobiota bacterium
CACCTGGCCGGCGGCTCGATGCCCAAGGCGGAACCCGCCGGCACCCCCGAATCCCCCGCACCGGCGCCGTCCGAGCCGGCGTTCGTCTTCGACAAAACGCCGCGCCAAGTCAAGGCCTACCTCGACCGTTTCGTGATCAAACAGGAGGAGGCCAAAAAGGTCCTCAGCGTCGCCCTCTGCGACCACTATCACCACGTCCGCATGTCCCGCGAGGGTCAGGACACGCTCAACTACGCCAAGCAAAACATCATATTGGTCGGCCCCACGGGCGTGGGCAAAACCTACCTCATCCGCAAGGCCTCCGACCTGATCGGCGTCCCCTTCGTCAAGGCCGACGCGACCAAATTCTCCGAAACCGGCTACGTGGGCGGCGACATCGAGGACCTGGTCCGCGAACTCCTTCGCCACGCCGACGGCGACGTGGAACTGGCGCAATACGGGATCATTTACATTGATGAGATTGACAAAATCGCCTCCGCCTCCGACCTCACCGGGCGCGACGTCAGCGGTCGCGGCGTGCAGACCAACCTCCTCAAGCTCCTGGAGGAGACCGAAGTCCCCGCCCGCTCCCCCAACGACATTTCCGGGCAGATCCAGGCCATGATGGACCTGACCCAGCGCGGCAAGAAATCCGCCGCCAACATCAACACGCGCCACATCCTGTTCATCGTCAGCGGCGCTTTCGAGGGCTTGGAGAGAATCGTCCAGCAGCGCATCCGCGCCGCGACCATCGGCTTCGCGCCCTCCGCCCATTCGGCCGCCGGCTCGCGCTCCTCCGATCTGGACCAGGCCAGCACGCGCGATTTCATTGACTTCGGTTTCGAGCCGGAATTCATCGGGCGGCTGCCCGTGCGCGTGGTCTTCCAGCAGCTCTCCGCTGACGACCTGTTCACCATCCTCAAAACCTCCGAGGGCAGCATCATCCGCCAATACGAGCAGACCTTCGCGGCCTACGGCATTGAAGTCCTGTTCGCCGACGACGGCCTGCGCCGCATCGCCGAACTGGCCTCCGTGGAGTCCACGGGCGCCCGCGGCCTGATGACCATCTGCGAGCGCATCTTCCGCGACTTCAAGTTCGAGCTGCCCTCCACCAAAGTCCGGCGTTTCATCGTCACCGCCGCGCTGGTGGACAATCCGGCCGCCGATTTGCAAAAACTCCTCGCCGAGCACGAACAACAGGAGCGCGTGGTCGCCCGGCAGCTTGTCCACGATTTCGCCGCCCGCTTCCACGACAACCACCAATTGGAAGTGCGTTTCACCGACGCCGCCGCCGACCGTCTGGTCTCCCTGGCGCTGGAGAAGTCCCTGCCTGTGCGCGAACTTTGCGCGCAGCGTTTCAAGGATTTTCATTTCGGCCTCAAGCTCATCGCCAAGAACACCGGCAGCGCTGAATTCACAATTGACGTGGACGCCGTGGACGCTCCCGACAAAATCCTCAGCGAATGGGTCGTCAAGAGCTACCGCGCCACCCCCGTCCCAAGCGCCTGACCCTTGATCAGCAGGCCAATTCCAAGGCCGGTGGAGAACCAATCAAGGGATTGAAAAGGCCGGGCGCGCACTCCATGCGCGCCGCGGCGGGCAGGGTAAGAACAACAGATGGAAGCGCACCACAGGTGCGAGGAGTGCCCGCCCTACCACCAAGGACTAGTAAGTTCGGGATGGCAAGCGCGCTTTCACTTTGGCAAAAGTTTGACCTGCTGTTTCTTCTTCCACAATACCTGCCAGGCAAGAAACGAAACAACCACCACCGCCAGCATCCAATACGGCACACTCCAGTGGACAAAATCAATCAAGCCGGTTGGCTCCCAGGGGGCATATTCAATCCACTGAAGCGAGCCTTTGTAGGATCGAAACCCAAGGCCCACATCACCGCCGGGAAGGAAGATGAACCGCCGAAGATGGAACAGGCTGTCCAGCCAGAGCGCGACCAAACCCAACAGCACAATGGCCGACGCCACCGCCGGCCTTCGTCTGAGACGCGCTGCCAGGTCTGATTTTTTCATAATAGGCGCGAAAGTCGCGCCGAACATTCAAAGTCAACGACGGGAGCCGACTGCCGATTACGTTCCATTTGTCTCCGATCCAAGCGGAGGACTCCCTTTGCCCGCACCCTCCTTTTCGGCGATTCTTCCTGTCTCCCTTCTTGCCAGCATCCACACCCCTACGACCAAAATGATCTGGGAAATCGGGAGCTTTATGTTGATCGTTCCTGGGGTTGCATTACCGGGAGGATAATACTTCTGGAGCAAAGCGGAATACTCCTTCATAAACTCCTCGTGGGCCTGCGGGGACAGTTCCGATTTCCGTTGCGCATCCCATCGAGTGGCGATCATGCGATTGAGGGCCGGCACAAGGAACGTATTGAACACCGCCACCAAAAAATACGCGGTGACGAGCAAATACCCAATCTTTCGGCTCCGCCAATAGGCCCAGGCGGCCACGGCAAGCCCCACGATATAAACGAACAGGCTGAGCGATTGGGCCGCTTTGATGATGAGATTAAACGCTGAATCAGGCAGTGTCATCTTGATATTCCTCCGAGGGTCATGTGAGTTTTTTCATCCTGCCTTTCCCCGCCTTTCCAGTTCTTTGGTTTCCGCCAAAAGCTGCAACCACATCCGCGTCAGAACCGACGCCCCAACCACTGTCAGGCCGCCAACAACGCAACCCAGGAAAACCCGATCCCACCGGCTCATTTCCCAGTCCGGGGCGAGAAGCCAGGCGGCCGCGTTCACAGCGGCGAGGAGGAGATACATGAACGGAAACCAGACACGCGCGAAAATCTTGGCGCCGCGCACCCCG
>JBEKAN010000512.1:0-2799 GCA_050015895.1 Verrucomicrobiota bacterium
CATGGCCCCCAAAATTCTTCTTTCCGCCAATGCCGCTCCTCCGCACCCCGTCGCAACCCGCCCCGCGCAGGTTGCCCCTCCCGCGCCGGCCCCGGCGCTCACGGACACCGAAAAAGCCCAGCGCGATTTTGCCGCCGCCAAGAAAGCCGCGTTGCTCGCCGAGCAAAAGCGCCAGGACGCTGCAAAGCAGAAAGCTCTCGACGACGATAACGCCGCCAAGGCCGCCGCGGAAAAAGACCGCAAAGAAAAGGCCGCCCAAGCCGCCGCCCAGGCCCAGCAGGAACGCGAGAATCTAAAGAAGCTTCAGGACGCCGAAAAGGCCGCCCAAGCCCAGCAGATGCAGGAGGACCTCGCCGCGCGCATGATGCGGGAGCAGGAGGCGAGGAAAGCCGCCGCGGCCAAGTCCTCCCCGGCCCCGTCCGACATGGGCGCGTCCCCCGCCCCGTTGGATGCCACGGCGGCCCAACAACAAGCCGCCCTCCAAAAAGCCACCGGCCAAACCGCCGGAACCGGCAGTCCGCCCCCTCAGCCGGCCAACATCATGCCCCAACCCCCGACGATCACCGAGCCGCCCCCCGCCTCCACATCCACCTCGTCCATGTCGTCCACCTCGTCCACAAGCGTTCCGCCGGGCGGCGCCCAGCCGCCCATGACTCGGGAAGAAAAGCTGGCCGATCTGCTGCGGCAATGGCGTGCCGGGGAGATCACGCCCCTTCAGTACCACACCCGCCGCTCCGAAATCATCGCCGAACCATAAGGACCCCGCTGGCGGCCCAACTGGAGACTGCCTCCCGTTTTGCCCAGTTTGAAGAAGGAAATTCGTGGCTGTTTTCCCCCTTTTGTCCTCGCTCCTTCTCGTATAGATTACCACGCGCGGCGCGCTCCATCAACTGGCGGGCTTCATCCAGACCAGTTGATCCGCGATGTTCTTCGGCAATTGATAGGTCTTGATGTGATCCTTGAGCGCCGGGCCGAGAATCTCGATCTTGCCCAGGTCGCCCTCGCCCATGCGGGCCTGCGCGCAATAATTCAGATAACCGATCTTGGCGAAATCAATCCCCATCAGCTCCACCGCCACCCGGTCCGCCGCCAGCCAGTCGGGGCTGGCCACGCACACGCGCGATTGCACCGCCGTGCCGCCGCCCGGCCCCTGCCCCTCCATCCCCTCGTAGCCGTCAATCACCGCCAGGTGCGGATGCAGCCGCGCCGCCAGCGCGAACAAATTATAGTTGATGCCCCGGAAGCCGCCGCCGTGGATCACCGGCTTGTCGCTGTTTCCCAGATACCCGCCCTCCGCCTTCTCGCCGCCCTCCCGCTTGATGGCCGAGCCGACCACGACGTTCTTGAGCGAGAGCGTGGCGACAACGCGGTCGTGGGTCTTGAACTTCGCCGCCGAAATCACATAACTGCCCGGGTCCAGCAGGCTCCTGCCCACCCGGCAGGGGTGCGGGTGGAAATCTTTCTCGTCAAAGCAATAGATCGTCTCGTAATCGTCCTTGTCCAGATCCATCAATTTCGCGCCGTATTTGGCCGCCAGCTTGTCGTAGCCGTAATTGGCGAATCCATCCATCGCCGATCCCATCGCGGGCGACTCGGTGATGACCACGTTGCGGGTCTTGCCGATGGACTTGAGGAATTCGAGGATGCCCTCCAGGTTCTTGGCGTCGCTGGCGGCCAGCGGACGATTGACGACAAGGTTGTTGGGCTTGATGAGGACCCGCTTGTCGCCGATCGCGGCGGCGACCTGTTCGGAGAAGGGTTTGAGCGACTGGAACGCCAGGTCGGCCCGGTCCTCCCCGGCCGCCACGCCCACGCGGCTGGTCGTGGTGATGGCTGGGGCGGGGGCGGGGGCGGCGGCCTGGGCGCGTCCGGCGCTCCAGGGCAGGGCCAGCGCGGCGCCGCCCATCAGGGACACTTTGAGGAAATTCCGGCGGTCGAGAGCATTGGGGTTCAAATTGTGATTCATTTTGTGACGGTTCCTTTCATTCAATCGCATCCGGGGGCGGGCTGTGCCTCTTCAAATTGCCGCCCCAAATGCGAATCCAGATTACCGAACGCGTCTCGTGTCGTCAAGACAGCAAGAGCGCCCCATCTCCTCCCCTGAGAAAACTTTTTGAACCGCGAACCACTCGAAATACGCGAAAACTATCGTTGCTCCCGGGTCGCGACGGATGTACAGATATGCCATTACAAAGAGCGATCGTGAAATTCTGGCTTAAAGCGACTGGATCCGTGTCGGTCGGGGTCGTTTGCGCGTTGTGGTTTCCACTTGCGCCCGGGGCGCGGGCACAGGTCCCCCCTTTGCCCCAGGGAAGACAGCTTCTGTCGGGGCATCTGCCGGCAGCCGCGAAAGTCCTGACGCCTCTGGGTCGTCTGCCGGAGGAATCCCGACTGGCTTTGGCCATTTCGTTGCCGTTGCGCAATCCAGACCAGTTGGCCGCGCGCCTCCGGCAAATTTACGATCCGGCAAGCCCGCTGTTCCGCCACTATCTGACGCCGGAGGAGTTCACAGAGATGTTCGGCCCAACCAAAGAGGATTATGAGTCGCTCGCCGCCTTTGCCAGGAACAGCGGTTTGGAGGTCACGGCCACGCATCCCAATCGCACGCTGCTGGATGTCCGGGGTTCCGTGGCGGACATTCAAAAGGCCCTCCATCTGCGCATCAACCGCTACCAACATCCAACAGAGAACCGCGGCTTTTTCGCGCCGGACCAGGAACCCTCGCTCGATCTGGCCGTGCCCGTGCTGCATATCGCCGGCCTGGATGATTTCCACAGGCCAAGCGCCCTGAGCCATGCC
>JBEKAN010000513.1:0-4887 GCA_050015895.1 Verrucomicrobiota bacterium
ATTGAAAAACGATGCCCCCACTCGTCCGCCGATCCACCGCGCCCCGGCCGGGGACGGCATGTTGGAGATCGCGTTGATGGATCTGCATTTCGGCAAGCTCTGCTGGGGCGAAGAATGCGGTCGGGATTATAATCCTGAAATTGCGCGGCAAATGTTCTGGGATGCGCTGGAGGACTTGCTAGCCAAATCAGCCGGCTTCAGGCCGTCATCAATACTATTTCCAGTTGGCAACGATTTTTATCACACCGACATATTGGGGCGCTCCACGACCGCAGGGACCATCGTCGATTCCGCCATTGTTTGGAAGCAGGCTTTTGTGGAGGGCTGGCGGTTGCTGGCGCAAGGCATTGAGCGCTTGCGCGCGCTCGCCCCGGTACATGTCGCGGTCGTGAATGGAAACCACGATGTCCAATCCGCTTTCCACGTCGGTGAAGTGCTCCAGGCCTGGTTTCACCGGACCGAGGGGGTGACAGTGGACAACCGTCCCACCCAGCGCAAGTACGTCAAACACCACAAATGCCTTTTAGGCCTGACCCACGGGTCGGAAGAGAAACACTGTAACCTCCCGATGTTAATGGCGACGGAACGCCCGGAGGATTGGGCCAAAAGCAATCCAGCCGGGCGCGAGTACCACATTGGTCACTTTCACCACAAGAAAAGCCTGAGAATCCTGCCGGCGGAGGATGTTTCCGGAGTCTTGATCCGGGTGATTCCCAGCCTCACCCCATTGGATGCCTGGCATGCCTCGAAAGGCTACGGCAGCAAGCTGGCGGCGGAGGCCTACTATTGGGATCCCGAGCACGGAGTCACCGCCACGCTAACCCACAGCCCGGGGTGACCCTGCCGTCCACGGAAGAGCCGCTCATTGTCTGGGCGTGTTACGAGCCGGCGGGCCACTCAATAGACTTGACAGAAGAAAGCCTCCGGCAGCACCTGCTCGTGATTGGCAGTACGGGCAGCGGCAAAACAACATTGCTGATGGACGCCATCCAACAGCTTCTGCAGCGCCCCATCGGATTGCTGATTCTGGACGCCAAGGAGGACGGACTGGTCGAAGAAATCACCCAGATGGCGGGGGAAGCGGGGCGCGCCGGTGATCTGGCGATTCTCGGGCCGTCCGGAACCCATGCCTTGGATCTCTTCGAACCGCTGCGAAGTTTGGAGGACGTAGAGATGCTGGCCGGCTGGCTGATGTTGGGGGCGGAGATCGGCGGGGACAACCCGTACTGGCAACACGCTACCACCTCCCTGGTGGCGGCGGCTTTGACATTGTTGGTGTCGGGAGACAGCCCTGTCCGTTTCGCCGAGGCTGTTGACTTCATGCGGAGCTGGTTCGTTGGGTTGGAGGATTTTGCCACGCTGCCCAAAGGAGTGGCGGAAGTGGTGGCGCGGGCCAAGCGCGGCGCTGCCAAAACCGGAGCCTGTCCCCAGTTACTGGGCGCGCTCGACCACGTCGAGGTTTGGAAGCGTCTGGATGGAAGGACCCGGAGCAACCTGCAAAGTTGCCTCTTGAATGTGCTGCATCCGTTGCTCAGTGCGGCGGCCACGCGTTGTTTCGATGCTGCGCACCGGCCTGTGTTCAGTCCGGCCCAGGTTGCCACGGAAGGAAAGCTCTGCGTCGTCAGCCTCAATGCGCTGACCCGGCCGGACCTGGCGAAATTCATTTTCCGACTGGCGCGGAGGCAATTCTTCGATGCGGCGCAATCGCGCGGTCCCGGCGTGCATCCGCTCTGTGGCTTGATCGCCGATGAGTTCCCCTTGATTGTGCATGGCTCGGACGCCGATCAACTCGGGACGCTAAGAAGCAAGAATTGTTTTGTCCTGGCGGCCACCCAGGGATTGTCTCCGGTGGACGAAAAAATCGGCGGGCGTTTGCGCCGGTCGGTGCTATTGAATTTCAACACGATTGTTTTTCTGCGGACCCGCGAAGAGGAAACGGGTGAGTTTGCGGCCTTAAGTTTGGGCACGCAGGAGCCGCCGCCGCCTGTCAAGTCTGAAGCCGGCTGGGAAGACCGCTCAGTTGCCACCTTGCCGCAACCGGGTCAACCTGGAGAAAAACTGGTGTGCCCTCCGGGAACGTTGGGACGCCTGCAGCCGCATCAAGGCTACGTTGTGCAGAGCGATGGCAACCGGACCTACCGGCCGGTCTGGTTCGCGCCTTGGTTTGAGCGGGCCGAAGAGGCGGAGATTCGGCGTGCGCTGCGAGAGCCCCATCCTCCGCGGCCGTCCAACTTGAGGCCGCAATGCACGCGCGCGCCTTGGAAGAAGCGCGAAATTTTTTCCGTGGCAAGGCCTGCTTGGTGCCGGATGGCCTCGAAGCGCTGCCGGCCAGCTGGCTGAGCGGTTTGCCGGGTATTCTGTGGGCCACCCGCAGGCCACATTGGACGCATTTGCCTTACATGGTCGCGCGGGTCGCGTGTGTGCAGGGAGTGCTGCTTCTGAGCTTCGCCCAAGAAATGAAACCGCGCGATGACCGGGTAACAGCTTGGGACCGCCTCAGGGTGATCGTCAATTGCTGCGTTTACCCCAGCCGGTGGCGACCGCTTTTGCGGCACCACCGCTTGCAACTCGCGATCTCACGGCCAAACTTGCCGGTTAACACCCACGCCACCGGACATGATTTCGACTGACCGCACCTGCATCGCTCCAGGAGGCTCACCAACATAGCCGGTTCCCACAACCGGCGTAAGTGGTCATTCCCGACGGCATGATCGCCATGAACCTGATCGAATCCACTTACGGCAACATTTCCTGGCATTGGCTGATTTCCGGGAAATGCTCGCCGAAATCGACGATCACCTCGCGGGCGAGCCGACGGACTCGATACACAAGATCGCGGTTGGCGCCGACGCTGCCGATGCGGTCATCGTCGAAAAAGCGCTGCTCCCAATCCTGCACCACCGCCAGCAAGGCGGGCTGGTGCTTGATCCGTTGATACAGCTTGCCGAAAAATACCCGGTGCAGGTCCCGGCGGGACAGGAGATCCTGCGGGTCCAGCAATTCTGCCGGTTCAACCGCGCCAGGTTCCTGCTGCGGGTCGCCTATGGACACATGTTCATGCCGTTGGCGGGCAGCGGTGACCAGGTTGAAGATATCACTGCTGATGACCCCTTTTACGCACGCCAAGAACGCCTCCATGTTCACCCTGTTGCGTGCCTTTAGATGACGCCCTAGGGATGGATTCTCCTCGCCGAGTTGCAGTTTGAGGAACGCTTGATGCACTAAGTCCTCGCCATCCGCTGCCCCCAGGCACTGTTGCAGCCAGCGGGAGTTGGCCGCAGCCCGGAGGCGGAAGCGGGCGAAGCCGACGAGGCGGCGGTATTGATCTTCTGTTAACGCTGACAGGAGTTCTACGACGGAGTAGCCGCGGTTGTCCCCCAGCCCGATGACTTGCGAACTGATTTTTAGCATGAAAGTATGTTTGACATAATTTTCCCGAACCATGGCCCCGGGAACGGGGCAGGGCGGCGATGGCATCGGCGGCGCCATCGTCGAAGGATGGCAAACGGATCTTGCCGACCGGGGCGGGAGAGAGGCGAAAGAATTCCGCCATTCAATCCTGATGAGCGCCGCGCTCTGGCCATGCTGCTCTCGCCTGCCCTATTTCAGCGCCGCCGCCAGGCGGCCGCCACAGGCATTGTTAGAGCGTCCGCGGGATTGACGCTGGCATCGTCGTCCACAAAATCGGGAGCACTCAGTTGCCGCCGCGCCGTTGGCGGCCTTGGCCGGCGGTCAAGGATTGGCCAAGCCGCCGCCATCGGCGCCCCGGGGGGCATCACTTTAGCCCCGGCCACGGGGCTAATCTGTGGGTTGACGGATTTCCCCCGCCACGGTTTCTTCCGGCTTCTGCCTCCGGTCGCCGGGGCATTGTTCCCGGGTAATCGTCGCTGTGGTCCCGTGCAACCGACAGGAAACAGGGGACGGCCTTGCCGTCAATTGTTGTAAACCGCCAAAAAAGCTTCCTACAACAAAGAGGGGATTTCCGAGGGCAAACGGAAAGACCAGGTTCCCGTCCTCGTCGATTTAGGGGGGACATGTCAACCTCTTCGATGGTTGGGTTGGAGTAAACTGGCAGCGCGGTGCCGGCGAATTCAGGGTCGCCAACCCGCCGGGATGGCCCCCAACGGCGAAAACGCCGACGATCCGCGATTTCACCGTCCCATATCACATGCGACGCCTGGCAACCTCGCAAGGACGGGCGGGAAATTGCAACATTTAACGCTAGAACAAATCCCTATCGTTTCAATCTCCTCTGGCGTGCAGAAGAGGCCGCCGGGTGGCTGTAAATTATAGCAGTCCCTGTTCATCCAAGCGTGCTCTTGGTATCAGCTCGTTGCCGCGAACTCTTGCCCCTTGCCGATGCTTGCAGGTCTGTCGGGTCAGGTGGGGGGGCGGAGGTTATTGGCCGGATGACCCGGATGAATCGTCCTCGCCTGCCACCGGCAGTGACGCTGTCAGCGCCCGGCCATTTTTGATTGAGCACCGGCCCTTTCTGCCCAAGCGGTAGGCTCTCATCCGGAACGGGCCTAATTTTCCCTTTAAGCCGATGCGTTGGGCGATGGCGTGCCATTCCCGCAGCAGCAACCCCTTCGGAAAACAGGCTAGAATATCCAGCATCAGGTCCTCGGCGGTGAGGTCGCTGTCGAACTCGACTTTTCGATCAATTGCCAGTTGGACGTCCCGCCACGTAACCCTGGGCGCGCGCGATTGCAGGAAGGTGAGCCGGCCGTTGTGGCGCCGGAAGCAATCCTTGGCCTCATAGCTCGCCGCCCAATGAATACAGTTTTCTTTGAAATGAAGGCCGAGTTTCTTCGTGATTGCCAGAAATTCATCAGTCCACAGACCGTTTGGAGCCTGACTCAGAACAAATTCCATCATTTCCACATT
>JBEKAN010000514.1:0-2724 GCA_050015895.1 Verrucomicrobiota bacterium
GAACATGTCGTAGTCCAGGCCCAGCGTGAGAATCAGTTTGTTGAGGTCCCAATCGGCGTTGATGCCGGGGTCGTTTTCCAGCCGCTCCACGCTGGCGCTGACCGACGGGTTCTGCGAGGCGAAATCCACGGCCGAAAAACGATCGTGAACGTCGAACACAAAATCCCCGGTGTAGAGCTTGAAGTTCAGGCTCGAATCCGATGCGAGGCTGATATGGCTCAGGGCCGTGTCCCGCAGATAGTCCACATACCCGGCGCCGGTGGACAGGGTCAGGCTGTTTTGCCGGCTGACAGGCCAGAAGGCTTTGATGTTGAGGGTGGGGATGAGGGCCATGTCCGCGTCGGGCGCCGTGCTGGAATAATTGGCGTTGTCAGTGAATTCCACCCCCATTTCACCCTGAAATCGCAGGCGAACCGGGCCTACGAGCACGTTGTAATAGTTGGACGCGGCGCTGGCGCGCTGGGCCAGCGCCGCCTGCTCGCTGGCAAGCGAGATTCGCACCGTCTCCTGGCATTGGCTCCGGGCCGGAATCAGCACCGCAAATAACACGATCCACCCGGCCCGCCAGCCACGACCGTGTCGTCGCGCCGCAGGCGGCCCGATTGTCTCCTCGGCAGGAATCATGCGGGCGATCAGTCGCACTTGCTCCTGGTGGGTAGCTGAGTTTTCATTTTCCATCATTACTGAATCGGCGTATAAATGTCAACGATGCAGGAAATTGTTTGTAATTCAGTTGCGTTGATTTTGCGAAAATGGCATAATTCCGGCGTTCAGTCTCAACCCAGCCCGCTTTCCGCGCGCCGGGTTGGGGGACACGCCAAGTAGAGAACCAGTTTTCTGTCCGCCGCCGATTGCGAAGGTGAATTTGATATTCAGAGTGTTGCTATTTGGTTGTTTGGGGGGGCTGATTACCTGGATCACGATTCCAGTGATTCTGGACAGGTTGCGTTTTCTCAAGAGGGTTTCCGACTTTCATCATGTCCAAGGGGCCAGCAAACCGCGCTTTGGCGGCCTGGCGATGGTCCTTGCCTTCTTGGCGACGGCGCTGGCGGCCTGTCTTCTCCCTCTGGGCGAGGGCGAATCGCCCCAAATCCGGGGAGTGATCATTTCCAGCGCCCTGGCCATGTTTTTGCTGGGATTTTGGGACGATTTGAAGCCGCTGGGGGCGAAGAAGAAACTGGCGGGGCAGTTGGCCATTGCCGTGCTGGCTTGGTATGGCGGGATTCACATTGAAACCTTCAAAAATCCGTTCAACGGCGGCATTTACCAATTGGGCGTCACTGGCTGCGCCATCAGCGTTTTGTGGCTGGTGGCTCTGCCCAATCTGATAAATCTCATTGACGGGATTGACGGTTTGGCCGGCGGCATCGCGCTCATGCTCATGGGGCTGCTGTGTTATTTTGGGGTCTCGGCGTCGGCGGGGTTCCCCGTTCTCTGCGCGGCGGGAATGGTCGGGTCGCTGATCGCGTTTCTGCGCTATAATTTCCCGCCGGCCCGGATCTACATGGGGGACGGCGGCGCCTATTTTCTCGGGTTTTTGCTGGCGGAACTTTCCATCGAAAATTCACGCAAGGAGACCTTGGTGGCGGGCTTGCTGGCGCCGCTCTTCGTCCTGGCTTTGCCGATCGTGGATGTCAGCCTGGCCATCGTGCGCCGGGGACTCCACGGTCTGCCCATTTTTCGCCCGGACCGCAGGCACATCCACCACAAGCTGCTGGGGATCGGCTACTCGCCCAAGCGGGCGGTCTTGACTCTGTATTTTGTGAGTTTGATCTTTCTGGTCTTGGGGCTGTTCGTGTTTTGGTCGGAGGGCCGTTCGGCGCCCGTTCTGTTCGGGGTGGTTTGTCTGGTGTTCATCGTCTCGGCCCAGTCCTTCCAATTCAGCCGCGAGTGGTTCTCCATCGGCAGGGTGTTCGGAAATTCCATGGAGATGCGCGAAAGCATTCATTACGGGCTGACTTTGTGCCGCTGGCTGGAAATGGAATCCAAGTACTGCGACTCGGTCGAGAACCTCTGGTCGGATTTCCAGTTCGTCGCCCTGAAGCTCAACTTTGCCCGCGTCAAGCTCAGCCTGCCCGACGGGCGACGCACTTGGCAGAGGGAGGCCGGTCTGCCGGCCACAGGTCTGCTCCACCACTTCCGCCAGGAGTTTCCCCAAAGTCCGGGCATGTGGCTGGAGTTTGACATGGAAACCCGGACCATTGACGACCGGTTGTTTCTCAATTTGTGCGAGATCACCTCCGAGGCCTGGCAACGCGCCCTCTCCAACTGGGGGACCCTAAACCAGCTTCCCATCCGCTTTGACTCCCGCGCCAATCCCGCCGCGCCCGCCCGCAACCGCAAGCGCAACCGGGCCTATGTTCCCTTCCAGGCCGGGTTGGCGGACCGCTTGGGGATTTCCGCCCCTTCGCCCGCCTCCGCCCAAGACTCCGTTCCAGCCGCTCCGGACGGCCGGGAGCCGGGGCTGCCCTCTCTGTTTTCCCGCCCGCCCCAGGCTCCGTCCCTCACGGCCCGCCTGCGCCACCGGGAGCGGATTCTCAAACAAGAGGCCGCGGGGACGGTGGTGCTGCTCAACTTGGATGGCGGCCAATACTTCTCGCTCGATGACGCCGGAAGCCGCGTTTGGGACCTGTGCGACGGCAGTCGTTCGGTCGCCGAAATTGTCGGCATCGTGCGCGGCGAATACGAGGCCCCGGCCGAAACCATCGAACGGGATGTGATAGA
>JBEKAN010000515.1:0-2713 GCA_050015895.1 Verrucomicrobiota bacterium
GGCCAGCGCTGGCGCAAATCGCGGATGGTCATTGTTTTAACTGGTGAAGCATAACATGTTTCACACAAAGGTCAACTCCGTCAGATCCCTTGCAGCTGCAAAACGGTGATGGAGTAAGCCGGGAAGGCGCGCGTGAAGCTCTTGCCCAGGCCGCGGACTTTCGCCGTCACGGGGACCACTTTCTTGGGGTTGTTGATCGTGTTCGTGTCGTCGGGGCTGGCGGCGCTCAACACGGTGGCTGTCCCGGCCGGCCCGATGCCGGACACTCCGCCGATTACAACGCGCACTTCCTGCGGGGTGCTGGCGCTGTTGACCACTTTCAAATAAATGGCCTTGGTTTTGCTGTCCCGGGTGGCGTCAACATAAACCGTTGCCAGTTGGTTGGTGCGAGGGGCCGCGGCCGGGCCCCCGCGGCCGCCTCCTCCAGTCTGGACCCACTCGCGCGTGGGGACGTTTTGAATGGTCGTTGGCAAAATCTCGTCCCCGTGGTTGAGGCTGAACATCTTCTGCACGTAATAGGACGGCGAGCCGTAGCTGCCAAGGGCGTCGTAGCCGATCAAGTCTGTGGGCCATTGCATCGAGCCGCCCGCCCCCCGGCCGGAGCGGACACTGCTGACGTTCACAAACAGCGGGGCGTAGGACTCGATGAGGACCAGGTCGGAGTTGCGCTCCAGGCCCAGAAGGAAGGCCGCGTCGCCCAGGGCGTCGGCCATCCTTGGCGTGGCGGTGCGCGGGGCGGTTTGCGTGGCCCACTCGCCCTCAAATACTTTCGGGCCGGTGCGCGGGCGGTTGTCGTAATCATTGAAGTGGTTCTCCATGGCCAACTCTCCCGCGCTGACGTACAAATGATTGTCAACCAAATCGGGCGTGCGGCCGTTCACACGGGTGGTGGCGATGATCTCCAGCTTGGGGTATTTGGCTTTGATCGCGTCGTAAAACTGGGCGAAGCGGCCGTCGTAATTGCCGGCGTTGCGGTCAAAATTGTCCTCGTTGCCCACTTCCACGTATTCGAGCTTGAAGGGCGCGGGGTGGCCGTCGGCGGCCCGTTGCGCGCCCCATGTCGTGCTCGCGTCGCCGCTCACGTACTCAATTTCGTCCAGGGCGTCTTTGACAAATGGTTCCAAGTCCGGACCGGTGGCGATGTGTCCTGAGCGCATCGAGTAGCCGGCATAGACGGCTAGCACCGGTTCCATCTTCAGGTCCTCGCACCATTCCAGGAATTCCAGCAAACCCATGCCGTCCGAGGACCAGTAGTTCCAGCCATCGTCCTGGTGGCCGGGGCGTTTGGAGATGTCGTGGATGGTTTCCTTCCAGTTGAAACGAGTGGCGACGGTGTTGCCTTCGAGGTAATTGCCGCCGGGAAAACGAAGGAACGAAGGATGCATGTCCGCCAGCAGTTGCATGATGTCCGGCCGGTTGCCGTTGGGGCGGTTGTTGTAAGTGGGCGGGAACAGGGAGACCAGATTGAAGAAAATGGTCCCGGGGCTTGCGGTGGAAATGACCAGTTGGTTGTCCTTGGAAACCGGGACCTTCCCGGTGGTCAAGGTGACCTCGAACTTCTTCCAACTGGCCCCGAGGCCGGAGACCTGGGCGCTGCGGAAGACGGTGGCGCTGCGGTTGGTGCTGACAATCGCGACGGTCAGCGGGCCGGTGAATCCATTCGCCGCCCGGGCGTAAAAGGAGGCGTGGTAGGTCGTGTTGGGCCGGACCGGGATTCCCCAAAAACCCTCATTGGCGATGCCGACCGGCTTCTCCTGGGTGGCGCTAACCGCCTCCAGCTTCAAGCTGTTGGTCAGTACGTCGTTGAGCGGTTGATCGCTGACGACCGACATGGAATTGCCGGCGCCCCCGGACTCCGCCAACTTCCAGTGGCTTAGCGGATTCTGCCGGTCCTTGAACGTCCGGTTGTTGACCAGCTCGGCGTAAAGTCCGCCTTCGTACGAGTAATTGATCTCCTCCGTCATCAGCCCGTAAAGAATGGGGCTGGCGTGTGCCTTCACCTGGTCCGCCTCAATGGTCACCACAGGGATCGCTGGATTGCCGGGTGTGGCGGGGGGCGCCGTCTTGCACCCGGCCATCCCGCCGGCCAGCAGAAGCAAAAGCGCGGTCCGCCGCGTCTTGCGGTATTGTGCCGCGCGGGCGCATACGGGCGCCGCCACCATGGGATTTGCCAATTCCCCCGCCCCGCGGAGCGGGGAGAGGGCAAGGGTGGGGGGGTCGTTCGCCTCGTTGGTGGTGGTGCCAGGATGTGCCTGTGCCGCGCGGGCTAACGTCTGGATCATGGATGGATTCATCGGGGAAAATTATCCCCGGAACCACCGCAAGTCCATCCAGATCTTTCCCAATGCCTCCCTGCAACTTTCTCTCGCATTCGCCTTGACAAACCCTTCGCTATGTGATACCCTTTACACCAGCATGAGACAAGGGGGATCAATCGTCGGAACCGGCCGGGACGGCAAACCGCCCGCCGCCGTGCAAGCTGTTCCGCGCCAAAGTGGCACACAGACCAGCCAGACAAAGGCCAATCAAGGGGGTAGTGCGTCCTTGCGACTTTGCGACTTTGCGACTTTGCGTTTGAGATCCCGACAACTCATCCGCCCCTTGCCGCAGACCCGGCCAGCCCGTCCTGTGGCGTTTCCGTCCAATCCGGCGCGCGCCGCGTCAAACCCAGTCAAAGCCAGTCAAACCAGAAAACGAGGTTTGACGAACAAGA
>JBEKAN010000516.1:0-2705 GCA_050015895.1 Verrucomicrobiota bacterium
CAATAATAGAACCACCGAGACGCCCGCCAGCGCCGGGAGGATGGAGCGGCGGGGCCGGTGGGCGGGTTGCATGACGCCCCCCGGCAGGGCGGATTCGCGGGGGCGGTTCCTTTCCGACTGGCTGGCGCGCTTGAGGGCGTCGTTGATCAGGCTCATGCGGCGATGCGCCCCTCCAGTTCGCGGATGGCCAGCCCCACCATGCGCCAGTCTATTTTGTCGCGCTGCCGCACATAGCCGGCCAGGAGGCATTTGTCGCAGACGGTGTTGATCAAGCGGGGGATGCCCCCGCTGTAGCCGGCGATGCGCCAGAGCGCGGGCGCGGTGAACCAGGGCGCGCCGTTGGCGCCGGACACTTGGAGGCGGTGCTGGATGTACTGCCCAATCTCGGCGTGGCGCAGGGGGTTGAGATGGTAGCGAATGGTGATGCGCTGGCGCAACTGGCGCAGGCTGTGCTCGTTGAGGCGGTCGCGCAATTCGGGCTGGCCCATGAGGACGATTTGCAGAAGCTTGCGCTCGTCGGTCTCCAGGTTGGAGAGGAGGCGGACTTGCTCCAGCAGCTCGCGCGTCAGGTCCTGCGCCTCGTCAATAATAAGGACGGTGTCCTTGCCCTGCTCGACCTGCTGCAGGAGAAAGCGGTTGATCTCCGCCACCGTTTCCAGCCGGTCCAGGCCCTTGACGCGCAACCCCATTTCCATGGCGATGGCCTTGATGAGCTGGTCGGCGTCCAGGACCGGATTGAGGATCAGGGCGGTGGAGAATTTCGGCCCCAGTTGCTCCAGGAGCGCGCGGCAAAGGGTGGTTTTGCCCGACCCCACCTCGCCCGTCAACTGGACAAAGCCCTTGCGCTCGCGGATGCCGTAGAGCAGATGATTGAAGGCTTCGCGATGCTTGGCGCTGAAAAAGAGGAACCGCGGATTGGGCGTTATGTTAAATGGCGGCTCCTTCAGCCCATAATAGTCCAAATACACGCCCTCCCTGTAGCGCAAACCGCGCGGCATGGGAAGCAAAAAGGAGGAGGGAGGAAGCCGGCCAAATAAAAAAGCGCGGAGCCTCCCGGACCTTTCCGGGCGCTCCGCGCGCTCCGCAATCGAGGAACAACTAGGCGCGGTTGAAACGACGGCGCAGGCCGGCCAAAGCGCCAACGCCAACACCCAGCAGAGAGAACGTGCAGGCTGTGTCCGGCACCGAAGCCGTGTCCACGTTCGCCACATCCAGGCTGTCGCCGGCGAAACCGTCCTGCCACACTGTGAGCCAAACGTAACCGCTGCCGGAAAGATCGTTGCCGTCCAGCACGTCGCCGAAGTCGTTGCCTTCGGCCGCCGCCGATCCGAGCAACGCGTGGGTCGCGTCGCTGTAAACATTCAAAGAATTGACAACGGGGTCTGTCATCGTCGCGCCCGGCTGGTAGGTCATTTGAAAATCATACCAGCCTGACGTGGAGATCGTGGCAATCGTCCCCAGGTTGAAATCATCGCCCCCGACAAGGACCTGCCCGCTCCCGTTCGGCATGAAGGCGAAGTCATGCTCGTCGTAGTACGGGCTGTTCGGGTCCGAACTGCTGCTGGCGGGCGACATGTCAATCCAAAAGCCAGCCGACGATGGACTCAGCGTTCCTGGGGCCCATGACGTGTTGATATAAACATCAATGGACTGATAGAAGTGATTTCCAAAAGAATACGAGTAATTCGGGCCTGGGGCGCCAAAAAGGCTGTAAGGCCCCGATCCCCAGCCCGCGGGGGCCGCGCCCGTGCTCGAATACTCATTGTCCACGTTATAGATCTGTGTGTAGGCGCCGCCGCCGGGACCTCCTGTGGCCACAGAGGTGATGGGCGCGGGAAGCGTTGTGACCAAGTCGCTCCAATCCCCCGGGTTTCCATTCGGGTTGATTTGCGCCCAAAGGCTTAGAGAAACAGGAAGTGAGCAGGTGAGAAGCAATTGCAGTTTCTTTGTTCGTGTCATAAATGTGTCGCAGTTCATTGTTAATTTTGGATTGAGGATGTGTTGTTCATTTTCCGGGTGGAAGACTAGGCGCGGTTGAAACGGCGGCGCAGGCTGGCCAAGGCGGCAAAGCTGCCGGCAAGCAATGCCCAAGTCCAGGAGGCATCAGACGTGGCGACAAAATCAAAGGTGGCCGAGCCACTGGCATCGCCATAGGTGAAAGTGCCTGTGAAGTCATAAGATGACGGGTCTTCCGCGAGATCATAGTTGATGATCTGCTGGTCGGTGGCACTAAGATCAGGGTCGTCATCGCCTGTTGCGATTGTGTCGTAACTAGCGGGGGCGTTGCCTGCCCCTATGCTGATAATTTCATTGACCAATTGATCCGGGTCCCCAGAATCAACAATCGTCACGCCTCCTGCTGTGTCATGTCCGTCGTCATAAACAACCCCTATATCATACGCATCGTAGTTCCAGGTGCCCACCGCAAAAGCCCATCCAAGAAAATCCCCGGGGTCAGAACTGTTCATGACGAAGCCCATGTTGGCCATGTCTATCAAACTCCCGTTGCCATTGATCACGGTCACAAAAGAGGCCCGATTCCCAAGCTCGCCCGCGTACGGCCCAGGCGCCTGGCCCAGCCAAGATTGGAAGCCCGTCACAATGTTGTCGCTGACGGGCAACGGGCTTGTGGTGATGTTGAATTGCGCGGGACCGGCGGCCCCGTACGAACTCAAGCTGTTTTCCACGGCGTAAATGCCGTTTTC
>JBEKAN010000517.1:0-2702 GCA_050015895.1 Verrucomicrobiota bacterium
CTCTTGGCGGCGGAGGCCAGTCCTCCCAGAAAGAAAAGCACGAAGAAAATGAATTTGATTTCCGGTTCGCTGACCCGCTTCGCCCCCAGGCGGGCCAGGATGTACGCCGTCCACTTGGGCATGAGCCAAAGCATCGCGCCTGTGACAACGACGAACACCAGGAGCCAGATATTGTAGTTGGCGAAGATCAGGCCCAGCGCCAGCACCGTCCCGATGTCGTTGATGAAACAGGCCGCCAGGATCATTTTGCCCAGCGCGGTCTCGCTTTGTCGCGTCTCAATCATCACGGCATAGACCACCGCCACGGAAGTCGTGGAGAGCGCGATGCCTGCGATTTGGGCCTGGCGAAGAGGCCAGCCGAGGACGAATTGCGCGAAGAGCCACACGCCGGCAAACGGGAGCACAAACGCCGCAATCCCGATGGACGCGCTGGCCCGCCAATTGGCCCGCAGTGAAACGGGATCAATCTCCGCTCCGGCCAGAAACGTCAGCACGCCGCTGCCCAGCATGGCGAGGAAGTTGGTCCAGTCGGTCGAACGGAGGATTTGGTGGCCATCGCCAAAATGAATGTTGCCGGCGGCCACGCCGACGACAATTTCGATCAAGGCCACGGAAAGGCCGACGCGAATGGAAACCAGACTCGCCAGCAAGGCCAGCCCCATCCAGATCGCGGCAATGAACCAGATATTGTCCAAATCAAGCATAAAAAAACTCCCGCCGACACGTGTTCTTTCGGTAGGAGTTATTAGCTCTGAAAATCAGGCGTTTTCCTCGCCGCGGGCGAGCGGGCAAACCCCATTGCCGGGATTGGTATCGCACAAAGGGGCTGGCATTGCAAGGGGTTTGTTTGAATTTGAGATTTCGGCTAGAATTTGCGCAGGAGCCAGACGAGGACGGAGAGAAGGAGGCTCAGGAGGATGCAAGTCATGAGCGGAAAGAAGAAACGCACGTTGCCCCTGGCATATTGGATGTCCCCAGGCAGCCTGCCAAGCCAGCCCCGCCCGACGCCCGCCCAAAGCAACCCTCCCACCACCGCGATCAAAAGACCCATGATCACCAGCACTTTCCCCAGCTCATGCATGGTTGAAATTTAATCCATCGCGCCCAATCTGGCAAAGCTTTCCTCAATGAAGGTGGTGTTCTGGATGCGGGAAAGTTTCGCGTAAAGGCCGTCGCGCTCCAGCAATTCGGCGTGGGAGCCGCGCTCGACAATTTCCCCGCCGCGCAGGACGAGAATCTGCGCGGCGGCGCGGATGGTGCTCAACCGATGGGCGATGACGAAGCTGGTGCGGCCGGCCATCAGCCGCGCCAGCGCCTCCTGGATCAGCTTCTCGGTGGCCGTGTCCACGCTGGCGGTGGCCTCGTCCAGCACCAGGATGGGGGCGTTCTTCAAGAGGGCGCGGGCGATGCTCACGCGCTGTTTCTCGCCCACGCTGAGCTTGACGCCGCGCTCGCCCACGTTGGAATCGTAGCCCTGGGGAAGACGGGCGATGAAATCATGGCAGTTGGCGGCGCGCGAGGAGGCCAGGAGGCGCGCCTCGTCCGCGGCGGGGTCTCCGTAAAGTATATTTTCGCGCACGGTGCCGTTGAAAAGAAAGGCCTCCTGGCTCACCACGCTGATCTGCGCCCGCAGGGAGGCCAGGGGGACGGCGGCGATGTCGCGCCCGTCAATGGTGATCCGGCCGGAACTTGGCTCATAAAAGGCCGGGAGCAAATTGACCAGGGTGGATTTGCCCGCGCCGGTGGGGCCGACCAGCGCGACCATCTCCCCCGGCTCGGCGCGCAGGGAGATGTTCCTCAAGGCGGCGCGGTTGGGGCCGTAACTGAAGCACACGTTTTCGTAACACACTTCGCCGCGGACGGGATGCGGGAAGCCGGCCAGCCGGGGCGTGTCGGCGCGGGCGGGCCGCTCCTCGGTCGCGTCCAGGATGTCGAACACGCGCTCGCCGCCGGCGCGGGCGGCCTGCAACATTTGATTCAATCCGTGCAACCGGCCCACCGGATCGTAGAAGAGAGCCAGAAAGAAAAGAAAGCCGACAAGCTGGCCGATGGTCATGGTCCGGGCCATGACCATCGAGCCGCCGAACCAAAGGACCAAAGCGGTGCCGAGAGAGGCGGCAAAAGTCATGGCGGGCGAATAGCAGGCCCAGACGCGCATGACGCCGAGGTTGGCTTGGCGGAGGGCGTCGGCGCGCCGGGCGAAGCGCTGGTCCTCGTGCTCCTCCCGGCCAAAGGCCTTGATCTGCCGGATGCCCTGCAAGCTGTCCATCAGGAACGCGCTCATGGCGCTGGCGGCGCGGCGTTGGGAGCGGTAGCGCCGGTGCGCCGTGAGCGTGTACCAGAGCACGCCGCCCGTGAGAATGGGGATGGGAATCAAGGCGATGGCGGCCAGTTTCGGATTTTTGCAGAACAAAACGGCCAGAACCCCCAGCACGCTCAACAAGGCCACCGTGCCCTGCTCGGTGCCGTCAATCAACACACGCTCGACGGAATTGACATCCTCAATGACCCGCGTCATCAGGTCGCCCGACGCGCGCTGGTCGAAATAGCCGACGGGGAGCCGTTGCAGGCGGGCGAACACATCGCGGCGAATGTCGAAGATGACATTTTGCTCGAAGAGGTTGTTGATGAGCAGGCGCAGACCGTTGAAGAGGTCGCGCAACAGGAAGGCCGCCAGCAGACCGGCGGCCGGCAGGAGATAG
>JBEKAN010000518.1:0-2666 GCA_050015895.1 Verrucomicrobiota bacterium
TTCGGCCGCGCCAACAAAAACTTTTCCGAAGTGATCCGAGAGTCGCTTTTCATTGAGATCAAGAACGATTTCAACACAGAGTTGTTCGAGCAGCCGCTCTTGTGCGACGAACTGAAGATTGACAACGCCGCGCTCGCCGCTGTCGTCGGCCACGAACCTCTCGCCCCCGACCTTGCCGCCACCTGCGGATTTGAAACCGGCCAGGGCGAACTGCTGGCCTTCCGGCACCTGTACAGCTACGACTTCAGCTTGATGTCGCAGGACGTGATGGGGGCGGTCTATGAACGCTTTCTCGCCCACAAACTTCTTAGGGAGGGCGGGCGCATTGTCATTGAGGACACCGACGAACTGCGCAAAAAGGAAGGAATCTATTACACGCCACAATACATCGTGGACTACATCATCCAACACACGCTTGGCGAAAAGATCAAGCCCATCCTCGCCGAAGCCAGAGCCTTGCTCGGCTACAGGAATTTCAAGGGAGCCATTGCCAAAATCCGCGAGCTTCAGAACATCAAAGTCCTTGATCCCGCGATGGGTTCGGGTTCATTCCTGCTTCGCGCTTTCGACACTCTGGTCGCGGCGTACGACGATTACAACGCAGATTGCCGCCGCATCAAAAGGGAGCGCAATGGCCAAGGAGCGCTTTTCGACGCCAACTTTGTGCTGGCTGAGGAAGTGCTGGACGCGCCGTTACACGTCCTCACAGAAAACATCTTCGGCGTGGATTTGGACAGGCAGGCCGTGGAAGTGGCCAAGCTGAGCCTCTGGTTGCGCTATATGGCAGTGAACCGCGATCCGTTCCTCGACCGCCTGCACAGCAAACAACATCGCGGCGGGCAACCGCTCAAACTGCTGCCCAACCTGACGAAGAACCTCAAGCGCGGCAATTCGTTGATAGCCGACAAAGATGTGGCGGAGGACGCGGCCTTCGATTGGGCGGCGGAGTTTCCCGAACTCATGAAACGCGGCGGTTTCGATGTCATCATCAGCAATCCGCCTTACGAGCGGATTCAGACCATGCAGGCCAACGCGCCCAAATCCGTTGATTTTTTGAAAGCGAACTACCGCACCGCTTCCAGCGGAAATTTTGACATTTACGTGTGCTTCATCGAACGCGGGTTGCAATTGCTCAATTCTGAGGGCCAATTGGGATTCATCTGCCCGCACAAGTTCTTCCAAGCTGAATACGGCGAGCACGCACGCAAACTATTGAGCGAAAGCCAACACGTCAAGCATATTGTTTCCTTCGGCGACCAGCAAATATTCCCCAAAATCAGCACCTACACATGCTTGCTCTTTCTTGCCAAGTCCGGTTGTGAGACTGTCGACTACGCGGAAGCGGCTCTGGAACACTTTGCGACAACTCACGAGACTTTGCCTTCATTCAAAATATCCGCCTCAATTTTGAGTCCTGCGCCGTGGAATTTTCTCCCCACCGAGACGGTGGGATGGATGAAGAAAGCATCGGCTGGCGGCAAGCTGCTTGGCGAATTGGCAAAAGAAGTCTTTGTGGGGCTCCAAACCAGTGCGGATGATGTTTTCTTGTTCGAGTGCGTTGCTCCGCGCCAGAACGTATGCAAGGTATTTTCAGAGTCCCTGCGACAAGAGGTCGAACTCGAAGTCTCGTTGCTTAAACCGGTCATCCGCAGCGGTCACATCGGACGCGGTTGGGCACAGCTAACTCATCATGTGCTGTTTCCTTACAAACTCGCCAAAGGCGACGCGGAGCTTCTCTCGGAAAAGGAGCTCGCAAAGAAATTCCCCCTTGCATGGGACTATCTCAAAAAGAACGAGAAGGAACTTCGAGCGCGGGAACATGGAAAATTCTCCGAAAAGGGATGGTGGCAGCTTTACCCAAAAAATTTGCAGTGCTGGGAAAACCCAAAGATTCTTGCTCCCTATATGGTTCAAGAGCTTTCCGCTTATTACGACGAAGGTTCTAGTTATTTCGTGAACGTGACCACTGGCGGCTTTGGTCTGCGCTTCGGTTCGCCCATGATGGACAAGTATGTAACCGGCCTTCTGAACAGCAGACTGCTCGACGCTTTTCTCAAACACATCAGCACCAATTTTCGTGGTGGCTACTTCGCAGCCAACAAGCAGTTTCTCGCCAAACTTCCCATCAAACAGATTGACCCAACGAGCAAACGCGAAGTGAAGCTGGAAAGGGAAATCGTCGAGCGTGTGGACGCCATTCAGAATGCGCACCGCGATCGCATGAAGTTGCCGGAAGTTTTGCGTCTTAAAATCGCGCACACGGAAGACCGCTCGGCCTGCAATCTGGCGCACTACTTGCAAGAGGATTTTGCGGGGGCGGTGAAGGCGGAAATCCTGATTGACGACGTGCAACGGGCGGGGTTTGTCCACGACATTGGTGTGGAATCCAATGCGGGGGAGATTATGCTCAGCGCCACTGTGGCGGAGAGTCCGGATGGCGAGGCGCGACCGGCGCCGGTGTTGCGAATGGCGTTCCAGGATGACGCGCTGCGGGAATTCGTGTATGCCTGCTGGCGGGAGTTTCTGGCCGGGCATTCGAGGCAGAAGAAATGGACGAAAGGGAAAAAGCCGGAGGCGATTTACCCGCTGCTGGTCAATTCTCTGGAACCGCTGGTTTATTTCAGCCCCGCGGCCAGTGACAATCTGCGCGCGGTCCGTGACTTGAT
>JBEKAN010000519.1:0-2658 GCA_050015895.1 Verrucomicrobiota bacterium
CTGTCCTGCGTGGCTCCGGCCGCCGGCGCGGAGGCGGAAGCTCCATCGGAGGCGGTAATTTCCGCTTACCCCAAATTGGCCGCCGTCTTGGCCGCAAAGCGCGCTGTGGCTGAGGAAGCCAGAGCGAGAGGCGAAAGAATGGCGCGCGGCGAAAAGGCCGAATCCACTGCGGACGCGAAGGAGGGTCTGGCGCTCAATCGTGGATAATCGTGCATAATCGTCTCATTTTTTGTGCAAATCGTGCTTTTCATCATTCTAAAATTGAAATTGTCAAAAACCACTCCGCGCCGGCCAGGGAAAAGATGGCAAACTATGACCAGCATTTGCCAAAGAAAGTGTTGCAAATTCCCGTGCTTGTCGCATCTTGCCTTATACCCATGAAGATTGCAGGTGAGGAAAGATCCGAATCCACGCCGCCTCTGGCCGGCCTCATTGCGACCCATCGTTTCGTCGCGGGCATGAAATCCGAGCACTTGGAAAAGCTCCTGGGCGCGGCGATGTTCAGACAGTTCGAGCCGGATGAAGTGGTTTTCCACGAGGGCGATCCGGCCAACCGCTTTTACCTGATTATCCAGGGCAAAATCGCGCTGGAGTCCCGCTGCCAGGGACAGTCGGCCCCGCTCGTTCAATTGGTCGGCGAGGGCGAGGTGGTCGGCTGGTCATGGCTTTTTCCCCCGTACTACTGGCATTTCAGCGCGCGGGCCGTGGATCCCACCCGCGCGGTTTTCTTCTACGGCACCCGCCTGCGCGAACGCTGCGAGGAGGACCCCGCTTTCGGCTTTGACCTCTTGAAGCGGGTCGCCGCCATTGTCATCCAGCGATTGCAGGCCACTAGGGCGCAACTCCTCCATTTGCAACGGCAATCCAGTCGAAAACCCCGCCGCGCCTAAGTCAATTCCCCAGGCCACATAGTGATTTTCCCCCGGTCGGCTTTGGGTCTGTTCCCAATTCCCCGCGCACGCGACTTCGCATATCTTGCCAGCATGAAATCAAATTATGCGCACGCCGTCGCCCAAGTGGAGGCCCGCGGCAACGACCTCTCCCGCGACGGCGCCGACCTCATCCAGTCCCTGGCCGACTCCCGCATCTACCAGGATTATGAGCGCGCCTTCAGCGAGACCACCGGCCTGCCCGTCTCCCTGCGACCGGTCGAATCCTGGCAACTGCCCCACCGCGGCAAACGCTATGAAAACCCCTTTTGCGCCATCATGGCCGACAAGAGCCGCTCCTGCGCCGCCTGCCTTCGTCTCCAGCAGCAGGTTTCCGACACCGCGACCAACGAGGCTCAAACCCTGACTTGCGAACTGGGGATGAGCGACACCGCCGTGCCCATTCGCCTGGGCGAGCGCCTGGTGGGGTTCCTCCAAACCGGGCAGATCTTTCGCAAGCGCCCGACCGAAGCCCAATTCAACCGCACCGCCCGCCTGGTGGCCGAGTGGGGCGTGGAAGTCGAGGCCGACCGCCTCCGGCAGGCCTATTTCGGCACCAAAGTCCTCTCCTCCAAACAGCACGAGGGAATCGTCAAGCTGCTCTCGATCTTCGCCCAGCATATTTCCATGGTCAGCAACCAGATCCTGGTCCAGCGCGAAAACACCGAGCCGATGGCCATCACCCGCGCCAAGCAGTTCATCCAGGAAAACCAGTCCGCCGACCTCTCCCTGGGCCAGGTGGCCAAAGCCGTCAACACCAGCACCTTCTATTTCTGCAAGATGTTCAAAAAGGCCACCGGCCTCAACTTCACCGACTACGTCTCGCGCCTCCGCATTGAAAAGGCCAAGAACCTCCTGCTCAACCGCAATCTGCGCGTCAGTGAAATCGCCTATGAAGTCGGCTTCCAGTCCCTGACCCACTTCAATCGCGTCTTCAAGAAGATCATGGGCCAGTCGCCCACCGAATACCGCGACCAGTTGGTGCCCGCTTGAGCCTTGCCGGCCTCTTCCCGGACGCCCATTTTTCAAGTGCCTCCCGGACGCGTTTCTGCGAGATTACGCGGCGATGAATGATATTCCGCGCCCGGCCACGGCGGACTCCATGAAGCCCTCCAATGAACTGCAGGACCTCAAGGCCGCTCTGGACGCCCATTCCATCGTCGCCGTCACCGACGCGGCGGGGCGCATCACCTACGTCAATGACAAGTTCTGCGAGATTTCCAAATACTCGCGCGAGGAACTGCTCGGCCAGGACCATCGCATCATCAATTCCGGCCACCACCCAAAGGAGTTTTTCAAAGACCTCTGGACGACCATTGGGCGCGGCCGGGTTTGGAAGGGGGACATCCGCAACCGCGCCAAGGACGGCTCCTTTTACTGGGTCTCCACGACCATCTTTCCCTTTCTCAACGACGACGGAAAGCCCGCCCAATACATCGCCATTCGCACCGACATCACAGAGAACAAGCGCGCCGAGGCCAAACTCGCCGAGCTGGCCCGAAACCTGGAGGAAAAGAACAAGGAGCTGGAAACCATCGTCTATATCGCCTCGCATGATTTGCGCTCGCCGCTGGTCAACATCCAGGGCTTCACCCAGGAATTGAAACGCTCCTGCGCCCAGCTCCGCGCGCTGCTGGAGGGCCTGGAGGCCCCGGAGGCGGCCCGGCGCGATTTGAAAACCGTCCTCGACCTCGACATCCCGGAGGCCATGGAGTTCATTCAGGCCGGC
>JBEKAN010000520.1:0-2645 GCA_050015895.1 Verrucomicrobiota bacterium
GTCATTTACACTCTGATCGAAAACTGCAAGCGCCACGGTGTGGAACCCTACACCTATCTCAAAGACGTGCTGGAGCGCCTGCCCCGCACGACCAACCAGGAAGTCGGCCAACTGACGCCGCTGAACTGGAAGAAAGCCCGCGAGCCCCAGGTCAAGTTGGCCGCCTGATTATCCATCGGCGTCCAGCCAATCCGCCAAGTTACCACGCATCCCCGGCCCGCAACAGGGGGTCTTTCCTTTACCGCTTACTTTCAAGGGGAATCAAACGGCGCTGTCTCGGCGGAGGGGGCGCGAATTAACGAAGCTATGGTACGACCCCTCCGCTGATTTGCGCCCGGGCTTGACCCCCTCATTTTCCTGCACCTGGCGACCCCACGTTATCTTTCAAAAACGGGGCATTGGTGAGCTTCGTCGACTTGACAAGAACCGCATGATCGAAAAGGAACTCGCTTGGAAGCAGTCCAGGTTGCGGTTTTAAGAAAATCCATAAGTTCTGATCCGGCTCAATCGGGTATTGCAATGTCCAGAAATCCACCGATTGATTCGAAATAGAAGTGCCAGACTGTAACTTCCAAAAATCATCGGGGGTTTTGGAGGCCGAATTGGTGGATTCAGTTTTTGCAAGATCCAGATAAGGCCCATGAAATCGGTGCCATTCCCCAGGCCCCAATATCGTCTGGACATCTTTACCGCGCGCTTCCGATGGAATCAACTTATGAATTCCATTCGATTTATCTGCATCGCTTAAGCTATTGGATCGCAATAGGCTTAGAAGGGAAGCCATCGCCACATCTTGATCGCGGTTCGTTTGGCTCCTGCTGAAAAAAACGAAACCCATTGCTGCGATTACCAACACGATTGATCGTGGTCTCATATATCGTTGTTTTGAAAATCCCTTGATATGCTAATATGGCCTGTTATTTATTTACGGGACCTTTCCACTGTATGTACTAAAGGCGCATTGGGGTCACATCTTAACATTTAACATTTGAATCATATTGTTCATCTGCCAAAACAGGGATTATTTGGATTTTTCCTTGGCGTCAATCCACTCCTGCATTTCGCGAAGGTGCGTGGTCATGTCAAACCAGCCGTCCTCGAAGCTCGCGTGGTCGGGTCCAATCATCGCGGAGCTGAGACGGATGGAGTCGGCGTAAAAGAGCCACTGCCTCAGCCACTGGCGCTCGATGGTCTCGTCAAATGGGTTGGTTTTGTCCGCCAAACCCAGGTCCCAGGCCCGCTGCATCAAGTCCGTGGCGGAGCGGGTCATCCGGTCGGTTTCCTGAATCGTGCTTGCCAGCTTGGCGAAATGCCCGTCCGCCCAATCCCGGTTGTGGCAGGAGCGGCAGACGCCAACCATCACGGCCTGTCGGCGGGTCTGTTCCGTGGCGTCAATGAGAAATTCTGCCGCCGGTTCCCCCGCGAATGTCGTCGGCAGGGGTTGGCCGGCCTTGTTGCGAATCAGGGACGTGTCGCCGCTCTTCGGCTGCGGATGCGTGCAGGGCAGGCCGAAGAGCCGCACCCACAGCCGCGCGCCGAAATCGTGCGTGCGGGGCGCCACCACATCCCCGGCGGTCAGGAGGCTGTTGTGGCAGGCCGCGCAGGTGGGCGCGCGAAAATCCTGCCCCACCCGCCAGGGGACGCGGTCCCAATTCCATTCCTGCGCCTTGGAGTTGAAGATGTTCCCATGCTTGCTCTCCTCATACACTTCCCAGGCCGGAACATCCGGTCCCCGGTGGCATTGCGAGCAGGTGAAGGGTTTGCGCGCGACCTCGATGGAGAACTCATGCCGCGGATGGCAGGCGGTGCAGGCGCCGCGGCTGCCGTCCGGGTTCACGCGGCCCACGCCCTGATTGGGCCAGTTGGTCAGACGTGGCAGCACCACCTCGCCCAGTTCGGTGTCCAGCTTGCGCGTGCCCACGACCCGCACGCGCGAGCCATGACAGCCATAGCAAGTTTCGTCCTTCGTCAAATCCGACGAGCCGACGGGCGCGACCTTGCCGTCCCGGATTTCCGCCACGCTGGTGATGCTCTCGACCAAGGTGTGGAAGAGCGGATTGCTGTCCAGGTTCCCCAGCGCGTGGGCCTTCTTGCTGCCGGCGAACTGCTGCGCCTCCACCTCGTGGCAGATCTGACAGTCCGGCGGCGAGACGACGACGTTGATGTGGAGATCAAAGTGATCGAAGTTGTCCGTGTGATTGGTGGCATTGAGGCCGTGGCACTCATAACAGCCCACCACCACGCCACTCAACGATTCGGGAATGTTTGTGCTTGACATCCTTCGTTCCAGCGGCCGCTTTTTGAGCGCGTCCTGGGGCGTGGTCTGGCTGTGGAGGCTGTGCATCCAATCCTGCACCAGGGCAGGAGTGTAAACCGTGTGACAGTCCAGACACTGCTGGGTTTCCTTGCTGACGGGCGGAGCGGCGGCGACCGCGGCGTTGGCGGGGCGGGCCGCGCCCGCGGCCAGCGCGCAGATCGCCAGGGCGACTGCGCGCTTCCCCGGCAAGGACGCCGCGCTACGGCGTCCCGGTCGGCGCAGCAGCCCGCTGAGCGGGCGACTCCTCTCAAGTTCTGACTCGCCGACCCTACCAAAAACAGAGATGCGTCCAACCAGAGCTTTCACAACCATTCAATTTTGAACCCTT
>JBEKAN010000521.1:0-2641 GCA_050015895.1 Verrucomicrobiota bacterium
GCGCGGCAAGGCGCAACCGACAAAAGAAAGACATTTTGGACGGGATGCACAGGATGAACAGGATTTTGAGATGATGCCAAAAGACGACCCGGCTCAAGTTGCGGTTTTCTGCGCGTGCGGGGGAGTTCGTTCGGGGTCGTGCAGGGCGCGGGCCAGGGACCATTTCCGGCTTAGGGTTTCGCAGAGTTGGATGACTTCAATGTTGTCGAAGGGCTTTTTGAGGACGGCCAGGTTGTCGCGGTTGCCCAGTTGGGTCAGGATCTCCCGCCAGGAATGATCCGAATAGGCGGTGCAGATGACGACTTGCAGGGCCGGATCGGCCGACCAGAGCCGCGCGATGGTCTCCACGCCGTCCCAGCCCGGCGGCATGCGCATGTCCACAAAGGCCACGGCGTAGGGGCGGTGCTGTTCCACCGCAAGGAGGACTTTGGCCAACCCCTCCTCGCCCTGAGAGGCGGAATCCACCTCAAACCCATCGTGGGCGTCGGGCTGGCTCCGGGCCTCGAAGAAGTTGGATTCCAGGTCCTCAAGCCGGCCATCGGTCGCGGCTTCCTTGGAGAGGATTTTGCGAAAATCCTCATGGATGGTCGGATTGTCGTCCACAGTCAGGACGCGGCGGTTGAGGAAAAGACGGGACGCGCTCATAAGGCGGGGCTTAGGGGCGCGACGGGCAATTCCAGGGTGAAGAGGGCGCCGCGGCCCAGGCCATCGCTGTGGGCGTGCAAGGCGCCGCCCATTTCCTTGGCGGCCAGGGCGGAGGTGTGGAGGCCAAATCCGTGGCCGTCTTTCTTGGTGGTGAAGCCGTGGGCGAAGATGCGGTTGAGGTTCTCGGGGGCGATGCCGACGCCATTGTCCTGGACCTGAATGCGAACCCGCTTGTCGGTGGGCGCGTGAATGGAGACGGTCACCCGCTTGTCCGGGCCGGGGCAGTGGTCCACGGCGTGCCTGGCGTTGCGGATGAGATTGACGAGGATTTGCAAGACCTTGTGCCGGTCGGCGACGACGGGGGGAGCCGGCTCAAAGCGGCGCTCCAGGACGACGCCGTGGCGTGCCAGCGATTCGGTGTTCATTTGCAAACCGTCCTCGACCAACTCCTCGACGGGGACCCGCTCGAGGAGGCCGGAGACCTTGGCGTAGCGCTGCTGCATGGAGATGATGTTTTTGATGTGGCCGACGTGTTTGACCAGGGACTCCAATTCCCGGAGCTGGCCCGCCTGCTCGGCGCGCAACCGGCCGGCCAGTTGGATGAGGAGGTCGGGCACCAGTTTGCCCTTGGGGTCGTTGGAGAGATAGTCGGCCAACTGGCCGCGTTTCTGTTCCAGGATGGCGGCGACTTTTTCCAGGCTGGCAGTTTTGGAGTTGCGCGCCATGTCCACAGCCAGATGGGCGGAGACGTTGACGCTGTTGAGCACGTTGCCGACGTTGTGCAAGACGCCGGTGGCCACTTCGGCCATGCCAGCCTGGCGCGAGACGGCCAGCAGGCGGCGGTGCATGGTCTCCTGAATCCGAAACCGCTCCTCGACCAGCGCGGATTGAAGCCGGACCAAAGCCGGGACCGGAATGACGCCCAAGTATTGGTCATCGGAGCCGAGCAGGATGACATCCTCGTTGAAGGTCTTGCCCTGGCGTCCCAGCGCCGCCTCCAGAACTTGGCGGACGGGCGCGCCCCTGCGCAGCATCAGCGGGCTGGCGACCATGTGCTCGCGCACGTGGAACTTGCTGTAGATGGCAAATCCGTAGCGGTGGCCCATGAGGAAACCCAGGTGTGCGCGCGAGCACAGCCCCACGACCCTGCCCGCATCTATCACGGCGCAAAAATCCTGCTGATGGGCCTGAAACAGTTGATATACTTCTCCAAGGGCTGTGTGCGCCTCAACCCGCTCCTGGTGCCTGACCAGAGTGAGCAAATCTGTTTGTTCGATGCCTGGCGCCTCCACCTCACGCGCGGGACTCTCTGCATGCGGAAGACTCAAACTCATATCCCCTGATTATCGGCGGGGAATGTGGTTCCTTTTGTTACATTGTTGTAAAGAACATGGAGCCGCGTCCCGAGTCTGCGAGGGATGTCCCGGGGGGGGAGGTTCCTCCGAATCGCCGGCGATTGGGACTTGGACGGGGTTGACAGCACGGGCGGGTTGGGGGCAGTTTGGAAGGGATGACGGGTTCGCGGAGGGAGCCGGCGGCCGCAAAGAATTATGAGCAAGAATATTTTCGAGAAGATCATCGCGCGCGAAATCCCGGCCGACATTGTCTTCGAGGATGAAGTGGTGCTGGCCTTTCGCGACGTCAACCCCAAGGCACCCACCCATGTTTTGATCGTCCCCAAAAGAAGCATCGCCCGCCTCTCGGAGGCCGGGCCGGAGGATGAGCCGATGCTGGGCCACCTGCTCCACAAGGCCGCGGAAGTGGCCCGGCAATTGGGGTTGGAGAAAAGCGGCTACCGGCTGGTCATCAACAACGGGCGGGATGGCGGCGAAACGGTGCCGCATCTGCACTGCCACATTCTCGGCGGGCGCGGGCTGGGCTGGCCGCCCGGCTGACGCGCGGCGTGGGACGCTTTTTGATGTGATCACCTTTTTACAAGGCATATTGATTGAGGCGCTGCCAACCCGCGTGACGGTGGAAGTCCACGGCGTGGGAT
>JBEKAN010000522.1:0-2640 GCA_050015895.1 Verrucomicrobiota bacterium
CCCGCAAGACAATGGTCAAGTAAAAACCCGGCAATCGGCGCGGCGCGCAAACATCGTCCCGCGCATTCCCATCCGGCGTCCACTATGCCCGAATGCGCGTCAAAGGCAAGCGGATCCAGGCGTCCAGGAAGCCAACCCAATCGTTGGCGACTCCTGATGCAATCCAATTCCCTGATCCTAATCCGCAGCCTGAGATCCGGACTCAAGGGCCGTGAGGGCTAGAGGAGAGCACATAATCAATACTCTTCGCTTCGTGAGGCCGTCAAAAAGGCCTTGGAGAGCGTGGCTTTGGAAACCGGAATAAAGTTCTTCCTCGGCCTGCTTTTTTCAAGGCGATCTGGTTTCGTAGAAACTCCAGCCGCGGTTGGTCGCCGTGGTGTCGGTGAATTGGAAGAAGCCGGAGCCATTGTTGGTGGCATTGGCCAGAACGGTCCAGTTGCTCAGCGGCATCGCCGCGTTGGTGCTGGTAACGATGGTGTAAGTGGCTCCCGACCCGCCGGCGAAGCCCAGGCTGAAACTTCCATTGGCCAGAGTGTTGAAACTGGTGATTGCGGGCTTCGCTGCCACAGCCAGGCTGCCGGTGGTTGGCGACCAATTCCAAGCTAGGCTGGAGGTGAGCGCGGGAAGGCGCGTGGCCCCGAAGTTGCCGCTGTAGGTTGTGGCGTTGAACAACTGGAAGGAATCCCCGGCCACAAGGGTCCCGCCGAGGCTGGTCACGGTGAGCGTGCCGCCGTAGGTCAGTGTGCTGATGCCGACCACCGAATCATTGGTGGTGGCGGATTCGTTGAGCCGGAGCGTCGTGGCGCTGCCGGTGTTCAGAGTCAGTGAGTTCTCTATTGCCAGGGCGCCGGGGCCGGAAGGGTCGCCCGCCTCGAGTGTGCCGCCGGCATTCACCGTCACCGGCCCGTTAATGGTCCCCGCGCCGCTGAGCGCGCCGCCGCTCTGCACAGCCACCGCCCCGGCCCCAATAGCGCCGTCCACTTGAAGCGTTCCGTTGCTAACGATGGTCAGCCCGGTGTATGTATTGTTGCCGCCGAGTGTCAGGGTACCGGCGCCGTTCTTGGTCAAACCGCCGTCGGTTCCTCCAGCCGAGGCCAGGTTGACCGGAATGCCAATATTGTATCCAGCGGTGTTGATGATGGCTCCGCCGTCGCCAACCAAGGCCGAATCGGTGTTCTGGAAATTGGCCCCGACCGTGACAAAGTTGGGGTTGTCCTGTGTTGCCATGACCGTGCCGCCGTTGAAGGTCAGCCGCGCCGTGCCAGAGGCCTCCCGATCCGAAGTCTGAATGCTCGGCGTAATGAGCGTGCCTCCATTCAAAGTCATCGCCCACGCTTCGGTGTTGCCGTTCACGCCACCGGTGGCCGTGACGACGGCGCTGTTCTGGATGGTGAGCAAACCCCAGTCGGCCGAAGAGACTCCAGCAATATTACCCCCTATTTGTCCGCCCACATTGACCGTGCTTGTGCCACCGATCACCAACCCCCACCGGCCCACGCCCAGGTTGCCGGTGATGGTCAGCGGTAAGTTGGTGAGAATGGTCGGTCCACCGGGACCGTTGTTGCCGGCGCTGCCCTGCACGATGAAGGAGGACGCCGTCAGCGACCCTCCCGAAGTTCCATTGGTGGTGAAAGTATAGTCGGCGTTGTTGCCGCCGTTTCCAACACTGACGGCCGCCGCTGTTTGCGCGCCGCCCACGCTAATCGTGGTGGCCGCACTGGTGTTGTCAAAAAAGGCGTTGTTGCCCGGCGCCCAGGCGACGGACACGCCGTTGCTGCTCCAATTGAGAGAGCTGGTGTCCCAGACGCCATTTCCGATGTTCCAATTAAAAGAACTTTGAGCCAGGGCCGCAATCTGCAAAAGCGTGGCGGCGATGGAGGCGACGATTAGAGTGCTTAATGGTTTCATAGGATCGCCAAAGACAGTCTAATATCCGTTCCGTCGTGTCAACGTCAAACACGAATGGGCCCCACGCGCCCCCCTAGGTGCCCGTTTGCTGGGAGGAATGCAACCTCGATCAGTCATCTCCTCCTCCACCACCGCCCCATGCCAGAACATCAACAGCCACTCCCCTCAACCTCGGCCCTCTCCTCCCCCAATCCACCCATCAGATCGAGCCTGCCAATCCCAACTATTTGATCAACCTCGCCCCACCCCCAGGAAGCAATCACCTCGCCTTCCTCCCTGAAGTCTGGAAGGAAATCTCGGTTCACGGTTCCCTCCTCCAAAACGGCCAGAGCAGCGACCAGGCTTTTGCTGGCTGAAGGGTGATTCCATGCAGTTTGGGGCAACGCTTCCAGTTCTCTCACCGCCCAGTCCGCCTCCCCCAACCCCAACCAGAGTTCCGCGCTCCTGACATGTTCCTGTTGAGGGCAGTTCGGGGAAAATGGGGGAAAACAGCTTTTTGGGCTTACAAGGCAGTTGCTCTATCCAACTGAGCTACGGGCGCTGCTGATGAAAGTCCCATGACTTGCAATATGCGCGAATCGGCCCTAGTCGCCCGATTGCCTGCTGTGGGGCGATGCGGCCCCCGTGAACGGGACCAACGACCCGCAAGACAATGGTCAAGTAAAAACCCGGCAATCGGCGCGGCGCGCAAACATCGTCCCGCGCATTCCCATCCGGCGTCCACTATGCCCG
>JBEKAN010000523.1:0-2634 GCA_050015895.1 Verrucomicrobiota bacterium
GTGGGTGGTGAAGTAGGGCTTGAAGATCTCGGCGCGGTTGGCCTGGGGCACGCCGGGGCCGTTGTCGGAAACCTCGATGAAGGCCTCCTCGTTGTTTCTCTTGCTGGCGCGGATGCGGATTTCGCCCTTGGCGGGCACAGCCTGGACGGCGTTGAGAACCAGGTTGAAAAGGGCCTGCCGGAGGAGTTGCTCGTCCGCCTCGATGGTCAGCGGCTCCATGACGATCTGCAACTGGATGTTTTTTTCCTCGATGTCGTAATTCAAGGTGCGGGCGACCTCGCCGACGACGGCGGCCAGGTTGGTGGGGGCGCGGCGCACTTCGCGCGGGCGCGAGTAGTTGATGAACTCGTTCAACTGCGCGGTCACCCGGTCGGTCTCGTCAATGATGTCGCGGGTTTTGGCGCGGACCTCCGGCGTGGCGTCCTGCTGTTTGGAGATCATCTGGGCCAGGCCGCGGATGATGTTCAGGGGATTGCGGGTCTCGTGGGCCAGCCCGGCGGCGGCGAGGTTCATTTCCTTGAGGTGCAAATTCATTTCGCTGGCGCGGACCAGTCGAAGCTGGAGATCGGAAGTCTTGATCTGGCTCTGCCAGGCCAGCGCGGCCGCCAACACCCCGGCCGTTCCCAGCAGCGCGATGATGATTCGGATCACAAAATCCGCTTCGTCCGACTCCTGGACGGGCTGCGTGGACATGCCCACGAAGAAATTGTGCGCCCCCTCCCTCTCGCTCAAGTTTTTAAATTCCTCCGGCTTCATCCACGGCGGCGTGACGAATTCCGCCCGCGGCCCCCTCCTTCCGCCTCTGCCGCGAAATGTCGGCGTGGTCGCATTGGTGGTGGCGGGCGTGGGATTTGTCACCGTGACGGCGGCGGTGAGATTGCTCCCCTCCACAGGAGGCGCGTTGCTTCTCATTTCCTGCAATCGGATCGAGGGAAGCACCAGCAGGTCCTCCGCCAAGTTGGTCCCCAAATCCACCAGACTGGGAAGCCAGACAATCGGCCCGTCCCAGTTGGGCGTCCGCAATTCCTCGGAGCTGACCTCGATGTTCGTCGGGGCGGCCGCCGCAATTTGGCCCGCGCGATTGACCAGCACCACCGAGCGCAACTCACCCGAGTTGGTTTCACCCGGCCGGACCAATTGGCTGATCGTCCCCTCCAGCCTTTCTTTGGAAAGCACCAGGCTTCCCGGCTGACGCAGGATCCGGCCGCAAGTCATGGCGACGTAACGGGCGCGATCCGACAACAGGGCGCGCGCGGCGGACTTCACGCGCAGATGCTCGGCCACCTGCCAGGATATCAATCCCGTCCAGACGACCACAAGCGCCCCATAAACCACCCAGTTGCGTCGCGTGGTCATCACGGCATGCGGCGCGGGGATACGGCGGTCTCCGCCGCGGGGGCGCTCCCCGCGTTCGGCGCGTCGGGATCAATATAATTATCGCGCTCCGACAACGGAAAGGCTCTTGGCGCCATTTCCGTGCGGCTGGTCTCGTCGGTGGACATCCTGGAGAGGTCCGACGGAGTTTTGACCACAGTCGGTGTCACAAAAATTACAAGTTCAGTTTTCGCGTTGGCGGTGATCTTATGCTTAAAGAGCATTCCCAGCAAGGGAATATCTCCCACAATCGGCACTTTGCTGTCCGTCACCGATTTGCTGTCCTGCATCAGGCCGCCGATGACCACCGTCTGGTTGTTCGGGGTGATGACGACGGTGTTGGCCGAGCGCGTGTTGATGTAGGGCGTGGTGAAATTGCCGTTGGTGCCGCTGGAAATGAGGGTGGATTCTCCCGACGCCACCTCCGAAATCTGCGGGTTGAGGATCATTTCGACGTCGTTGTTGGGGTGGATGTACGGAGTGACATTCAAAATGATGCCCACACTGGTGTAGGAGATGGAGGTGCTCAACTGCCCCAGCGCGCTGACGTTGACTCCCGTGATCAGAGGCACCTCCTGCCCAATGACTATGCTGGCCGGCTGGCCGGTCCGGGCCAGAATCGTGGGCCGGGAGAGCACTTTCACCGTGTCCTTTTCCGAAATCGCCCTCGCGGTGACCGCAAAATTGTCCCCCGTCAAGGTGAACAGCGCCGCCCCCGGGCCGCCGGTGTAGGCGCTGGAGGGAGTGATGTTCTGCGAGGCAAGGCCGAACAAATTGCTGTAAGTGATGTTCTGGCTGCCGTTGAGCGCGTGAGTCAGGCCCCCTTCCACGCCCACATCCAGGCCGTTATTATACGTGATCTCCATGAACACCACTTTGATCAGCACTTGGGGAACGGGCTGGTTATCAAGAGCATGGAGGGCGGCCATGACTTTGGTGTTATTGTTCGTGTCGGTGGTGTAAACAATCGTATTATTGACCGGGTCCACCGTGTAGGTGATCGCGCCAATCTGGCCGTTGGGCACATATCCCACGCTGGCGGCGCTGCCCGCCGCACCCGCCCCCACACCGCCGCCGGCGCCGATACCGCCTCCTCCGCCCCCGCCGCCCCCCCGTCCCCCCCCGCCGCCGCCCCCGCCGCCGCCGGCCCCTGCGTAGGCGGACAAGGCCAGGCAACCGCACAACAGGGCTGCGAGCAATTGAGTGATCACCGGTTTTCCATTCATGGGAATCATATTTTTTTTGTCTTTCGAAATGTCT
>JBEKAN010000524.1:0-2632 GCA_050015895.1 Verrucomicrobiota bacterium
CACATTCATGGCGATGTCTGGTGTTTGGGTTTCCCGACCCGGGGTTCCGTCCCTTCCAGCAGGCGTCCGATATTGCCCTTGTGCTTGTATATCGCCAAGACCGCCATGCCCGTCATCACCAGCGTCATTTCTATTCCGCCGTGGAAAAACCACACCGCCACCGGCAAAACCACCGCCGCCACGATGGACGCCACCGAAACATACCGCGTGGCCAGGAATACAACCCCCCATATCCCCAGTGTGGTCAGGCAGGCCGGGGGCGCCCAGGCAATGCCGACCCCCGCCGAGGTCGCGATCCCTTTGCCTCCTTTGAATTTCAGCCAGCACGGGAACATATGCCCCAGCACAACCGCGGCCCCCGCCGCCAGCGCCAGATTCTCCCGATCCGCGCCTGGAAAAATTTGCGTCGCCAGCAGCGGCGTCCATCGCGCCGCCGCGAACCCCTTCACCCCGTCAATCGCCAGCACCACGATGCCCGCCGCCGTGCCCACCACACGAAAGACATTCGTCGCGCCGACATTCCGGCTGCCCGCCGCGCGGATGTCAATGCCGTGCAGACTCCCCGCCAGGTGACCCGTCGGCAGCGAGCCGATCAGGTACGAGAGCAAGCCCGTCAGACTGTAAGCGCCTATTTCCAAATGATCCAAATCTCAACAGTTCATGTTCTGAGCTTAAGAATGCCGTCCCCTTCAAAAGTATAAAGTCAAAAATAGACATCCGCCCTCTTTTGTCCCACTCTCACACCATGTCTGCCAAACTCAGAGTGGCCGTCCTGGGCGTCGGTTCCTTGGGCAGGGAACACGCCCGCATTTACGCCGACCTGGCCGCCGCCGGCGCCGTCCACTTCGCCGGCGTCTTTGATTCCTCCCCTCAGGCCGCCGCCAGGATCGCCGAAAAACATGGCGTCCCCGCCTTTCTTTCCTTCGACGACGCGGTGGCGGGCGCCGAGGCCTTCAGCGTCGTCACACCCACCAGCACCCACTTCCAACTCGCCGACGCCCTTCTGGCCGCCGGCAAGCATCTCCTGGTGGAAAAACCCATGACCGACAACGCCGCCCAGGCCGCCCGGTTGGTGGAGCATGCCGCCGAAAAAAATGTCGTCCTCCAGGTCGGCCACGTCGAGCGCTTCAATCCCGTCCTCCAGTATCTCGAGGAAGTCGCCACCGATCCCCGCTTCATCGAATCCCACCGCCTTTCCCCTTATCCGGCCCGCGGCATTGATGTCGGCGTCGTCCTCGATTTGATGATTCACGATTTGGATGTCGTCCTGGCTCTGGTCCGCTCCCCGGTCCTCAGCGTGGACGCCGTCGGCATCGCTGTTCTGAGCAAGTCGGAGGACATCGCCAACGCCCGCCTTCGTTTCGCCAACGGCTGCGTCGCCAATCTCACCGCCAGCCGCGTCAGCCCCGAGCGCATGCGCAAAATCCGCGTCTTCAGCGCCGGCGCGCTGCCCAGCTATGTCTCCCTGGATTACCGCGCCCAGGAGGGGTTCATCTACCGCGTCGCCCGCGAGGGCGAGGAGGAGTCCTCCTTCTTGAAAAAACTCCTCCGCGCCGGAGATTCCGCCATTGTCAGCCAGTTCGCCGGCAGAAAAATCGTCCGCGAGCCGGTCCCCATCGCCAAGGACTAGCCTCTCAAGCTCGAATTGCGGGATTTCATCCACTGCATCCAGGCGCGTCTGACCCCCAAAGTCAGCGGCGCGGCGGCCAAGCGCGCGCTCGATCTCGCCTTGGAAATCACCCGCCAAATTCAATCTGCCGCTCCCCCGGCGTGAACCATGCCCGCCCTCCTTCTGATTCTCCCGGTCCTGGCGTTCGATCTCTGGCTCCTGGCCACGACCGGCAAAAAACTCTTCCACAAATGGGCGCGACCAGGCGCCTGGCCGCGTCTCGCCGCGGCGGGGGCCGCCGGCGTGGCCCTGGGCGTCGGCCTCGCCTTTTTTGTCAAGTACAAATGGGGGCCGGCGATGCGCGTCTCCGGCTTCCCCGTTCCCGCCGCCTTCTCTCATCTCCAGGACGGGCGCTGGGACGATTCCCTCCCGCCCGCCCCGCTGCGGTGGGCCGCCCTCGCGGTCAATCTTCTCAGCGGCCTGGCCGCTCCGGCGCTCCCCTTCAAATTCGCCCAGTTCCTGCGAAGCGTCAAAGCGGAGTTGCGCCGATGAAACCCAAGAACATCATGCTCGTGGCCGGCGATCCCAGCGGGGACGCCAACGCCGCCGACCTGGTCCGCGCGCTGGCGCGGGCCGTTCCGGCCGCCCAGTTCCAGACCACCACCGACGCGCAGCCCCTGACCGCCCCGCTGGCGCCCTGCTTCTTCGGGGCGGGCGGGCCGAAAATGGCCGCGGCGGGTGTGCGACTCGCGTTCGACTTGACGGCGGATTCCGTCATCGGCCCCGGCGGCTTGATCCACAAGCTGCCGCGCATCCTTCGCCGGTTTGACCAATTGCGGCGGCTGGCCGTTGAGATCCAACCGGAGGTGATTATTCTGGTTGACTACGGCGAGTTCAATTTGTGGTTCGCCCGCGCCGTCAAAAACTACGTCCGCTCCCGGACAGGCCCCTTCTTCAACTGGAACCCGAAGATTGTGCAATTCATTTCGCCCCAGGTCTGGGCCTCCCGTCCCTGGCGCGCCG
>JBEKAN010000525.1:0-2631 GCA_050015895.1 Verrucomicrobiota bacterium
CATCCCGTTTGCGGGCAGCGGGGGAATCTTGCCTGGGGTCGGGGGGGGGATGTCCATATCATTCCTGGCCGGTCTGCGGGCCGGAGGTCGCGCCAATCTCGCGCAAGGGATGCGGGATGGGCGCGGGCAGTCGGGATGGGAACGGGGGGGAATGCGGGTTGTGGCAGTTCACGCAGTCCTTGCGCTGGCTTCTCGACAACTCCACCGGATACGCGTCTTCGAGCAGCAAGCGGTTGAAATAGACCAGAGTGTCGCCTTTCGGGCTTGGGGTTTGCTGCAGCAGGCTGGTCGTCGCCACGGCGAGCGAAACCCCTTTGAACCGCTCCGCCTCGTAAAAAGACGGCTCTCCAATGATCTTGTTCAGAGCGTGAAGAACCACATCCTCAATTTGATTGGCGGGGGACGCCGACGGCTGGTAGTTCGTCAGCAGCGCCTGCTCCGGAATGGACAATCTCCGCCACACAAACGCGGAAACCGGATCGGCCTGCCGCCTCAATCGGTCCACCACCCCTGACAAATCCCGGATCTCGTCCGCCGTGAACGGCGAGGAACCCCGGTCCCAATACCCGCTGATCCTCCCATGCGCGCCCGCCAGCCAGTCGCGGTACGTCGGCCCGTGACAACTGCCGCACAACTGCGTGCTGTCCGCGAATGTCAGCTCCCGCCCGTCCCTGGGCTGGAGCTGGACGAGATTGGTTTCGTTGTGACAATTGAAACAATTGTTGTTGCGGCCGTGCTTTCCGTGCCCCATCACGATGTCGGAATGCGCCGTGTCAACAATGATGTTCTGGTTGCTGTCCAGCCGCAGCGGCGGGGGATGCTTCTTGTCGTGACAGACATAGCAGTCAAAATCCGACAGGTCCGCTCCCGTCCGAACCAAGTCCGCGTACGACTGCCGGGTGGTTGCCTTGTCCAGGAAGTTCGTGTCCACCAGCGCGATGGCGGGGCGGGTCGGGCGCGTCCCGCCCGAGTCGGAGAGAAAGGCCAGCGCCAGCGCCGAGAAGGCCGCGCACAGAACCAGGACGGTGATTCCGGTTTTGGCGTTGGATGTCATCGCGTGGGTTGGGGTTCAAGTCGGGCCGGAGGGCTTGGCGGCTGGCCTTTGCCCGCGGGCCTTGCGGCGCGCTTCGGTGGCGACCATGCGGACGGAGCTGGCAAGGACACAAACGCCGGCTTCCGTCCGAACGCGCGCGGGCTATTTCTTGAAGGCGCGGACCTTGGCGACCAGCGCCTTGATCTCGTCGTCGTTCAGGTCATCCGCAAACGCCTTCATCTTCGTCGCGTCGCCGACTTTGACGCCTTCCTTGATCGCCTTGGTCGCGTCGGCGTCCGTGAAGGCCGCCTGGACCTTGGCATCGGTGAAATCCTTCAGGGCGAGTTTCTTGCCCATCGGGGTCGCGCCGATTCCATCGGCGCCGTGGCAGCTTTTGCACTTGGCGTCCCAATTCGCCGACGCGTCGGCGGCCGACAGGGCCGCGGTCGTGGCCGCGAGGGCCAGGGTGGTGAGGAGGATTCTGGGGGTCTTCATAACTTGCAGTCTTGTTTCTGTTTTGGGTTGCGCCCGCGTTGGGCGGGCAGGGTTCTCTGTCATCGTTGCCAGCCTAAACGGGGTGGCCATTTTTGGCTCAACGTGAATTGTCCATTGCTTTGCATTATTTGCTTTCCGCGTGGCATTTTTTGAGTGGTCGCTCAAAATTGGTACCGCAGCGTCGCCAGGATGAGGTTGGCCCCAAAATCCCGGTTTCCCCCGTAAGTCTGGTCACTGTAGCGGGAATACCCATATTTGACTGTCAGCCGGACGTTCTTGCTCATGCGGCGGGTAAGAGTGGCGGTGACGGCTCCCTCCCTGCTGCCAGCGCCGTAGGGGACACCGAGCGGGGAAATGTTGTTGTAATCCCCGGACAAGTAATAGAGGTAGCTCAAGGCCAGGTCGGTCTTGTCATCCACCACGAACACGGGGGTGAAGTTGGCCATCCAATAATTGTTTTGAGCGTCGAGGATGCCCTGGGTGACGTCGGAGGCCGGCGTGCGCGTGTCGCTCAGAACATAATTCAATCCAGCCTGGAGGGAAAGGCGGCGCCAGGGGATCCAACTGACATCCTGGGCGATGATATGAGTGGTCATCCTCGAGGATTGGACCCCGGTGAGACCCACCTCCGGGTCCGGGGCCGTCTGGATGGTGGAAAGTTGGTATTCGTAACGGCTGATGGCCGTCACGTTCCGCCACGGCCTCAAGGTCAGCCGCACATTGGCGTCGTAAGTCTCAAAATCCTGCATGACCAGGTAATCCTGATAGGGGTACAGACCGTCAATCAGCGTGTTGTCCATCACGTTGTCATAGTGGTAGTGGTTGAGCTTGTAATAGCCGCCGACATCCAGCGTGGCGCCGCGCGAGGGATACCATCGGACGCCCGCGCTGTACTTCTGGAAGAAACGGCGGTCGTCCATGTCCGCCGGCGCGGAGGCGGCTCCGATTCCGGCCACCGGGACCAACCCGCCGCCCTGGTTCAAGTTTCCGCTACCCTCGGTGAAATCGCCGCGGCCATAGAAGGCCCAATTGGTCACTCCGTTGTAATTCAGGTCCAGACGCTCCCGCAAATCCAACAGGCTGCGGGCGCTCTCGGAGTTGAA
>JBEKAN010000526.1:0-2621 GCA_050015895.1 Verrucomicrobiota bacterium
TGCGCGCCGAGTCGGTGGCGTGGATCGCGGAGCGCAAGGATGTTCTCAGCGGGATGTTCTTCATGCTCACCCTCTGGGCTTATGTGCGATATGCGCGGCAACCCTCGCGCGGCCGCCACGCGGCGGTGGCGCTGCTCTTTGGCTTGGGGCTTTTGTGCAAGAACATGCTGGTGACGCTGCCCTTTGTGCTGCTGTTGCTGGACTGGTGGCCGCTGGGAAGGATCAAGCGAATTCAGAATTCAGAATTTAGAATGCAGAATGCGGATAGTGGAGAGACGGGAATGGCCCGGATTTCGTTTTGGGGGTTGGTGAGGGAGAAGATTCCGTTGTTCTTGCTTTCGGCGGGGTCCTGCGTGGCGACTGCTTGTGTGTCGGAGAAGGTCACAGCGCTGACGCATATACCGGCTCTGGACCGCTTTGCAAACGCTTTGGTCTCCTATGTCATCTATGTGCGGCAGATGGTTTTCCCGGCGGGATTGGCCATCCCTTATCTCTTTGCCCCCGGCGGCGCGCCGGCCTGGAAGGCCTGTCTGGCCTTTTCCCTGCTGGCCGCGGTCACGGCGCTGGCGCTGTACTGCCGTCCAAAGCGCCCGTACCTCCTGCTGGGCTGGCTGTGGTATCTGGGGATGCTGGTTCCCGTCATTGGCCTGGCCCAAATTTCCTACTACGCCCATGCCGACCGCTACACCTACCTGCCGGAGATCGGTCTGGCCGTCGCGGCCGTATGGGCGGCGGCCGACATCTCCGCGCGCTGGCGCCACCGCCGCCTCTTTCAAGGCGCGTTGGCGGCGGCCATCCTCGCGCCCTTGATTATCCGCGCCCACAGTCAGACGGCGTATTGGAAAGACGGCGTGTCGCTGTGGCCGCAGACGATTTCCCGCAACCCCGCCAACCTTCTGGCCCTGAACAATTATGGCAATGCCCTGGTCGAACGCGGAAAACCCGATGAGGGGATCGCGCAACTCCGCCACGCGCTGGATATCAACCCGGATTATTTCGACGCCCGCAAAAACCTCGGCACCGCTCTGTTCCGCAAGGGGGACATGGAGGGAGCCATCGCGGAATACCAAAAGGCCATTGCGATCAATCCCGCCGCCGATGTCCGCAACAACCTGGGCGCCGCCCTGTTCCGCAAGGGGGACGTGGACGGAGCCATCGCGCAATACCAAAAGGCGCTGGAAACCAATCCCGCCGCCGCCGATGTCCTCAACAACCTGGGCGGCGCTCTGTTCGCCAAGGGGGAGTTGGACCAGGCCATCGCGCAATACCAAAAAGCCCTGCGGATCTCTCCTGAGAATGCCGAGGCCCGCTACAACCTGGCCAACGCTCTGGTCAAGCGCGGCAAACTGGAGGACGCCCTGGCCCAATACCGCAAGGCGCTGGACATCAAACCCGATTACGCCAAGGCCCGCTACAACCTCGGCGCGGTCCTTCTCCTCAAAGGAGATTTTGACGACGCGATGGAGTGCTTCCAAAAAACCACCGCCCTGAGTCCCGACCCCCTGGCGAGATGGGGCGGCCTGGGCAACGCCTTCTTGCAGACCGGAGATTTGGACATCGCCATTGTCTGCTATCGGCAGGCGCTGAAGATCGCCCCCAACTCCGCCGACGCCTACGGCAACCTCGGCCTGGCCTTCTTCCAGAAAGGGCAGGCCCAGGAGGCCCGGGATTCCTGGCAGAAATCCCTGGAGATCAAGTCCGACCAGCCAAGCGTGATGGTCAACCTGGCGTGGTTGCTGGCGACAAGCCGCGACGCCTCGTTGCGCGATGGCGCAAGAGCCGTCGCCCTGGCCGACCAGGCCCGCCAGTTGACCGGCGGCGACGCGTTGACTCTGCGCACCCTGGCCGCCGCTTATGCCGAGACGGGCAACTACACCCTGGCCGCCTCGGCCGCCCGCCCCGCCCTCGATCTGGCGGTGTCGCAAAAAAACGACGCGCTGGCCGCCGCCCTGCAAAAGGAGATCCAACTCTACCAGGCGAACACCCCGGTGCGCGACGCCCCGCGCTGACCCGTAGCGGGCCCCAGTTCCCTCTCCGCCACGAAGTGGGGGAGAAGGCAGGGGATAGGTGGCCTGTTCACAACTCCTCTCTGTGCATAGGCGCCCCGCGCCCACCCCTGATTCCAAACACAAATACCCCAACTCGGCAGGGCGAGACTTTTGTCGAGCCGTGACCGCCCCTTGCCATTTTTTGCCAATTGGAGAAATAAGAATCATTTTTGATGGGTTGGATATACTCGGATATGGTTGGATATACTTGGATTGATTGGTCTGAACAGAGTGCGGGCGTTAACGATGAAGAGGGCGTCGGCAAGAGGCAATCCCCTCCCTCCGGGGTGCGGACTTCCCGCCCCTTCCGGCGACGGACTGGCCATTGCACCTTTCATGCGGAAGACTGTATCACAATTTCTAATTACTGTCAATCTATTTCGACACTAATTTAGCAGAAAAGGCAAAATGAGGAAAGCAGAAAGCAGAAATTCGAAATGGCATTGGTGGATAGCCCGACTTCGCGGATTCGAGGGGTCATTTGAAAATCTTCACAACGCAAGTCCTTGATTTTCAAGGGAGCGACGGCTCGACAACCCCCGAAAGTGGCTGTAGTGCAGACCTACCCTCTTC
>JBEKAN010000527.1:0-2609 GCA_050015895.1 Verrucomicrobiota bacterium
GAGGAATTGTTGTCCGTAATCCGGGGCGATGGGTTGAGCCATATCGGGTTAGACGTTGCGTCAAATAAATTGTTCAAAAATGTCGTTCGAGTTTTGAGACAGTCTCTGGCGTTCCGCACTCCCAGACGCTTCGCGCGCCAAGCTCGCCACCCAAACTCCGCCAAGACTTGGTGCAAAGGTCGCCAGATTTGAGTTTGTTTTGCAGTCCGGGCGCCGAGGCTCCAACGGCTCGAATATCGTTTCGCCCGAATGACCGGTGCAAAGAGGTGGGGGGCGGCCAAATTCGCGCTTGATTTTCTGCTTGTTAGACCGTACTGTCTGACAGCGTGAAAACTGTGACTGTTCGTGAGTTTTATCACAATGCCGGACTGGTGGACGGACTGGCCGATGGGAGGCAACTGGTCGTCACCGCCAACGGAAAGCCCAGGTTCGTGGTCAGCAAGGGCGCGACGCCGAGGATGACGCGCAAACTGGCGGAAGCACGCGCCATTGGCGACCCTGATGGCTTGAAGTTCGACGGGACGGCGTTCCTCGCGTCGCTCAAGAAATGAAATTGTATGCGGATACGTCGTGGTGGCTCGGATACAAGTGCCGCCGCGACACCCAGCACCTGGCCGCATTAAGCCTTTTTGACCAAGACCCGGACGCTGAAGTGCTGTGGACGCCATGGCAGCGGGTCGAGGTGTTCAATGGTTTTTGCCAAGCCGAGCGGGCGGGCCTGCTCGCCAAGGGCGAGTCGCGCAGGATGATTCGTCTCTTGGAGCAAGAAGTCAGGATTGGTTATTGGCCTCACGTCGAGTTCGACTGGACTGACGCAGTGCGGATGGCGGGCGAGCTTCGGGCGGAACATTCCTTGAGGTTGGTTGTCCGCTCGATGGACCTCTTCCATGTGGCGATTGCCCTGGAGGTGGGGGCGGAGGCCTTGCTGTCGTTCGATGCCGAGCAAATTGCTCTCGCCGGAGCCGCGGGCTTGCCTGTGCTCAACTTGGTTCGGAAACGCGGGTGACGCCACCTTCCGATCTCAGAAAGGGGAATACCTCCCGTCGAGCGGTTGTTTCCCATGGTGTTGCGGTCAAGAATATTGATCGTCGGCCGCGAAACCATCCGGCGCAGCAAGAGCCGTCTCCATTTCGTGCTCATCACGCGCGACATCTCCGAAAACAGCCGCCAGGAAATGCTCAAGACTTTCATGCATTATCCGGTCGTGCAGCATTACACGAGCGGGGACTTGGAACAATTTTTCGGCCTCAAGGGCGCCAAAGTGATCGGCTTCGCCAAATCCACCCTTGCCCGGACCATCTACGCCGAACTCAAGCCCCACCGCCTCAACCGCCCGTTCGTCAAGCCCGCCCCAAAACCCGAAAGCCCGGCGTGAGCGACGCCCCCAAACCCAGCATAAGGCCCGCAAGCATGCGGACCATGCCGTTGTTGTTGATCTGGGAGCCGTCGGCCGCAGAGCGCCAGAGCTCCGCTTTTTGGTTGGCCCGGTTGCCCTCAATGACCAGGGCGCAGACCGCGGCCAGGACGGCGCGGCGCGTCCAGCGGGTTCGGCCTGGAATGGCCGCCCCTTTTGGCGGCTTTCCAGCTTTCCGTGATCGCCGCATGGCCCCTGATTTTGCCCGGACTGAAGGATTGCCGCGAAAGATCACCAGGAACTCAAAGAGGGGGGACTGAAAGGTTTCACCACGGAATTCACGGATTGCGCGGATTGACGGGGACAGAGGATGTGGGAATTTCGATGGGCGGAGAGGGGGACGGATGTGGCCGTATCAGGCTCAAGAGGCTCAAAAGAACTCAGGGATTGTCTGCCGCGACATAAGCGAAATACGCGAAAAGGCTCCTTGACGATGAAGACCGTGATCAGCGGGCAATTGCGGATTCGGTTACGGCGGGCCGCGCTGGGCGAGGTTGAGATTATCTTAAACCCTCGGCTGTCGCCATGCCAAAAGTTCGTGTTAGTATGGCGGTGGAAAGGCGAATCTTATGAGTGTGACACTTGATTTGGACGAGCAGGCCCTTGCATCCCTGCCGCTCGGTCCGGGCGAACGCGAGCGACACATGCAGATCGAACTGGCCTGCCGCTTTCACACCTCTGGCTGGCTGACGCTCGGCCAAGGCGCCCGCATGGCCAATTTGGATCATTATGCCTTTGGCCTGGCGCTGGCCGGGCGGGGCATTCCCCGGCAATATGGACTCACCGAGGCGCAGGAAGACCTCGCTCATGCGCGTCGTTAGCGACACCTCCCCCATTTCAAACCTCGCCATATTTATCACTGTGGAAGCATTGGTCTTGTCACAAGTGGGCGAGTGACCCGGACTCGCGCCTGGGGTGCGCTTGTGCTGGACATGGTATTCCCATACTGCATGTCCGGTTCGCGGGAATGCATGGGGAATACGACCGGGTGAATGCGGAGGAGATTTGATGAAAACAAAACTGAGTAAAACGGAGTCTGATTACGCGGCCGCCCTGGGCGGGGCTGCGACGATTAGCCCGACTTCGCGGATTCGAGGGGTCATTTGAAAATCTTCACAACGCAAGTCCTTGATTTTCAAGGGAGCGACGGCTCGACAACCCCCGAAAGTGGCTGTAGTGCAGACCTACCCTCTTC
>JBEKAN010000528.1:0-2590 GCA_050015895.1 Verrucomicrobiota bacterium
CAGTCGAGCGGTTTGAATATTCGATGATCGGCGCCCGCTTTGGCTTTCTATTAACGTGCCTGGAAGTTATCACCACGAAGACGGTGCTGGTTCCTTTTCAAGTAAAAACACCTTGCTGAAAAACCCCCCGCATCTCGTCAGAATCAGTTTTGCCCCATATTAAGTGCAACCAATTGTGCTGCAAGGATTTAGAGAGCAAAAGCAGAAAGCATCCTCCCTCGCCGGGCCTACGGTGGACAGGTCCGCCTTCGCCCACGCTATGGCCGACAGGTCCGCCTTCGCCGAGCCTTCCGCCGTCGTCGCGCCTCTGGCGGGACTATGGCGCGACAAGATGGCGCGACAAGATCGGCGGGTAGGGAATGCAGAAATGGTCTTGTAGCGGCGGTCTGTGACCGCCGGACTCTTGCGACGGTCGCAGACCGCCGCTACACCGCATCGGGCAACGGAGTACCCGCCCTACCTACGGGCTGTTTGCGCGGGGTCTTGGGCCGGAACCGCCACGTCTTCTGGTTGCGCTGGGCGACCCGCTCCAGAACTTGTTCGATGTGGACTTCCACCTGCCGCAGGAACGAGGGGGATACCGCGTAGCCGTCGCTCTCGTAGGTCAACAGCGGCATGTCCGCTTGCAGACTCAGCGGTTTGAGGATGGCCTCGGAGATGCGGTAGGGCAGGCAGTTGAACGGGCCGATGAGGAAGATGCCGTCGTAGCCCTCGTTGGCGGCCTCCAGTCCCTTGCCCACGCTGGGGATGGCCTCGCCAAAAATCGCCGGGGAAATGTGCCGCGAGGCGGTTTCAAAAAGGGACGAGACGTTGTTCGGCGCGGCCACCAGCAGGCCGGTCTTGCGGAAGATCTGGCGGTAGCGGCCCTCCATCCACCGTTCCGCCCGGTAGCTCATCCACTGCCGCAGATATTGTTTGCCGTCCGGCTGGAACATTCGCAGGCAGGCCTTGGCCAGGGCCGGATAGCCCGGCTTCATGCCCCAGCCGCTGGCGGTTCCCGCCACGTTGTGGTAGGCGGCATATTGAACCAGGTCCCCCAGGTCCACTGGCTTGAGGATGATGCCGCCCGCTGCGTAGAGGGCGTGGACGCCTTCCATGAAGAACGGACTGAAGCGGGTGAAGAAGTCGCCTGTGATGACGACTTTGGGGCAGGACGAAGGGTCATGCTTGCGCGGCAATGCAGTCAGCCAATCGGCGAAGGCGGGCAGTTTGGCGTTGAACTCGTCGAGGGAGGGAGCCTCATCCAAGAACCGCCGCCATTGGGCGCGGAGTTGCTCCACACTGCCGGGCAATCCCACCGTGGCCAGAACCTGCTCGATCTCCACCAGTATGTCCGCCATTTGGATGGCCGGGGAGACGCTCTGGTAGAGGGCGAGGCGGTCCAGGCCGCACCAGCCATTTTCCGGCGCGGGATTCATGAGGAACAAATCCGGCAGCCGTTGCTCGGCGATGAATCTCTCGAAATAGCCCATGTAACAGTCCGAGACGCACGGGGCGCCCCCGCGCACCATGTAGAAGCCGGTGATTTCCCCGGCGGGGCGGCGCTCGCTGATCTCCAGTAGTTGCCCGATGCAGATCGGCAGGGGAAGACACTCCCGCCCCGATGTGTGCTTGAGGCCCCGGTCCAGTTGGTTGCGGTCCAGTGGAACTGTCTCCCCCACATTCAGCCCCAGCCAGCGGGCGGCCAACGCCAGGCTCTCCGAGTGGTATTGGGAGAAGTTCGGGAAACGGATTTTCACCCGCGGATCATCCAGCCGGACTGACTCGCCGTTGGATCGGAGGACGCGGCCGCCTGGGGCCAACCGGCAGGACTGAAACGGCCGGGCGGGAGCGGTTTGGCGCGCCTGATAATTGGCGGCGATGTCCAGAAACGCCTCCAAGCGGGTCTGGATGCCGGCGTCGGCCGTGTGGGCGTCAATCTCCAGGATGAGGTGGGGTTTGGACCCCATCACCGAGGCCAGGAGGGATTGGGTGAAAGCGTCTATGGTGCAACTGAAATTGCTCACGCAAAGCAGGAACAAATTGGGATGCGCCTTGGCGATGGCGGCGGCGTTGAGGATTTGATTTGCGAAGTGCCACGCGGTGGTTCCCGCTTCCACCGGCGCGAGGCAGTCGCCGGGGATGACGGTGACTCCCATGCTGGAGAGCTTTCGGCCCACGGATTGGGAGGCTTCCGGCGCATAGGCGCTGTAGCTGTGGCCGGCGAGCAGAATCGCCAGTTTCCCCTCCGCCACCGCCTGATCGAGCGTCTTGCGGCCCAGCTCGAGCAGCGCGCGTTCGGCCTGCTCCTGGACGCGCACGGCGGCCGTCCACGCGCCGGCGGCCAGCTCGCCTGGCATCCCCAAATCCCGGACAGCCATCTGCACCATCGCCAGAGAGAGGGCGTATCCCTTGGAGAAATCCAGGAGAGGAGAGAGAAATTGGAGGTCAGGAAACGCCTTGGCCATGAAGGAGGGGCTGGCCTGGGTGATGGGGCACAAATAACAATCGCCGCACCCGTTGGACTCAGGCATGTGCATGACCTGCGGCAGGAAGATGCGGTCCACGCCGCGCCGCGCCAGATCCAGCACCGCGCCGTGGGCGATTTGGA
>JBEKAN010000529.1:0-2572 GCA_050015895.1 Verrucomicrobiota bacterium
TCGTGCTCGTCACAAGTCCTTTTGCTATTCTTTACTCGATTTTGCCAAAGGTGCAACATCCGAAATGCAGTTTTTATCCAACACCCAGCCCGCCCCCTCGCGGCGGGCCGGGGCGGGACGCAAAATTCTCGTGGATTTGCGTTTGACTTGCCGGCCGGGCGGGCGATAATCCCCCCAAGCCAAGTATGCCTAGACTAGTGATTCTGAGCGAGGGATTGACCGGGAAGGCTCACGAGCTGAAAGTGGAGAAGACCACCATCGGCCGGGTGGAGGACAACATCTTCCAAATTCCGGAGGCCTCCATTTCCAGCCACCATTGCGAAATCCTCCTCCGGGGGCAGGAGGTCGTCGTTCACGACCTCAACTCCACCAATGGCACTTTTGTCAACGGCCAGCAGGTCACCGGCGAAGCGGTCCTCAAACCCGGCCAAATCGTCCGCTTCGGCCAGGTCGAGTTGCGCTTGGAGGACCCCGGCGCCAAACCCGCCACCGCCACCAAGAAGCTCCCCGATCAAACCATGATCCTCCCTCAGGGGGTCAAATTGGGCACGGACACCGCCACCGCCACCTTCAGCAAGGAAAAGCCCGGCTTCGCCAAAAAGAGCAACACCGGCACCAAGATTTTCATCGGGGCGGTCGTGGTGGTGGCCGCCGCCGTCATCGTGGCCATTATTAGACTGCTGCAAAAATAGGGCCGGCCGTGACCCCTTCCTGGTCGGAGACCGCGCCAACGGGCGGCTCGCCACCCAAAGTTCGTTTCCCGATACCGCCCCCTCACCACCCTTCCCGCAACCACCGCGCCGCGTCCGCCGCCGAATACGTCACGATGAAATCGGCCCCGGCCCTGCTCATGGACAGCAATGTTTCCAACGTCACCGCCCGCTCGTCCATCCAGCCTTTGGCCCCGGCGGCCTTCATCATCGAATACTCCCCGCTCACGCAGTATGCGCCGGTGGGATAGCCAAATTCTGTCTTCACCCGATACACCACATCCAGGTACGCCAACGCGGGTTTCACCATCACCATGTCCGCCCCCTCCGCGATGTCCAAAGCCACTTCCCGCAGGGCCTCCCGCGCGTTGGCCCCGTCCATTTGGTAGCTCCGGCGGTCCCCGAACTTGGGCGCCGACTCCGCCGCCTCCCGAAACGGCCCGTAATAGGCCGAGGCGAATTTCGCCGCGTAGGACAGGATGGGTGTGCCGCTGAACCCGTGCTCGTCCAGCTCCCCGCGAATCGCGGCCACGCGCCCGTCCATCATGTCGCTGGGCGCCACAATGTCCGCCCCAGCCTCCGCGTGGCTCAACGCCGTGCGGGCCAGCAGGGGGAGCGTCAAATCGTTGTCCACCGCGCCGCCCGATTTCTTGTCCACGATCCCGCAATGACCGTGGCTCATGTATTCGCACAGGCAGACATCGCTCACCACAAGCAACTCGGGCAACTCCTTTTTCAGCAGACGCGCCGTTTGCTGCACCACCCCGTTGCGCGCGTAAGCGCCCGAGGCCTTGTCGTCCTTGCGCTCCGGGATGCCAAACAACAAAACCGCGGGCACCCCCAGCGCGTGCGCCTTCTCCGCCTCGCGCACCGTCTCCTCGGGGGAAAGTTGGAAGACCCCCGGCATCGCCGCCACAGGCCGCCTCTTCTCCCGCCCCTCCCGCGCAAAAAGGGGCAGCACAAGCCGGCCCGCGTCCAGCGACGTTTCCCGCACCAGGCGGCGCAACGCCGGCGTGCCGCGCAGCCGTCGCGGCCGGTACCTCGGAAAAAGCCCCATCAAACCGGAATTCATGCCAAGAAGCGTAAGCGAATCTCCTCCCCCCGGCAACAAAGACCTCTCGGCACATCGCCCGTCGGCCCTGAACGCGAAGCGTCGTGGAGTGCGGAACGAAGTTCCGCTTTGGCCCCGAATCCGCCCCCATCCCGCCGTGCAAGTCCCTCAGCCTGTGGGGCGGACTTCCAAGTCCCCCGTATCGCCGATTTCCAATCGGCAGCGCCACCCCACTTCCCGCCGCCGTGGGGCGATGCTCCCGCAGAGCCGTAGAATCGGAAGGGCTGAAAGCCCGAAATGTGACAGCCTGGGCTGGAGCGAGTCCGACGAGCGAAGGCCCACAGGTAAAGGTCCCCCGCAAATCCCAATACGTCGAGCCACAAAACCGCCAGACCATGAAATTGCGCCCATGTAACAAATCGGCTTGCCAAAGAATTAAACCCGTGTTACAAGGGATCATCACGGCTCGTTCATCAACGACTTATCGGCCAAAATGGAAACTTGAAAGATAAACTGCCTCAACGAACAGACGCCCCCCTTCTTACTGCACTTGGTGGCTGGTTTACCGGGATTCACTGGCTTAAAGGGGCACGGCAAGCTCTTGTATGGAGCCGAGGAGAATTCTCGAACCAGCTCCGGCGAGAGCCGGCTGAAATCAAAACCATAAAGTTCACCAGTGCCAAAACGCGAAGGCATGGGACACTGTATCCAAAATCTCGGAGCCTGGAAAGCACTCGTTTTCGACACCTGTTCTGCGCCGTTCCAAACAACCGGGCAAAAGCGTCGGTTTCATTTACAGTCATTCTTGCCG
>JBEKAN010000530.1:0-2561 GCA_050015895.1 Verrucomicrobiota bacterium
GGGTCGCCGCGGAAAATCGCGAAGGCAATAATCACTCCCACCAAAGCCACCGCGAGGATGATCAGATAATTGCCGATTTTCAAAACCGCCTTTTGAAAGTGGCTTGCGGTGTGGGACTCCCGCACCAGTTGCGCTGTCCTGCCGAAGTAGGTTTTCTCACCCGTGGAATAGACCATGGCGCCGGTTTCGCCGCGGCGAATGATCGAACCGGAAAACACGGCGTCGCCGGATTTACGCTCGGCGGGCAGCGACTCTCCGGTCAACGCGGATTGATCCACCTCCACCGGGTCGCCCTGCAGCAGGCGCGCATCCGCCGGCACAATGTCGCCCAGACGCATGCGGATCACGTCGCCCGGCACCAAATCGCGCGCCGCCGGGTTGGTCCACTTGCCATCCCGTTTCACCCGGGCCTTGATCGCGAGCTTGGCTTTCAGGGCGGCGATGGCGTCGCTTGCCTGGCGTTCTTCCCAGAATCCGACCACGGCGTTGGCCATCAGCAAGAGGAGGATGATGAAAAAATCCGGCCAGTGCCCGACCAAACCCGAGAGAACGACCGCCACTTCAATCATCCACGGGATGGGACCCCAAAAATAGGCAAGGAATTTGAGGAACGGATTGGTTTTCTTTTCTTCAATCTCGTTAGGGCCGTATTGCGTCAGCCGTTTTTGCGCCTCGGCTTGAGTGAGGCCGTCCGGCGACGATCCCAACTTTATCTCCACCTCCGCCAGCGGGAGCGTTTTCAAATCATCTTTCGGATCAGCTTTGACAGCCGGCTTGGGATCAGGCTTCGCGCCCGGTTTGGATGCGGGTGATGTGGGCATCGCGTCAGTCTTGCAATGGGTGGCGTTGGGCTTCGATTCTGCGGATGCACCGGGCTTCGGTTCGGGAACATTGGTCTGGCTGGCATTGGGTTTCATAATTTTGCACCAGGCTTTGATTCTGGAGCCTTGGGCTGGCCGGTTTGCGTTTCCATGATGCGTATTCTCCTCTCTTTGGCCAAGACCGTCGCCAGGCTGTTTCAGGCGGCGGTCGCTGGAGATCCCGGCAAGCGTCGCCTGTTGATGTCGGTCACAGCCAGAGCCGCTACGCTTCGCCCAGCCATTTCCGTGCCTCAGCGGCCGCGGTGTGACTGAAGAATCGGATTGTCGCTTTCGTGAACGGCTTGCAGAACGTCGCCATGCCGTGCTGCCACTTCTTGTCCCCGACCATCGCGAGCCGTTCGATGTCGGCGAAGTGTCTAATGTCGAACTTGATGTCTTCCCAAAGCGCGCCAGCGTCCCAGCCGTGGAAAGCGGTCATGTCGAAAAGCACACGCAGTTTTCCGTGCTGCCGGACGAGTCGCTCGAACTCGGGTACAAAGTGCTCGTAATCTGCTTTTGTCAGCTTCCCGTTGACGTGAACGGCGAGGAGCTTCCCGTCGTTTTCTTCATTGATTTGAATGGGCATTGGGGAGACCTTTTGTTATAGGTGAAATCCAATTAGAGGCAGAGATAGCCGGCATCATTTCTCGGACACCGCGCTCAGCACCCCTTCATCCTGCACCGGGGTCCAGTCGCTGTCCGGATTGTATTCCTTCATCGCCTCCGCGACGCGGGAAGTTTTCTCGCCCAAATTGCGCTCAAAAACTTTGCCGTCCTGGGCGACGAGAAAAGTCATGATGCCCGACTGGTCCCAATGCTCGGGATACGCCACCAGGGCGAATCCTCCGGTCAGGCTGCCGTGGCTGAGGTAATCCTTTTTGCCGCCGGGCGCGGCCTGGCCCTGCCGGGTGAGAATTCTGAAGTAATAACCATGGAACGGATGCGGGCCGGCGCTCGTATTGCCGCCGTAACCCTCGGCATGGGCTTGCGCCACCAACGGCCCGAAGGGGCTGGCCGGCTCATTCTGCGCCGACGGCCAGTAGAGGCCGTCCTTTTTGCCGGGCGCGCTCTTGAATTTCTGCGCGTAATTCACACTTCCACCCGCCTGCGGGTTCGCGCTGGCGTACTGCCGTTGCGCTGTCACGTAGGCCCGGCAAACGCCGATGGCGCAGAGTTCGTCCTTGCCGATGTGGCGGTTGATGATCTCCTCCTTGCCCGCCGCCGTGTCGAAATGCCATTGTCCGTCGGCTTTGACCAGAGGGATCGGCATCGGCCAGTTGTTCGTGCCGACCTCAAAAGTGATTTTGTCGTCCCCCTCTTTCACCAGATTGCAGCCCTGCGCCATGGCGGTGGCGAACTTCTGGGCATTGTCCGCGTCCTGCACTTCGTCGCCTGTCAGGAGTTCTTTGAACTGAGGGCCGAAAATCTCACACAAGGCGGCTTTGTCTTTGGCCGCGGAGGCCGTCTGCAAGGCTTTTTGAGCCTCATTTGGCGACGCAAAAAACCGTTGCGCGACCGCTGGTTTCGATTGCCCTTGGTCCGGCTCCGCCGCCTGAAGGTCCGCTGACAAAACACCCCAGGCGCCCGCCGACAGCACGATGGTCAAAAGGCGGGTAAAACGTGTCATTTGATTTGAGAGTTTCATAGGTTCGATGAATTTGATTTCGTCCAATGATCTGTGCGGTTTACCGCCTTGCCCCT
>JBEKAN010000531.1:0-2538 GCA_050015895.1 Verrucomicrobiota bacterium
GGGTTGATTTCCACCAGGCTGGCGTCGCATTCCCACCAAGTCTTGTAAAGCCCGGCAAACATCCGCGCCCCGGCGCCGATCAACTCCCCTTTGAGGCCCAGCGCGACGGCCAGCTTGCGCCCTTGAAAGGGCATCAGGCCCGCGGCGGGGTTGACCTGCTCCTTGATGATCTTTTTCGGGTGCTTGGCGGCGACTTCCTCGATGTCCATCCCGCCCTCCGTGCTGGCCATGACCACAGGCCGCGACATGGCGCGGTCCAGAAGCACGGCGGCATAGAACTCCTTCTTGATGGCCGCCGCCCCGGCGACCAGAACTTTGCCCACCAACCGGCCCTCCGGTCCGGTTTGTTTGGTCACCAGCACGTTGCCGAGCATGGCCCTGGCCTTTTCGTAAGCCTCCTCGGCGGTCTGGCAAAGTTTGACGCCCCCCTGGAAGCCGCTCTTAAACGTCCCCTTGCCGCGCCCGCCGGCGTGAATCTGGGATTTGACGACGACGCGCCCCCAACCGCTGGCCAGCAGTTGTGCGGCCGCCTCTTTGGCGGAGTCGGGCGAGGCGCACACATCGCCGGAGGGGACGGCGACACCGTATTGGGCAAGCAGTTGCCTGGCTTGGAATTCGTGGATGTTCATGGGTCTTTGAACTTCTGCGGCGTGAATGTAGGTGGCGCAACAGGGAGCGTCAACGGTTTTCAAAGGGAACGTCTCCAAAACACGACGTCAGTCCAAAAAGGGCCGGAGTTGTCTGTCCCAGAAGAGCACAAACGCACACCCCCGCGCAAGGCTTGTGGATTTCGCGCCTGGCGCGTCCTTTGCAAGCCTGCCGGGCTCAAAATTGAGGTTCAGGTGATTCTGAGGAGTGGAGCGGGTGAAGGGAATCGAATCCTCCACGTTTTTGCAGCGCCTTGCGTAACCCTGCAGCCCCGAGCAACTTACAGACACTTAGTTTCTGGCGAAACTGCGCGAGAACGCACGCCGCTGCAATTTTCTTGGCACTAGGCGGCACTAAGCCGTCTCCGCTCATAATGGCTGCGAGAGGCCCCCCGCATCGACCTCCCCCAAACTTGGCCGGAGGCTAAGACATTGGATCAAAATGACGAGAAGGCGGACCGGCGGCTACGAAGGTGGGGACGGTTGCTCTGGTGGCAAACGGACACTGCAAAAATCAGGCGCGGGGCACCCCCGTTGGTTGAATTGGAGCAGCTCGTTACGGCAGAGCGGCTGTGCTAAACGGCCTCAGCTGGTCTCCGGGATATTTCGAGGCGCAAAATGTATTGCGCCGTCCCATTCAATCCACAACGATTTCCAGAGCGATGTCTTTTTCCATTGCGTTATCCCCGGGGGGGCATTTGTTTGTTCAACCCGACGATCAGGCCGAGCCAAAACTGAGCCAGGCAACCGTGGCACGCCTGGGCGACGCGTTTGCGGTCTCCACGGCGCGCGGGTTGGAAACGTTGGCCTCGGAGTTTCTGCACGAACCATTGCCGCCAACATTCGTCTTCTGGCGCGGATTCGTCCAACGGCTTTTCGCCGCTCTTTGCCATAATGCAAGTCTCGAAAATGCGTCCGCTATTGTCATTTCCAAGCCAGCGGAGACGGAGTTGACCGCGATGGCGGAGTCGGCGCCGCCGATGACGGGGCTGGAATATCTGAACAGTGCCGGTCTGGGGCGACTCTGGGATGAGTTGGACGCCCATGTTCACGCGGCCATCGGCCGGACGCCGGGCGGCGGCGCTGCGTACCTGAAGAACTGCAATCCGACGTGGAACGCGGTGGGGCGCGTCACGTTTCACCTCGCGGAGAACAAGCGCAATGCGGCCTATCCGTTTGCCTTTCTGGCGACCTACACGAATCGCATTTCCGAGCAGGGCAAGGTGCAGCATGTGCCGTTGGGCCGGGCGCTGGAGGAATACGCCGGGGCAAAAAACCGGCCGGCGCTGGCGGCGTTGCTTTCGCCCGTCCAACGGGCGGCTGAACAGAGCAAACTGGCGCGCGAATTGCTGGATTCCCGCGCCATTTTCCATCCGCAGGTTTGGCGGCCGGATCAAGCCTTCGCGTTCTTGCAGAACATCCCCCTCTTTGAGCAAAGCGGCCTGGTCGTCCGCATCCCGGATTGGTGGAAGGCGGGCCGTCCGCCGCGTCCGCAAGTCAGCGTGCGAATTGGCGAGGCCAAGGGAAACCTGCTGGGCAAGGAGAGCCTGCTGGATTTCCAGGTGAACTTGTCGCTGGAGGGCGAATCGTTGACGGAGTCGGAGATCAACGCCATTCTGCAATCCACCGGCGGGTTGGTTCTGCTCAAGGGCAAATGGGTCGAAGTGGACAAGGAGAAGCTGCAACAGGTCCTCGACCACTGGAAAAAAGTCCAGTCCGACGCCGGGCCGGACGGCTTGCCGCTGCTGGAAGGTCTGCGGCTGTTGTCCGGCTTCAGTCCGGGCCAGTCGAGCCAGCCGGAGGCCGAGGCGGCGCGGGCGGATTGGTCGAGCGTGGCGGCGGGCGGCGCACTCAAAGAGGTGCTGGACCAGATGCAGCAACCGGGTGTTTC
>JBEKAN010000532.1:0-2511 GCA_050015895.1 Verrucomicrobiota bacterium
CCCGCAAGACAATGGTCAAGTAAAAACCCGGCAATCGGCGCGGCGCGCAAACATCGTCCCGCGCATTCCCATCCGGCGTCCACTATGCCCGAATGCGCGTCAAAGGCAAGCGGATCCAGGCGCGTGGAGGCTTAATGGGTTTGTATCGGGCCGTGGAACGCGCCGCCTGCCTGGTAGAGTTTCAACTCGGATTGCAGCGCCGCGGCCAGCCCCGTGTTGGATTGCGCCTGGGCCGCGCGCAGGGCCTTCTGTCCTGTTGCCACCGCTTCGGGAAACAGACCCGCTTGCGCGCAGGCCGCCGCCAGGGTGCGAAGAATCACCGGATTGGCCCCGCCGGTCAGCGTGTTGGCCCGCCGCGCCAGTTCCAGCGCTCTGCCGCCGTCGCGCAGCGACGCCTCCGGCGCCGTGGCCAGTTGCCAGGCCAGGTTGTTTTGGAAGATTGGATCGTCGGGCCTGATTTGGAGGGCCTTCTGGAAATGAGGGATGGCTTCGGCCACTCTGCCTTTTTGCAGAAGAGCGTTGCCGAGGTTGTTCTGGGCTTCCGCGTGCTCCGGCTTGATTTGCAGGGCCGTTTGGTAATGGCTGATCGCCTCGTCCACCCTCCCCTTCAGCAGAAGGGCGTCGCCGAGGTTGTAGTGGGCGTCCGCGTAGTCGGCCTGGATTTCCACCGCCTTTTGGAAATGAGCGATGGCTTCGTCCACTCTTCCACTTAGCATCAGCGCGTTGCCGAGGTTGTTGTGGGCCTGCGCGAAGTCCGGCTGGATTTGCAGCGCCTTCTGGCATTGGTTGATCGCCTCCTCCACTCGGCCCTTTTGCGAAAAAAGGCCGCCGAGGCTGGAACAGGCTTCCGCGTAGTCGGGCTGGATTTGCAGGGCCTTTTGGAATTGGGGGATCGCCTCGTCCACCTTTCCTTCTTGCACAAGCAAGGTGCCCAGGTCGTAGTGGGCTTCCGCGTAGTCGGGCTGGATTTGCAGGGCCTTTTGGTATTGGGCGATCGCTTCATCCACTCTGCCCTCTCGCAGCAGAAAACCGCCCAGACTGCTGTGGGCGTCCGCGTTGTGCGGTTCGGTTTCCAGCGCCTTGAGGAAATGGGCTCTGGCTTCTTCCACCCGGCCCATTTTCAAATACAAGCAGCCCAGTCTGCCGTGGGGTTCCGTGTAGTCCGGCTCGATTTGCAGGGCCGTTTGGTATTGGGTGATCGCTTCGTCCACCCGGCCCTCCTGGAGCAGAGCACTGCCGAGCCTGCTGTGGACCTCCATGCCGCCAGGCTCCAGTTCCAATGCCTTCTGGAACTGAGCGTTGGCTTCATCCACTCTGCCCTCCTGCAGCAGAGCGTCACCCAAGTCGAGGCGGGGGTGTGCTTGCACCTCGAACCTCCCAAGCAGGCTGAACGCCGCCGAGAAGGCGAGCAAGAAAACCCACCCGCATCGGGCGGTTCGCCGCCACACCGGTTGCCCGGCCAGGGCGCGCTCCAAAGCGAGCGCGCCTATGACCGCCAGCAACACCAAGGGGGACGCGAACTCCAACTCATAACGGACGCACATGGAATCGTGGAGACAAAGGGTCAGCGCGCAGATCCCGAAAAGCAGAGCCACCGCCCCCAAAAACCATCCCAATCGGGAGCGCGCTTCCGCCGACCGCCTCCGCAAGGCCAGGGGCGCCGCCAGCGCCAGCCAGACCACCGGGATATTGGTCAGAAATCCCAAAAGGATGCTCCACATTGCCATAGCCCTGCGGCAGCGTGGTCCCCGCATTGTCTTCCACGAATGGGAAACGCCCGCTCCAACGCGCCAACTCCAGAAAACCCACCCGGAAATTGAACCAGAAAAAGCGAGGACTGAACTGGTGGTGTGGGCTTGCCGGCAACTGGAAGCGCTGCCCGAATTCCAAGGGATTGTCGAAGCGCAACGCGTTATAGGCCATCAGCCCCAGCCCAACCGCCACCATCGGGGCGCCCGCCGCCAGCATCAACGGCCACAGCCGCCGCTTCTCCCGCCATCCCTGCGCGATCGGAACCAGCAGGATGACCGCCCCAAACAACAGCGAGGGGCGCGCTCCCAAGGCCAATCCGTACGCCAGACTGGCCGCCGCCAGCCATCGCCAACGATGCCGCGCGTCCTGCAACGCCGCCCAAACCCCCGCCAGCGCCACCATCGTCAGCGCATACCCGCAACTGATCGCCACTTCATATACATCGCACCGCCCCACTATCGCGGGCGCCAGATTGGCCAGGCCCAGAGCCAATGTCCCAGCCAGTACCGCCCAGACCCCGGTTTCCTTGAAGTAACGCCGCCACACCGCGCCCAGCAGACCCACCCCGACCAGAAAACCCACCGAGAGAAAAATCACCACCGCGTCCTTGTGCGACAGGTAATGACCGGTCAGCGCCGCATAAGGCCAGAAGAGCGCCAAGGCGGGGGTCACCCCAAAGTAGAGATACAGCTTGCCTTTGTAATAACTCAGGTCATGCAATCCATGGAGTTGCAACCAACTCAAACTCGGAGGGTTGCC
>JBEKAN010000533.1:0-3813 GCA_050015895.1 Verrucomicrobiota bacterium
CCATGCCTGTTGCCGGAACCAAGTCCGACAAGCGGCCTCCCTTTTCCGGAAAGGCGTCAAAATCCGCTCCCAGATTCGCTCCCAACACTGCCGGCTGCTCAACTGCTCCGCAGCATTCCTCAGCCCGCTCAGAAACAGGCTCAGATCGGTCAATAATCGTTGGGCTTGGGTGGCTTGGGCATGCACGCTGGTCAGCACAATGGTCGTTCGACCCGCGTGTTTGATTTCCCGCCCCACCGCGCACATCAGCAGGGGCCGGCTGGTCACCGCTTCCCGCGCTCGCTCCGGATCGGCACACCGCACAAAAAGGCTCCACCAGTTGTAAATCAGCGCCACGTTGCGCGCCGCCACTTGGCAGCGCAGCAAATCCCGGGTCACAAACCCGCCCCAGCCCCATTGCCGTTTCAGCTCGTCAATCGTGTTTTCGCTGTCCGCCCGCTCCCGATATAATTGGGCCAGTCCCGCCAGATCCCAGTCCGCATTGGTCACCAGCAAGACATATTCATAGGAATCCGACGCCGCCACCTCCAATAGCAGCGCCTCCCGGCCCTCGGTCAGTTCCTTTTCGGCTCGACCCACTCGCCGCCGCAACACGATGACCCGCCGGGATCCACTCCAGCCCTGTAAGCGCAGTTGATCCTCCTTCCCTTGCCAACCTTGCCCACAGTCTTTCCATCCGCCCTGGCGGCTGAGCTTTTCGATCAGACCCACACCCCCCCGGCTCAGGCGCAAGCGAAACAGATAGCGCTGTTGGCGCTCCGGCCCCTCGCATTCCACCATGAAGTTCTCGTTGCCAAAACCGCAGTCTCCCCGCAGCAAATAGGGCCGCTCTTGGGCCGACAACCGCTCCCACCACTCCCAGAACTTTTGACTCACAGCCCGGCTGTGAAATTGTTTGCCCGGCGCCACCACCACATCCAACGCCAGCCGCAACCGCGAAATAAAAAAGGTGTGATACGCGTGCGCCGGCCGGCCGGGCTTGTGCGGGTTGTAACCCACCTCCGCTCCTTCCTGCCGCCCGTACACCGTCTTGATCGTCACATCAATATCACAAATCCAGGGCTCTTGGAGCACCGGTTCCACGCTGCGCCAAAGATGCTCCCGCTGCCAGCTTTCCAGGGGGCCGGCTTCTTCCTGGGCAAAAGCCCGCCGCACCGCATCTTCGCTCAACACCCGGCTCATCCCCAAGCCCTGCGGGTTGAGGGTGTCGCCCCGCAGCGCCGTCACATGCGCATAGCGCCGGTTGCCCGCCAGGATCGCCAAGGCGATCGTCCCCAACAGGTCGTTCAGGCTCGGGGCGTTGGGGCTCTGGTATCGCAGGGGACAGTCGCCCACCCAGTTTCTAAAAAGTCCGGCGCTGGCCAAGAACTGGCTGAAGTAAACCAGTTGCCCCAGCGGCGTGACCGGAGCATACGGGTCCCATTCCACGTAAATCCGTTTGCCATGCACATCCAGCGGGACCGACGCCGCTTCCACGGCAACCGAGGACCGGCACCGTGAAAAAACCGAGGCACCGTGAAAAAACCGAAGAATTTGGCTCACCCTGCGGGTGAGAACCAATGGGAGCTATTTGCCATGCCATGACCCAACAAAATCAGGGTTGTGCAACCCTGACCAGCTTTTTCAGCTGCTGTTTTTAGGATTATGATTGAGAAGCTTATGATTTGATTGGACGCCCATATTCAGGGCTATCCAAGCATAACGACGGGATAACAGGATGGGGAGTGGATTTCTAAACATTTGCAATCAGCGGAGAGGCAATGAGCAGATCCGCGTTCGCCGAGCTGCGGCGCGACGTGGGATTGGGAACTGGTGCTGGGATGATAAGCGATTGCATTGCAGGCACTTGTGCGAACATATCAGCTTGTGGCTCCGCGGGAGCGTCGCCGAATCCGGCGCGGCAGGGCGACGGAGCACCTGTTCAGTCCGCACACCCACCGTTGCGTTCGCCGCGGCCCGTCCGCCGAGGACGACGCCATCGAGGGAACACCCCGCCGGCGGCAAATCATCAACTCAAAGAAAGGACAACAATAAACAATGAGTCACTTCACCGACATCAAAACGCAAATCAAGGACATTGTGGGAAGTGCGATTGACCTCCAATCCGGGCGTCGTCGCCTTCTCCCATTTGTCACGGGCGGTCTGTCTGCACTGGGAAAGGGGGGCGCTGCATTGAAGGCGATCCCCATTCACCGGCTGGCGCTCCAATTCGACGCTGGCCAGATCACGCACGGCAGAGCAGAAGAACAGGCGGACCAGGCCAGCTACGGCCAGGATTTGTCATTGGAAATCTGAAAGGTCCGAGCACGCCCAAAAAGTGCCGGGGTCAACGCCGGGTCATCCGTCTTGAACTTCTTTCCGGCTCGAATTTCATCCGCGTGTTTGGCGAGAAAGCTCTTCCACTGATCCCGCAGCTCCAACCTTTCCGCCCGGTTCAAATCAGTGCGGCCGGTCCAACCCCCTGGCAACCCTTCAATGACAGTCTGCAAACTGTCGAGGCCGAGGGCGTAAAGTCCCTCCTCTGACAGCCGGTCGGCCCAAATATCAAGGAGATCATAACCGGCCCCGAGAGTCCTCGCCGCGTCACTGGCCTCGCGCAGCAACCATTCGTGGTGCTCGGTGGCAATAATCTCAAGCAGCGGCTTGAGAAACACCTTGTTGCCCGATTTCCCGGCGATAGTACAGGCGGCGCGGCAAACGCCAAGATCGGCATCCGCAAGCCTGCCCTGGACAAATGCCACGCATGAGTCCGGAAGGGGTTCGGGGATCGAGCACAAGACAGCCACGCGCGTCGGGAACCGGGTATTGGGGCCGAATGCCTCCACCACTTTCAGCCACTGGTCGGAACGCGGCGGCGGCTGGCCTGCGAGCCATGTGAAATAGAGGAGAATCTCCGCTTCCCCATTGAGGCTCCCCTCCTGGAGACTATAACCCCGACTGTGCAGCGCCCCCATCGCGCTGATCAGTTCTCGCACCGGTTCGGGTTGGTCCAGAATATCGTCGTTTGGATTGCGGCGCGGGCTGACCAGCGGCTCCAGCGCGCGGCCCAGCGCCGAGGTGACGGCGGCGGCCTCGGCGGTGGTGCCGACGGCTTGCACCATGAATGCGCCGGTCGCCATTTCACCCGTCTCGGAGCGCGCCAGGAAATTTGTCGCCAGAGCACGGACCGATGGGGCGAATTTGGCGTCCCAGGAACGCTGCACCAAATGTCGGCGCACATCCTTCGTGAAAGGCCCAAATCCGCCAAATCCACCCGTCGCCTGTAGCCCGGGGTCTGGCAACCGTTGGTCGAGGTCCTGCGCGGCATCAAGCGCGAGTTTCCTGTCGGAACTGGCCGACAACTCGATCAACCCCGCAGTAGCGTCCGGGGTGGCCATCCAAGTGATGCTCTCCAAGACGTTCCGATTTCCGTTTCTGGCCCGGCGCATCAACGGTTCCAGGTAAATCGGCTGGCAAAGACAGGAAAAATCCGCGTAATCACGGGATCTCCGCCCAAAGGTTCGGTCGGGATCGGCTGGCAGCGCCTCCATCCGGGCCACAACCTCTTCCGCCTCGGCGGGAGAGGGCATGCGAAATGTGACCGTTGTTTCCCCGGTTGGCCATTTGCGCTCCCCTTCCAGCCAGCCAAAATCATGCGTCGCCCGGATGGCATAGCGGCCAGGCTGGACAATCTGGCAGTAACGCATGAGGGGCAAAGACTCGACGAACTTTTCGCCTGGTTTGAGCGTCGGATGAGAACTCATGCCTCCGAAGCAATTTTGGGAAGGTTCGGGATCATCCGCGGCGTTTCCTTGCTCGTTGGTCGCCGTGACC
>JBEKAN010000534.1:0-3251 GCA_050015895.1 Verrucomicrobiota bacterium
GCCCCGGTTGCTTTGGCGCATGAAAGCCGGGACCCATCGCGAGAAGGACGCCGGCGACTTGGTCTTCCTCCGCCAATGGTTCGCCCAGCGCGGCCAGGACCCGCCGCGCCTCTGAATTCATCCCAACGGGATGAAAATCACTCAGCCCAGGGTCGCGAGGAACGCCTGTCCGCCGTAGTCGGCGAAGGCGGAAGCCACCCTGGGTCACAACAGACAGAAGTCTCCAACTCTGAAGGAGTTGCATCAATCCCAAACCCGCCACCCGTCAATTCCAATTTCCCGGCGCCACAAAACCTCCCAAATCCCACCCCCCCAAAAAATCGCATACTCCCTCTTGCATTCCCCGACAATCCCTGTACATTTGACTTCGGAGGCAACCCGCATGAAACATAAAGTAACGCGCACCCAATCCGCACTCACTTTCATCGAAGTGCTCGTGGTGATTGCCGTTCTTGCGGTGCTGGTCTCATTGATTTTGCCTATGTTTGCAAAGGCCCGCCAGAGAAGCGGTCCCCCATGCATGGGCCTCCTGCACATCATCGGCCAGGCTTACCACGTCTGGGAGGCGGACAACGGTGGTTTACTTCCTTCCCAGCAGTCGGTATCCAAAGGCGGATGGGCGGATCTCCTGACCAACGCCAATCAAGGCGCAATCTGTTGGACTAACTATGCCATCCTGGCCAAAGATTTGGGGATTTGGCCGAGGAGCCTCGTCTGCCCTGCGGATGAACGGACGGCGGCCAAAAACTTCACCACCGATTTCAATAACTCTCACGTCTCTTACTTCGTCGGTGTGAGCGCGAGCGCCCTCGATCCTCAGTCAATCGTCGGTGGTGATCGCAATTTGGGCCTTGGAACCAAAGCTGACCCCGATTACGGCCTTTCCCCAAAAAGCGGCAAGGGAAACGACGTGGCCATACCCATCTCCGGCCCTGTTTCCTGGTCCTTGAAGATGCACTCCGCCGGGAATCCTGGCGGGTCCGGCTGCATCCTGCTCGGCGACGGCAGTGAACGAAAAGCCACCACCGCCGAAATGAACCAGTATCTGACGAACGCCCCTCCAACCACCAACTGGCCCGCCCGCCACGTCCCCGCCACCCCCTCCATCCGCCTCATTTTCCCCTGATTATGAAACTACCTCGCAGCCATCCTCGCGCGGCCCTCACCCTCATCGAGGCGATCGTCGTGATATGCGTTCTTTTTGTTTTGGCGGCGGCGTTACTTCCACCCCTGTCGAGGCGGAAGTCGGCGGCGACCCGCGCCAGTTGTATGAACAACCTCCATCAAATCGGCGTTGCCTATCGCGAATGGTCGGGGGAGAACGGTGACAGGATGCCTTTCCAGCAACCCATAACCAAGGGCGGTTGGAGCGATCTCCTGACCAACCCCGATCAAGGCGCAATCTGTTGGACCAATTACATCCTCCTGACCAACGATCTGGGCGCGACGCCCAGGGTCGTCACTTGCCCGTCGGACGAACGGACCGCCGCCACAAACTTCACCACAGATTTCAATAACTCTCACCTCTCGTACTTCATAGGCGTGAGCGCGGACGACCATCATCCTCAGACAATCCTCGGGGGCGACCGCAATTTAGGCTACGGGCCAGACGCTTACCGCGATTACGGCTATTCCCCAAAAGACGGAAAGGGAAACGACGTGGCCATCCAGACCAATTCATTATTCAAGCCGGTTTCCTGGTCCGTGAAGATGCACACACCACATTCGGCAGATGGTCGCGGGGCGGGCGATATCCTGCTCGGCGACGGGAGGGAGCAAGCGCCCAGTAGCGTCAGTTTCCGCCAAGATTACCTGAGTCATGCCGACCCAACCACCAACTGGCCCGCCGGCCACGTCCCCGCCACCCCCTCCATCCGCCTCATTTTCCCTTGAGCGATATTGTGCGTCGTTCTGCGTCATTCTGCGGGCAAAAAATCCCGATTCCCTTGCAACCATATCTTTCCCGTTCCACGCGCCTCCCGCCGCCCCCCTTCCTAATCCTAATCTTCCGCGTGTTCCGCGTGTTCTGCGGTTAAAATTCTTCATTCGTAATTTCTGCTTTCCCAATGTCTGCTCTCTGCTTTTTTTTAATATCCGTGCCATCCGTGAAATCCGCGGTTCCCTCTCCTTTGCGGTCTCATTTCCACAAAGTTTCACTTGCGCTGCAACAGCCACTATGTTATCTTCGCAATGAATGTCAATTCCAAAACCTTCACATAGGAGAAACCTTGGAAATAAGGAGCACATAAATATGGCTTGTCACGGAAAAATCGCCCGTTTGCCCGGCGCCATCCGCGCCCAACTCAACGCCCGCCTCCAGCGCGGGGACGATGGCAAAAACATCCTCGCCTGGTTGAACTCTTTGCCGGAGGCCAAATCGGTCTTCGACGCCGAGTTCGGACGCCGAGTTCGAGGGCCGCCCCATCACCGAGCAAAGCCTCTCCGACTGGCGCCTGGGCCGCCATCAGGAGTGGCTGGCCCAACGGAGGTTCTGGCCCAGGCCCGGGACATGGCCGACAGCCAAATGAAGGCCAAGACCCCGCCACCTCAAGGCGCAAAGGCTCGCGCCCCAAATCCGGGCCAAAGCCCCGCCGCCGCAATCAAAGGCCGCGCCGGCGCGCCCGATCCGGGCATCCTCCCGCGTCCCCAACCACCCAGCCCGCGGCCGCGTCGGAGGTCGGGCCGGAGCCACCCGCCAGCCCTCAACCTGTGCCCCGGGAAGAATCCTCCTCCCGCCCGCCCACCATCCCCCCGCCCATCCCGTCCGCCCTGCCGACGGCGCCCCTGTCCGCCGTCGCTCCGGCCGCCGGAGCGGAGGCGGAAGCGTTGTCGAAGGCGGCAGTTTCCGCTTATCCCAAATTGGCCGCCGTCCTGGCCGCAAAGCGCGCTGTGGCTGAGGAAGCCAAAGCGAGAGGCGAAAGAATGGCCCGCGGCGAAAAGGTGGAATCCATCGCGGATGCGAAGGAGGGTCTGGCGCCCAATCGTGCTTAATCGTGCTTAATCGTGGATAATCGTGGATAATCGTGCATAATCGTGCATAATCGTGCTACTTTTCCATTATATGCGGAATTTTGGCCCGCAGCCCACTGTGCTGGGAGCGTTTTGAGACTACCATCATCTGAGTTGCCAATTCCCTCGCCCCGCGCAGCGGGGAGAGGGTCAGGGAGAGGGGTTCGTCCAAGCCAATGCGGGCGGTGCCCAGACGCGGGGCGCATCTTGACACTGCCCCCATGCAATTTGCTGATTCCCTC
>JBEKAN010000535.1:0-2386 GCA_050015895.1 Verrucomicrobiota bacterium
CATTTTGTATTGGAAGAAGACGAGGCCGCAACTGGAGCAGGATTCGCAGTAGGCGTTGTTGCGGAGGGAATAGTTGGGGCCGAAGCCTTCGGAGGTTTCGCCGCTGCCGATGCCGCCGGTGACGTAATACTTTTTGTTGACGATATTGTCCCACAGGGAAAGGACGGCGCTCTGGTAATCGGTGTCGTGGGTTTCGGCGGCGATGTCGGCCATGCCGGAGTAGGTGTAGGCGGCGCGGACGGCGTGGCCGACGGCCTCGTATTGCTGGGCGACGGGCAGGTGGCTCTGGTCGTATTCGGAGCCGCCGCGGCGGGAATCGAGGAGGAATTTGGCCAGTGTGACGTAGGCGTCGCCGCGGCTGCGGCCTTCCATGTCGTTGACGAAGCGGCCGAAGCGGACGAGGGCCTGCTCCATTTCCTGGTGGCCGTCGAACCAGGGTTTTTTGCCCGGGCCGAGGTTGGCGACCCAGCAATCGGCGAGTTTTTTGGCGGCGTCATAGAGGCGGGTGTCCCGGCCGCCGGTCATGGTGTAGTGGTTGATGGCCGATTCGATGAAGTAGCCGGCGGTGTAGCCCTCGTGCTCGCCGCGGGTGCGCGGGTCCCAGTGGAAGACGGGGCGGCCGTTGTCCCCGGCGGTGCCGAGGGTGAAGCGGGTTTGCAGATAGCCGTCGGGTTCCTGGGCGGCGAGGATGATGGGAATCCAGGCGTCCAGGGTGTCGCGCATTTTTTGCTGGGCCTTGAGCATGTCGGGGTCGCCCGCGGGGTCCACCATGAGGGCCAGGGACATGGCTTCGACGGTTTGATGGACCCAGGCGTTGGCGAAAGGATAGCCGACGTGGAATTTGGCCGGCTCGCCGCGAAGTTTCTTGCCGGCTTCGATGAAGTTGTTGATGCCGCCCTCTTTGAGATTCGGGTCGTTGATCTCATCAATGCAATGGGGAATCCAGCCGACGATCAGAGCTTTGGCGCGGTCGTTCCACAGGGGGCTGTCGAGCTGGTAGTTTTTGGTATAGACAACGTCCAGGCGGTCTTTGGGGGGTGGCTCCTGAACTTTGACGGCGAGGGTGGAGGCGAGGTTGGTCTGGTCGTTGCGGGCGGAGAGTTTGAGGATGTAAGCGCCGGTTCGGGAGAAGGTGGCGGTGGTGACGGCGGTGTGGGGGTCGGCAAAAGTCACGGTTCCCGGGCCTGATTCCATGGTCCAGGCCACAGTGACGGGCGGGCCGGCGGGGGTGGGAGGCGCGGCGGGGTCGGGACCGCGGCGGCGTCCGCGCGCCGGGGGGCTGGGATTGATGTAACCGGCGTAGCCGTTGAGGTAGGTTTTGCCGGGCATGACCAGATCGCGGTCCACGCCCGCCTGCACGAACAGAGGGGACGGGGGCGGAGGCGCTTGGGCGGCGTTGGTGGCGGCGGAGCTGGCCGCCGGGGCGTCTTGGGCGAACGCTGTGAGGGCGGCCAGGGCGGACGAGAGACAGAGCAGTATGAAGGTTTTCATATTGATTGGCGGGGAAATTGCGCGATTCATTCGGGGCCAGAGTAGAGGAGTTTTGCGCGAGGTTCAAGCCTGACTCCAAGCGTTGCTGAATTGGGACTAATGCGATACCGACCCTCTGCAGGACGCTCAATGCGGCAGACTCTCCGATAACGAAATTGGATTTCTATCTGGCCAAGCATAACGTCTATGATGGCAGGCGTGCATCTACTACGCTGGCATTCGAACAACAGGATCAAGCGGCGCTTGCGTTCAGGGCATTAGGCGCTGACGCCGCGGGCGCCGTGCCGAGGCTCGGAGGGGGTCCCCAAAAACCAGACCACGGCTGAAGAAGATGGACTTTTGTTGGTCTGCTGGAAATGAGAGAAAGCAGACTGATGAAAAAAAAAGTCTGTCGCAAAAAAGTCTTGCGTTTGACTGGGGGGTGTTTACGCTGCCCGTGTCTCCACCGGGACTGCTCCATTTGTGGCGCTGTCGCCGGATGCAAAAAATGCGTTGCCGCGGCTGGATTGGAGGATCATGCGCGGCGGCGCAAGTGTGAGAAAGTTTTAGCATGAAAAGAGGTTTTGGAATCACCGCGCTGTTTTGTCTTCAATTTGCCGCCATTGCCCAAACGGTCCAAACGCAGTCCTTGCAGGGCCATGTCCCCGCCGCCGTCGCCCACTTGACCGCAGTTGGCCGTCTGGAGGGGTCCCGGGAGTTGAAGCTGGCCATAGGGCTGCCCTTGCGCGACAAGGAGGGTCTGACCAACCTGTTGCAGAGGATCTATGACCCCGCCAGCCCGGATTACCATCATTATCTGACCCCGGCGCAGTTCGCGGAGAGGTTCGGCCCGACAGAGGAGGATTATCGGGCGGTGACCGCGTTTGCCGCGGCCAACGGGCTGAAGGTGACGGCG
>JBEKAN010000535.1:2400-4196 GCA_050015895.1 Verrucomicrobiota bacterium
AATATCGAGAGGGCGTTCCATGTGACGATGCGGACGTATGCGCATCCGCGGGAGACGCGGGAGTTTTATGCGCCGGATGTCGAGCCGTCGCTGGACTTGGCGACGCCGGTATTGCACATCAGCGGACTGGACAACTACGTTGTGCCGCATCCGATGAGCCTGAGATTCAAGCCCATCGGTGACGCGACGGGGGCGCGACCGGCCACTGGCACCGGCTCCGGGCCTTCGGGCACTTTCATGGGCAATGACTTTCGCGCGGCCTACGCGCCGGGCCTGGCGCTGATGGGCGCGGGACAAACGGTCGGTTTGCTGGAATTCGACGGTTATTTCCCCAGCGACATCACCAACTACGCCAGCCTGGCGGGGATTCCCGCCGTCCCGCTCAAAAATGTTCTGCTGGACGGTTTCGACGGGGTGCCGGGAGGGGCCAACATTGAAGTGGCGCTGGACATTGACATGGCGGTGTGCATGGCGCCGGGACTCTCGTCGGTGATTGTGTATGAGGGAGAGGCGCCGGATGACGTTTTGAACCGGATGGCGACCGACGGTCTGGCCAGCCAATTGAGCGCCTCGTGGACTTATGGCATTGACGCGGAGACGGAGCAGATTTTCCAGCAATTTGCCGCGCAGGGGCAGTCGTATTTCAACGCCGCCGGGGACGGCGACGCGTATGTGGGACAAGTGGCCTCGCCGAGCGACGACCCGAATATCATCAGCGTCGGGGGCACCACGCTGACCACCAGCGGCCCCGGAGGCGCGTGGGTGTCGGAGACGGTCTGGAATTGGGATGTGGAGTTCGGCCCGGATTACAATGGGGAGGGAACCGGCGGGGGGATCAGCACCACATACCCGATCCCGGCCTGGCAGTTGGGCCTGAGCATGGTCACCAACCAGGGGTCCACCAATTTTCGCAACGTCCCCGATGTGGCGTTGACGGCGGACAATGTGTTCCTGGTGGCCAACGACGGCGAAGAGGGGAGTGTGGGCGGGACGAGTTGCGCGACGCCGTTGTGGGCGGCCTTCACCGCGTTGGTGAACCAGCAAGCCGTGGCCAACGGCCGGCCGACGATGGGCTTCCTGAATCCGGCCGTCTATGCGCTGGGACAGTCGGCCAACTATGCCAGTTGCTTTCACGACATCACCACGGGCAACAACACCTGGAGCGAAAGTCCGTCGCTCTTCTACGCCGTGCCGGGCTACGACCTTTGCACGGGGTGGGGCGCGCCGACGGGAAGCAATCTGGTCAACGTGCTGGCGCCGCCGGATTCGCTGCAAATCTCGCCTCTGGGCGGTTTGGCCTCCAGCGGGGCGGTGGGCGGCCCGCTGGCGCCTTCGTCTCAAAGCTATGGGTTGACCAATGTGGGAAGCGCCGCGCTCAATTGGAGCGCCGCCGCCACTGCGCCCTGGCTGAGCGTCTCGCTCCCCGGCGGCTCGCTGACTCCGGGCGGGGGGTTGGCGACGGTGGTGGTGAGCTTGAACGCGACCGCCAGCAATTTGTTTGTGGGAAGTTACAGCGGCACGGTCTGGTTCACCAACGTGACGGATGGCGTCGTCCAAAGCCGCGCCGTGTCACTTTCAATCATCAAGCCGCCCGCGATAACCGCCCAACCGGCCAGTCTGGCGTTGATTGGAGGAACGACGGCGTCGTTCACCGCCAGCGTGGCTGGCGGACTGCCGCTGACTTGCCAGTGGCAGTTGAACGGCTCCAAGCTGAACGACGGGGGAAGTATGTCAGGCTCCCAGACTGTGCTGCCCGCGACGGGCATCCTCTATGGCTCTGTGGCGACCACCCTGAC
>JBEKAN010000536.1:0-3730 GCA_050015895.1 Verrucomicrobiota bacterium
GGGGTGACCATCTCCAACCTGCCAGTGTTGACGGAGGCGGTCAGCGGGGGAGGGACGACGGCCATTCAAGGGTCCATGACCAATTACGCCAGCGGGCCGTTTCTCATCCAGTTTTACGCCAACGTGACGCCGAACCCGTCTGGCTACGGGGAGGGCATGACGTGCCTCGGCTCGACCAACATCACCGGTGGCGCCGCCAAGTTTGTGTTGACTCTTCCTGCGTCGGTTCCCCCCGGCAATTATATTTCGGCCACCGCCACGGACAGCGCCAACACCACCTGGGAGTTCGGCCCCGACGCAGTGGTGGTTTATCCCCCCCCATTCAGCATCAGCCAGTCGGGCGCGCAAACGATCCTGGTCACCAATCCTGTCACACACGTCGTGACGACAAACAACCTGCCGCCGGCGATCACGGCCATGTGGCCGACCAATCCGGCCGGGTTTGTCCTGCTCTCGGCCACCAATTTGAGCCTGCCGGTGGCCTGGTCGGACGCGACCAACACGGTCTCCACCAACGGAGCCACCTCGGACATCACCCTCGTTCCCGGCGGCTTCATGACCTTCTACCGCCTGCTGTTCCAATAGACACCAAACGCGCTCTGAGTGCCAAACGCGGCACACTGATCGTGGAGAATCTCAACTCAAGGCAGTGCCCGTCGCCTCGGTCTGTGCGCGACCAGCCCGCAAGCATCCAGGCCAACTGACGCCGGGAAACTGGAAGAAAGCCCGCTCCATTCAAGTCAAGCTGGCCGCCTGAATTTTTGTTCGGCTGCCTGCCCATCCCCCAATCCATCACCCATCCCCGAGGCGCCACAGGAGGTCACACATTGACCGCTTACATCCCGCACTGACTGCATTACGATGTTATAGTCTGCCCCCTCCGAGACCCCTCCGACCTCCGAACGAGAGCCATTGCGAAATGGCTGGTTTGATGGAAGCGCCCAAGGCAGGAGGGGGGGCTTCCAGGGGTTTTGAGCCGTCAACCCGTCAGGACCCCCGAAAAGATTGGGGATTTTTGAGGTTTGACCCGTCAGAAAGCCGTCAGGTTGCCGTCAGGGACCCGTCAGGTGGAGGAATTGGGAATGGGGAATAGGGAATAGTGAAAAGCGCCTGACGGCTTCGTAACTGGCTGACAGTAAAGGACTTGCCGAAGGAAAGGGCGCATTTTCGCGACGGTTCTGGAAATGGCAGGCTATTTCCATTGCTTGATCACGCGGGCTTGCTGCCGGGATGTTGACAGGCAAGGCACCGGCCCCTATTCCGAGATATCCAGTGATCTGCGTCTGCATCTGACCCGTCAACAGGATTCGCTTTCAACGTCAACTGGCTTCCTGATCTTCCCATCGGCTGCCTGCCAATCCCCCAATCCATCACCCTTCCCCGAGCCGCCATAGGAGGTCGCACATTTACCAGTTATATCCCGCACTCCCTGCATTACGATGTTATGGTGTGACCCCTCCGAGACCGACGACCCCGAGTGGCTGGTTTGGAAGTGATCGGTGACACCGATCGATTCTGATTTGCCGTGGCATAAGCGCATGCTCCCCAAAACCAGCCAGGGAGTCAAGCCATATTGTTACAAGACTGATTCTGCTGAAAAACCTCCGACTACCTTTTTGAGGGTTTTCTGGCCGGCGGCGGGGCCAGACGGATCAGCCGCAGCTCGGAACGAGCCAGCAGTTGCCAGCGCACCCGTTCGCCCGCCTGCAGCGCACCCGTTCGCCCGCCTGCAAATCCAGCGCGGCGGCCAAAGGCAACGGGACGTTGACGAAAAGCCGGGTGGCCCGGCCTTTGGATCGAATCACCTGGACTTTCATTTCGAATTGGGCTTGCATGGGATTGTGGCTACTCTATAAGGCACCCGCATGGTATTTGCTTTGTCATCCGCCAAATTATGAGCCTGCCCGCCTTCTCCACGCAATCGGAACTCTTTTCAACCGCCGGAATCTCCGGCAGCCTCTTTGCCGACACCGACCGTTACCGGCTTTTCGCCCGCAAGGTCTATCCGGCGCTGGCCCGGGTTCGGGCCAAATTGGAGGCCTGCTATTGCGCGGACAACGGTCGTCTGGCCATTGAACCGGTCCTGTTGCTGGGAGTGAGCCTCTTGCAGTATCTGGAAGCGGTGCCGGACCGTCAAGCGGTGGATTTGCTCCACTACCACGCCGGTTGGAATTTCGCCTTGAACCGACAGGTGGGCGATGAGTTGTTCCATCCCACCACGCTGGTCAATTTCCGCCAGCGCTTGCTGGAGCATGACCTGAGCACGATCGGCTTTGACCTGGTGATCCAGGAGTTGGTCGCCGCCGGACTGGTGGCGCGCCAGAGCCGCCAGCGCTGGGACTCCACGCAGATGTTCGGGCGGGTCAGCCGGATGAGCCGTTTGGATTGTGTGCGGGAGAGTTTGCGTCTGGCGCTGGTCGAATTGGCAGAACAAATCCCGGGGGAAGCGCGTCCGGAATGGTGGCCGCAGGTGTGGGAACGTTATGGGGACAGTCAAGCCGATTACCGCGCCCCGCTGGAAACTTTGGCGCGCAAGATGGTCGAAGCGGGGACGGACGCAGAGCGGTTGCTCGGCTGGGTGGCGAGCCCGGCGGCCCAAACGCGGGTGCGGGGAACGCAAGCCCAATTGCTGGCCCGGGTGTTTTCGGAACAATTTGAGGTCGTGGCCGGCACCGCGGCGCCCCAACCCAAAACCAAGGAACTGCTCAGTTCGGAGCGGGTGCAAAACCCGCACGATCCAGACGCCACCTATGCCGCCAAAGGCAGGGGGGAGCAGAAGAAGGAGCATGTGGGCTACAAAGTCCAAGTGGCCGAAACCGTGTGCGAAGCGATCCTGGCTCCGGACGAACCGACGCGCAATTTCATCCGCGGCATCGTGACCCATGCGGCGCGGGAGAGCGACCAGGAAGGCTCTCAGAAGATGGCACTGGAGCAGCAGGCTTTGGGCATGGACAAGCCGCCCGTCCAGTATGTGGACGCGGCGTATGTCTCCACTGAGAAGTTGGTGGAAGCAGCAACGCAAGGCCGGGAGTTGATCGGTCCGGCGCTGGCTTCCCCACACAACAACGAGGGACGTTTTACCCCGGAGCAATTCACCGTCACGGTCGAGCAACGCCAAGCGGTTTGTCCAGCCGGAGAGGCAAACACGCAATGCAGCCGTTTGCAGGAGCAAGCCGCGGGCAAAGTCTCCTGTCGCTTTGAATGGAGCAGTTCGCTCTGCGGCCACTGCCCCTTGCGCCAGCAATGCATCAAGGCCGATCACCCGCACCGCACGCTGGTGGTGGGGGAGCATCATACCACCTTGCAGGCGCGCCGGCAGGAGCAGCAAACCAAACCGTTCCAGCAACGGATGAAACACCGCAACGCCATCGAAGGCACCCAGAGCGAATTGGTTCGCGCTCACGGATTGAGGCACGCGCGCTATCGCGGCCTGTCCAAAGCCAAACTCCAAAATTACTTCATCGGTGCGGCTTGTAACATCAAGCGCTGGCTCCGTCGCCTGGCGTGGGAATTACAAAACACGTTGATTGCCAAACTGAGCACCGTGTCCGCCAACTGAAAGCCAGGAACGGGCCGTGTTGTCTGGGCAAGCGATCCCCGGCGGCTGTCAGTCGAGCGGTTTGAATATTCGATGATCGGCGCCCGCTTTGGCTTTCTATTAACGTGCCTGGAAGTTATCACCACGAAGACGGTGCTGGTTCCTTTTCAAGTAAAAACACCTTGCTGAAAA
>JBEKAN010000537.1:0-2846 GCA_050015895.1 Verrucomicrobiota bacterium
CTATGTTGAGGACATGAGGAAGCCATCGCTGCTACTGAAGGCGTGGTTGGGGGCTTGGGGGGCGGATGAAATGGCCCCGCCTCGGCTGGCGCTTGGGACTGAGGATCCCCCTGCCCTTGCTCGGCAACGCATGGTGGTGGAACAGCTCTCCGGCCGCTGGCGCAATATCACCAACGCCCTTGTTCTGGCGGCGATGGGAAAGGTGCCGCGCCATGAGTTCGTACCGGAGCGCCGGCGTGATCAGGCTTACCAGGATGGTGCGCTGCCCATCGGCCACGGCCAAACCATCTCGCAACCCTATATCGTCGCCTTCATGACCGAGCAGCTCCAGCCCAAGCCGACCGACCGCGTTCTGGAAATCGGCACCGGCACCGGTTATCAGACCGCCATCCTCGCCGAATTAGTGGCGGAGGTCTATACGGTCGAGATCATCGAAGACTTGGCGAGGCAGGCTGCGGTCGCCCTCAATCGGCTCGGTCACACCAATGTGAATGTGCGCGTCGGCGACGGCCACGAAGGCTGGCCGGAGGCTGCACCATTCGACGCCATTATTGTCACCTGTGCGCCGGAGAGAGTGCCGCACCCGCTCATCGAGCAACTCAAAGACGGTGGCCGGATGATTATTCCGGTCGGCCCCACATGCGACCAGAAATTGGTGCTGCTGCGTAAACAAGGTGGCGGACTTGAGCGGCACACGGTCCTGCCGGTTCGCTTTGTGCCGATGACAGGCCAGTCCCAGAGGTCGGAGGCTCCCGCCTGAGGTGTCCGGGCAAGGGGAATTCGCCATCGCGTGTTCCTCAGCTAAGGGTTAACCCAAGTTCGTCAATTGGGGTGCGAAATTAATATTTTTTGGCGCGGCTGCGCTTGCGGTTCATAGGGGGACGATTCAGGAAATAACTCAAAAGGGATTGTAGTGGAGAAGAGCCTGTTGAGGGAGAAGAGCCTGTTGAGGGAGCGTCTTGGGTTGCGGTAAAGTCCACGCATGTTTTTGCGACGCAATCGCCGCCTCGTCGATGGGGAGGCTTACGAGTATTGGACTTTGGTCAAAACAGTCCGCACCGCTCGGGGGCCGCGCCAAGAGATCGTCGCCACGTTGGGCAAGGAACCCGGATTGGAAAGCAACTCGCGGCACGGTTGGGGGGATGTGGCCGCTTTGCTGGAAGGTCGGGCGTCCGAGTCGGCGCAGGGTCTGTTGGGCCAACCGCTGCCGAAGGGCTCGCCGCCGCAATGGGCGCAGGTGGATTTGCAGGGGGTGCGGGTGGAACGGGTGCGGGATTTTGGGCGGGTTTATCTGGCGCTTTCCCTGTGGCGTCGTTTGGGGTTGCACATTTTGTTGAGTCGCCTCATCGAAACGGGGAGGGAGGAAGTGCCCTGGGAATTAACGGCGTGCATTCTGACGGTGGCGCGCTTTTGCGAGCAACGGAGCGAACTGGAAGTGGCGGAGCGCTGGTACGCGGACAGCGCGCTGGAGGATTTGCTGGGGGTGTCCTTGGGCCACATCAATGACGCGCGGCTGTATCGCGGCCTGGACGTACTCCATGCGCACAAGGACAAGCTGTGCGCGCATTTGCAAGAGCGGTATCAAAGCTGGTTCGGGGTGGATTTCGAGTTTCTTCTTTACGACGTCACCAGCACGTATTTCGAGGGTCAGGCTCAAAGCAACACCAAAGCCAAACGCGGCTATTCGAGGGACAAGCGGCCGGACTGCAAACAGGTCAACATTGGCCTGGTGGTCACGCCCGAAGGGTTGCCCATCGGCTACGAAATCTTCGACGGCAACCGGGCGGATGTCACCACGATTGAGGACATGGTGCGGTTGATGGAGGAAAAATACGGGAAAGCCAAACGCATCTGGGTTCTGGACCGCGGGATGATCAGTGAAGAGAACATTGATTTTCTGCGGCTGCGCAAGGCCCTGTATCTGGTGGGCACGCCCAAGAGCCAGATCAAAATGTTCCAAGCGCAACTGTTGGAGGACAAGGACTGGGCGCCAGTGCAGGAAGGGGTGGAGGTCAAACTGGTGGCCCATCCCGACGGCGGTCCTGAGGAGCAGTATATTCTATGCCGTTCCAGCGCGCGGCGGCAGAAGGAGGCGGCCATGCTGGAACTCCAGCGGCAACGGCTGCGGGCGCGGCTGGACAAAACCCACGCCACGCTGCAACGGCGTCCGGCCAAAGACCCGGGCCGGATCGAGCGGCGCGTGGGCCGCTGGCTGGGCCGTTTTCCAGCCGCGGAACGGTTGATGGAAATCATCGTGCAACGCGACCCGGCCGGCCGCGCGTGCGGATTGCAAATCATCGAGAAGGCCGAACGGGCCGCTTGGGCGCAACAAGCCCAGGGGGCATATTTGTTGCGCACCAACTGTCCGGAGAAAGACCCGGCCAAACTCTGGCACTGGTATATGCAGTTGACACAAGCCGAGGACGCCTTTCGCATCAGCAAAAGCGACTTGAGCCTGCGCCCAGTCTTTCACCAAAAGACCCGGCGTGTGGAAGCCCATATCCTGGTCTGTTTCCTGAGCTTGGCGCTGTGGCGCACACTGGAGATGTGGATGCGCGGCAAAGGCCTGGGCAACTGCGCCCGCCAACTCATCAAGGAAGTGGCCACCGTGCGGAGCATGGACGTCGTGCTGCCCATCAAAGAAACCCAGAGCCAGCAAACCCGCGAAGTGCGGTTGCGTGTGGTCGCCCGCCCGGATCGGGCGGTGGCCGAACTGCTGGTGCGATTGGGATTGGATCTGCCCAACGCGCCGAAAATCGTGCCAAATGTAGTGGAGAAAAACGGTCTCAAAAACACCAAAGTCGTTGATAATCAAGCCCCGCTATCCCCGAACTGACGAACTTGGG
>JBEKAN010000538.1:0-2840 GCA_050015895.1 Verrucomicrobiota bacterium
AAGAAATCTCCGGAGAACCAGCACGTTGGTGACAATGTCCGGCGCGCTGGCTGGAACCGGTTTGACAACAACCGGTTTCTTGATAGCGGGCGGAGTGGATGCCTGGGCTTGACCCGGCGGGGGTGTCATCGCCGACGTGGGATCGAGCGTGTATCGCACACGCTCCTGCACTTGCCACACCTGCAGGGCCCCAACGCCCGACGGACCACCAACGAGATTGGTCCTGTAGGCGGCCAGCAGCGGCTGAAGCTCCACCGCCTGGGCTTTGGAGTAGTTCATCCTGGGGAACAACTGTGAGAATGTCCCCGCATCAAATGGCTTGTTGTCCCGTAGAAACTGCTTCTGCTTTTCAACAATCGCGCGGTTCGCATCTTCTAACGGCCGGTCGTCAATCCGGGTCGTGTAATCGCGCTGCAGCGCCGCGAATTTGGCTGCATATTCGGAGTTTCGACCGAAGATCGAACCCAACCCCCAGTCGTTCCGCTGGAGATTTTCATTATTTGTGACGATGGCTTGGTAATTTGTTGAAACAAAGTCGAACAAGGCGTCGCAAAGCCCCTTCGTCTCATTGTCCTTCTCAGCGCGCAGGTCCCAGAGTCGGCTGATTGTGCTCAAGTCGGTGTTGGTTGTCCATGTGACGCTTTCGGAGTCCACGCAGGCCAGAGCTTTTCCCTCCATCCGCCAAAAGTAATTCGTGGACGCGTTCAGTTCGCCCACAAAACCGCGCCAGATTTCTGGAAGGCGCTTTTGATCATCCGCGTTCCACGCGGCCAGCCTGGGATAATTCGGATCTCTAAACCAAAAATCGGCATGCAGACGAACAAAGAGCGGACTTCCCATCAATTCGCGGTAAAGCGCGACGCCTTCCTCCGGTCGTTCCTGCCAGAAACAGCCCCAACGAACGGCGCACCCGAATATATTGCGAGGTTGGCCCAATTCATCCACCTCAGGGCGGATATAACTATCCTCAAGCTCCCCTGGCGTGGCGATGTGGAGATGAGGAGCGCACCGAAGGCGATTGCGAAACGATCTCCGCGACAGACCGTGCCAACGCGCGCAGGTCGGCCAGTTTGCCGGCCACGTGCGCCTGCGCCTCCGGCATGAGGCAGAATTGCTCCAGAACGCAGGACGCCAGCGTCAAGTTCCTGATTCCCAAACGATACCAATCCGACCCAGCCTTTGGCTCGCCTAGGGGCGACGCCCGGCAGAAGTCATAATAAAGTTCCAAGGTCCGCAATGAGCGGTCAATGTCTTTGGGATCGGGCGCTCTGGCGGCAAAAGAAAAACGAGCGACCTTTCCTCCGTCTTCCTTTCTGGTTTGAATGCTGTATGCTTTCCAATAAGGATGCTCGTTCATCAGCTCCTGGATCGCGGCTTGCACTGGCAAGCTTCTGCCGTTGAAGCTCGGAGAAAAGGTGGCCTCGCCGCCTTGGTACGCGCCGGAAACCGCTGGAATCTGCGCCATGTATGCCTTGACCCGCAACGTGGCGCACTCCAAGTCCTTTTTCCCCAATGCCCACGCCGAATCCGCCGCCGCTTGCGCCTCCGAAAGCACTCCCCACCCAAGCGCCCATTGCGCTTCCTTGAAATATCGCGCCGATTCGTCAGTCGAATTCCATTCTCTTAAGGTCATATTGAGCTTTAACGCCTCACTGACTTTTGTCGCCAATTGATTGATGACTTCCGCGAAGTTGGTGCGACTGCCGCTGGCTTCTATCGGCAAAGGCGCGGCGCCTTTTGGCGGAGTCAGTCGGGCGTTGATCGTGATGGTGTCTCTCGTGTACCCATTTTGATCCACCACGCCATCCAACAGGAAACTGCCGTTCCAAAAAGGCGAGTCATCCGACTTCAACGCCTTCTCCTCGCCCAGCAATTCCATCCTCTGCCGTTCCAAGACAAACAACTGCCGTTCCTTGCTCAAGCGCTGAATGGCCAGCAGCTTCAACTGCCGTTCGGTCTCCCTGGCTTCCTCCGATCCGGTCGCGGAGCGCAGGTTGACGATGGATATGGGGATCGCGTCCTTCTCCAGCACGGTCAGCTTGGGCAGAAGCGAGCTTAGATGATTCGCCACCACAGGAGGCCAGCCGGTGAGGTCTTTTATCGGCCATGGAAAATTTTCATCCAACAACACAACCCCCGGCTTGACGGCGATCAGTCGCGTTGTCAGATTTGTTGCCTGGGCGGCTCTGTTGACATTGAGCAGCAGCAATCCATCGGCGCCAAGAATCTGGCCCAGCTTGAGATAATCCCGGTTGGCCGCCGACATGCCCTGCTCCCGGTAAACGCGTTCGATCTCATTCCGTTCCAGCAGATGGATTTGTGGGTTGCTTGAAAACTGCGCGGTCAAAATATCCGACGCCGGCGCCGCTTCGTCCGATTCCGCAATCAGCGCCAGCCGGACCGGCTCGTTTGTCTGCGCCGGAAGCGGCGGGGCGGAAATGAAAACTGCGAGAATGCATACGATGGTTTTCACGCGTTCATAGCAGGGCTTCAGAGAAGACTGGGAAAGGCAGGGCGAGACTCGGTCGAGCCGTGACTTTTTCCCAAGAAATCGAGTTTCGGCTCGACGGAGTCCCGCCCTACCACCAGAGATTGAAGCATTCCTGGTTTTCACGCGCTCACATCGCCACAGGGGCGAGGATTTTGGCGGCGATTTTCATACGACTGGCGGCATGAGCCGGTTCGGCACTCGTCCAGACAAATTGGTCGCCCTCCAGGATGATCCCGCCGCGCGCGTCGGCAAGCACCGTCACGTTTTGCCCGGCGACTTGAATTTGCTGGCCGCTGAAGGTCACAAAGGAGGAACACTGCGCGCCGTCGCAGACGCGGATGTAAAGAGG
>JBEKAN010000539.1:0-2510 GCA_050015895.1 Verrucomicrobiota bacterium
CCGTCTCCGTTTTCTCGGCTAGGACAGCAGGAGCGTCCGCACACGAACGTTGGGCAACGCTGGAAAAGTGATTTCGTCCATCATGCCGAATGTAGATACCTTCTCGTATAGCCATGCCAGGATTCGGGGTCGGCGGTGGTTGTGGAAACCACTCGTCAGATTCCAGGAGTAGGCTTAAATGTTCCGCAACTTCATCGTATTTGAGCGTTTCGCACGGCCAAAGACCAAGCGCCTTTCGCTGCTCGACATCCAGGTGTTCGCCTTTGAGCAAGCGGGTTAGGATTTCTGGCGGCATCTTCATGGCATGTGAAACCAGTTTATCTGAACTCCACCGGGATTGACAACTGCTTCCATTGAACCACCTGCATTTGCTCCAGCAGCAGGAGCCGGGCGCGTAATTACGGGAGCACCTGAATCTACCTTCCCCCCCATCATCCAGAAATATTCTCCCTCGGTCGCCGCCGTTGGCATTCCCATTTGTTGAAAGGGGTCACCCATTAGGGCACTGGTCAAACTATAGTTTTGGCCGTTTTCCGGGCTTTCATTTTTCTTTCTCATGCGCCTTCCTCCAGTGGTGCAGCTTGCTGCTCAGGGTCTTGCGGCTTCCCATGTGCAACCGTTCCGCGATCTCCCCGATGGTCAACAGGGTCTCGCGACGCAATCGCGACGCCAGCCCCGGCTGAGGACGTGGTAGATGGCCCCTTCATATTCGATTCTGATTTGCCGTGGCATGAGCGCATCCTCCCCAAAACCAGCCAGGGAGTCAAGCCATATTGTTACAAAACTATAGTTTGATAAACATTAAGGGCAGTTGAGGCGAGTGGCCTCCTCAAGGTAAAAGCGTTGTTGTTAGTTGGTAGTAAACAATCAACGAAAGTTACCATGAAGAGAGCCACAGAGAAATTATACGCAGTTACCATGAAGAGAGCCACAGAGAAATTATACGCAGGGATTGACCTGCACAGCAATAATGTTGTGATCGGTGTGATTAACCAGGACGGGAAGCGAATCGCGCAGCGGAAGCTGGACTGCAATCTGGAGCAGGTGGTGGGTTTTGTCCAGCCGTTCAAGCCGAGGTTGCAAGCGATGGCGGTGGAATCCACGTTCAATTGGTATTGGCTGGTGGACGGCTTGCGCGCGCGCGGGTACGCCATTGACCTGGCCAATCCGGCCCAGATCGAGCAGTACAAGGGCATCAAACACGCGGATGACAAGCACGACGCCTTCCACCTGGCCGAGTTGCAGCGGCTCAACATCCTGCCCAAAGCACACATCTATGAGGCGAGGCTGCGGCCGGTGCGGGACTTGTTGCGCCGGCGGACCAACCTGGTGCATCAACGCACCGCGCTGATGCTCAGTTTCAAGAGCCTCTACGCGCGCACCACCGGGCAGGCCCTGCCGCTGAACCAACTGAAGCAACTGACCTCCAAAGAAGCGGTCGCGCTCTACGAGCATCCGGCCAATCAATTGATCGCCAAGGTGCAAGTGGAGCAGATGGCGGCGCTGGCCGCCGGCATCAGCCGGGTGGAGAAAGCGGTGCTGGATTGCGCGCGGGAGATCCCCCTCTATGAGCGGCTGCTCACGATTCCGGGGATCGGCAAAATCCTGGGCATGACCATCACGATGGAGGTGGGAGACATCGGCCGGTTCAAGACGGACGGGGATTTCGCCAGCTACTGCCGCACGGTGGACGCGCGGCGGCTGAGCAACGGGAAAGCCAAAGGCGAGAACAATGCCAAGTGCGGCAACAAGTATTTGAGCTGGGCCTTTGTGGAGGCGGCCAACTTCGCCAAGCGCCACGACGAGGCTTGCCGGCGCTGGCATGACCGCAAAGCGGCCAAGACCAACCCCGTCCTGGCCACCAAGGCCCTGGCCTGCAAGCTGGCCAAAGCCGCCTGGCACCTGATGGCGCGGCAAACCCACTACGACGAGAGACGAATGTTTCCAGAACTGGCGATGAAACGAACCTGAATTTGTGAGAACCGCCGTCAGCCAGGAAAGGGGTTGGCCCTTGAGCCCTTTGGTTTGATTGGAGGCGGCGGCTCTCCTGACTAGGAGAGAAATGTGGCGGAAAGACTTTTGCAGGTGATTCGACCGTGCCGCGAGTCAAGAACGGGTTGGGCCCCGGAAGCCGCGAGGCTGCCAGGGAACCAGAACTCTTTGGTATTGAATGAACACGGCCCGGCACTGAAGGTTTTCTGGATGGCGGGCTTCCCGCCATTGGGCGCAGAGCCAGTGCGAACGCGGCTTGCCAAAAGCGGCGCCGCGGGAGTAAAAGAAAGATGACCCGGAAAAACGGGCCGGAGGGAGCCGGGACCCGGAGCGATCCCGGCCCGCTCCTTTCGGTCCGAAATGGGGGTCCGGAAGAACTGGCTCAACGGCGCTAGAACCAGATGGGTGACTGAACGGATCGCCTCGCCGGGCAATGGCCCGCCGGGGCGGATGCGGAATCAAGTGGAACGAAAACGCAGGATCGAGTCGGGACTGCAATCGGAGTTTGCGCCGCGGTG
>JBEKAN010000540.1:0-1301 GCA_050015895.1 Verrucomicrobiota bacterium
AACTCTCTGGCGGTTCCGGTGCCGCTTCGGTCGTCATGCCTGACTCGACCATTGTGGTATGACGTGACGAAGGACGAGAGAGGAGTTTGCTTCTGGCCGAAAGCGCAAAAATACCGCCATATCGTCCCAGCCAATCCTGAAGGGTTGGTATGCAATTGCAATTTGTACACGGTGGTTCCGGCTCTTGCAAACCGGAACGAACGTCTGGCGCTCGCCGCGATTCTTAACAGCACCATAGTTGCGCTCTTAAAATGTTTCTACGGTCGCTATGCGGGCGCCGAAGGCACGCTCAAAACCGAGGTGGTGGACACCGTTCTTTTGGAAATCCCCGATCCGCGCGGTGTTTCCCAGGATTTGGCCGGACGCATGGATGCCGCGTTGAAAATGATGATGCGGCGCGACGTGACGCATCTCGTTGAGGAGGCCCTGCTCCAATGCCATTCCGAGGAGGCGATGCGGCAGATTCTGCTCAACGAACCCAAACTCCCGGCGGAGTTGTGCCAGGCGGACCGACGTGAACTCGATGATTGCGTATTCGAACTCATTGGGGTCACGAGCAAACAGGAGCGGCAGAAAATGGTGGACGAACTCTACCGGGTCACAACGGAGTATTACCGGTACCAGCGCACGCAGGACATTCAGGCGATGGAGAACCGGGCCGGCAACAACAGCCGCAGATTCGACGCGCAGGATTTGGCCGGAAGCATTTGGCATTCACTTTCTCAGGGAGAACAAGGACTTGGCGTGGCCGAGTGGATCAAATCGGCGTATCATGAGAGAGAACCAGTCAAGATTCCCGAGGGCAAGCCGGAGGCTCTTGGAGCGGGTGATATGTTCGATCCCAGCGGCGTGGTGTTCAAAGGCAACAAAGAAACCCACCATATTACTTACGCCAGCTCTGAACAAGCCGCCCTGGTGGCGGCGTTGGCTGGGGCTGGAATTCGAGGCGCCATTGAAGTTCCAAAGTCCGCCCCGGCCTGCGCGCTGTGCCTGGAGGAACTGCAAAATCGCATCAAGCGCGCTCAGGAGCGGTTCACAGACTTTGCCGCGTCGCGGACAGGCACACAGGCGCTTCGAGAAAAAACATCAGCCCTCCTCATGCACTGGTATATCCACGGACGGTCCTCCTGAACTCTTCTCATTTGCCCGGCTCCCACGCCACACCGGTCGGAATCGTCGTCAAAATAATGTGATGCCGGTAGTCCGCCACGTACAAGTTGCCCTCCAGATCCAACGCCAAATCGCCCGAAGGCGCGCCCGTCAAAGTGCTCACCGTGCCGTCCGGGGCCACCATGCGAATG
>JBEKAN010000540.1:1315-2948 GCA_050015895.1 Verrucomicrobiota bacterium
TCCCCGAGTCCTCCACATACAATGTCTTGTTTTGCCACCGGATGCTTCGCGGTTGGTTGAAGCGCGCCATGTTCCCCCTCCCGTCCGTCCGCCCGCCGGCCCCCGCCTTTCCCGCGACCGGCGTCACAATTCCCAGCGCGCTGATTTTCCGAATCGTGTTGTTTCCCGTGTCGGCGACATACACATCTCCACCCTGCCCGACCGTGACCCCCATCGGCTGATTGAAGCGTGCCTCCATCGCGTAGCCGTCAGCGCTTCCGCTTTCACCGGCCTTCCCCGCCAGCGTGGTCACATTGGTGCCGGTGATGCATCGAATCGTGTGGTTTCCCGAATCGGCCACATAAATGGAGGCCGCGCGCATCTCGATGCCGACCGGATGGTTGAAGGTCGCCAGTGCTTGAATGCCATCCGCGCCGCCCGTCCGTCCAACCTGACCGGCCCTGGCCCTGACTCGATTGTCTCTTGTGATCACGCGAATGGCGTTGTTGCCGGAGTCAGCCACCAGAACATTTCCCGCAACACCCACTTGGACGCCTTCCGGGCGGTTGAAGCGGACGCCGCCCTGGAACGCGTCGGCGGCCCCAAGAGCGCCCGGCCCTCCGGCCAGGGTGGCGGTCAGGCCGTTTGTGGTTATTTTCCGAATCATGTTATTCCCCGTGTCGGCCACATAGAGCGCCCCCTGGCCGAACGCGAGACCTCTGGGGTTGTTAAATCGCGCGACCGAACCCGGACCATCCATGGCGCCCGGTTTGTCCCGCTGACCCGCCAGTATGTAGAATTTGGTCCCCGGCTTGAGGGGCTGCGGCTGCGGAGGCGCGGGCCTGGGAGCGGGGATGGGTGTGGGAGCGGGCGCGGAAACCACTTTGGTGTCGTTTGACGAAGTTGAGGCGGCCGCCACTGGCGATTTCGGCGTGGAGGCTTCCGCCGCCTTGGTTTCGCGGTGTTGGCTGTAACGCCACGCATAGACGCCCGTGACCGACAGCGCGGCCAACACCGCGACCGCCAGCCACCAGGCCTTGCCGCCGCCGCTCTCCGGACCAGGGGCGGTTGTGACCTCCTCCGTCGGCGGATTCTCCAGCCCCGCCAGATGCCTGCCCGACGACGTGGGCGCCATATCCAACCCAATCCACTCCGCCACCGCGGCGGCGCTGGGCGGCCGCATCTCGCGCTCTTTGGCCAGACACGCCATGATCATCGCCGCGACGCTGGCCGGCACTTCGTTGCCGATCTCCAACACCTCCAGCCGCTCCGCGATCGGCTCCGGCGCCTCGTTCAGAACTTGATGCGTCAGGTCTCCCGAGTGAAAAGGCGGCTGGCTGGTCATCAACTCATAGAGCGTGGCTCCCAGCGCATAGATGTCATCCGCCGCCTTCGGACTCTTGCCCGCCACCTGCTGCGGACTCATGTACATCAGCGTCCCAATGATGGGTTGCCGCACCGATCCGCGGCTCATCGAATCACTCATCGCGGCCGCAATTCCAAAATCCGCCAGCTTCAGCCGCCCCGCGCGGTCCACCATCACATTGGCCGGCTTCAAATCCCGATGAACCACCTTTTCTCCATGCGCGTAATCCAGCGCGGCGCACAATTGCCGCACCAGCGGGCGCAAATAATCCCACCCCAGCACCCGCGA
>JBEKAN010000541.1:0-6406 GCA_050015895.1 Verrucomicrobiota bacterium
CCGTCGAGCGTCACCGCGCCGTTGACGGCGCCGGTCCCGCTCAAGGTCTGCGCCGCGCCCACCGTGAAGCCGGCGGCGGCCGAGACATCCAGGGTCGCGCCGGAGGCCAGGATGAGGTTGGTGCTGCCGGCAATCGAACCCGCGCCGATCAAAGCCAGGGTTCCGGCGTTGACGGTGGTGCCGCCGGAGTACGTGTTCGACGCGGAAAGGGTCAGCGCGCCGGAGCCGTTTTGGTTCAGCGCGCCAGTCCCGGAAATGACGCCCAGATTGGTCTGCGCCGCGCTGCTGCTGTAACTCAGGACGCCATTGTTGGTGATGTTGCCCGCGTAAGCGCCACCGCCCAATTGGCCCGCGCCGCCGATGACAAGCGTGCTGGCGGCGCTGTTGCTGATCCCGCCTCCGAAACTGTTGGTGGGCGAGGTCAGCTTCAGTATGCCTCCACCCGTGACCTCCAGCGCGCCCCTTCCCCAGATTGCTCCGCCCAGAGTGATGTCATGGGGGTTGCCCGAAGCGTCGGCCGTTTGGATGTTGGCCGGATTTGCCACTGTGGCCGCCGCGAACAATTCGATCGGGGTCGCCGGCGTGTCGGACCAAGCGGCCTTGGCCCCAAGGAGCGCCCCCGCGTTCAGAGCAATCGTGTTGGTAAGAGGAGGCGAGCAGGTGTTGCTTTTCACGATGCCGCCGCCGCCCACATACAAAGTGGCGTTGCTGACAATCAAAAAGGCGTTGCCCCCGCCCGCCTGATCACTGGCAAGCCCAAAGTTGATGATCCCCGCCGTGGTGACGCCGCCGGACAAATACACCTGGTCGGAGGTGGGGGCGTAGGTGGGCGGGCTGCTGTTCGTAACCCCATTCTGGCCGACGACCATGCCGTAATTGGTGTCCAACACGGTCAAGCTGCCGCCGGCGACTTGCAGAACACTAAAGCGGGGGTTGGTCGTAAGGGGGGACATGCCGCCGACTTGGAATTTGTTGGTGATGGTCACGGTGGCGCCGTTGGTCACCATCATGCTGGCCCCCGTGTTGCCGATGCCCAGCAGCAGAGTGCCCACGTTTGCGACCGCGTTGGGGCCGTTGACGATAATACCATCCGCCAGCGCGGGGGAATCTATCGGGAGGGGAGCGCCCGCGGAAGTGACAACGGAGCCGGCGTTGCCGCTGCGGTAGAAGTCCACTTCGGTGGCGTTGAAGGTGCTGTTCCCCGCGATGGAGATCAAATCCCCATTTTGGCCATCCGCGTTGGTGACGAGCCCAAAAGTGGCGGCGCCGCCCGTCATCTTGAAAAGGCCCAGGGGAAGCACGCCGGCCAGGAACGTGTTAACGCCAAATGACGCGACCCCAGGACTGTTGAACGTGCCGCCGGAAATCAGCAGGGTGCCGTTCTGGACGAAGACCCCGCCGTTGGCGCTGACGATGGTGGGAGGTCCCGGCTGCAATGGCCATGAATAGCAGGAGACCGGGATCCCGCCTGTCAAGCTGCTGTTGCCCGAAAGAGTCAACGCGCCTGAATTGGTCGTGACCAGGCTGCCACCCGCGCCGCTGTCCGTCAGGTTGCCGGAATAAGTTCCAGGGCCGGCCCCGACGAGTGTCAAGGCGACCCCATGGCCATTATTATTGACCAAGGCCGCGTTTCCCGAACCGTTGAGGCCGAGATTGGTCGAGGTGGTGATTTGGTTGCCGAAGGCCAGGGCGCCGCCGTTGAGATTGATGACGCTGTTGGACAAGGCGACTGGGTTGTTGAGTTGGAGCGTGCCGGCGTTGACAATCGTGGCGCCGGTAATCGTGTTGGCGGCGCCCAGGATCACTGTGCCGGCGCTGCCAGACTGGGTGTTGACCGCGAGGTTGTTCGCACCCGTGTTGCCGGCCGAAGCGATCACACCGTTGACCGTCAAAGTCGCCCCGGTGGCCGCGTCCATGAGTCCCGTTCCCGCCGAGGAGCCAGTTGTCGCCCCGATGCCGACGCCGCGATTGGCGTTGAGCGCCACAGCGCCGCTTCCCAGCAGGCCGCCTCCATTGAGCACGATGCTGTTGGGCGTGGCCGACGCGGGCGCCGCGCCCAATCCGCTGTCCGCTGAAATGCTGACGACGGCACCCGCGGCGATGGTGGTCGCCCCCGTGTAGTTGTTCGCACCGCCAAGAACCAGCGTTCCGGTCCCCATGCCGGCACTGTTGGCCGCCGCCAACGCGCCGCCGCCACTGATCACCCCGTTCCATGCGGAATTCAGCCCGCCATTGTTGTCCACGGTGGTTGTGCCGGTTCCCAACTTGATGTTGTTATTCAGGGTCAACCCCGACACGCCCACTTGGAGTGTGCCGTCCGTTGCGTTCAAATCTCCGCCGCCCAGCGCGCTGTTGTTCCCCAATTGCAGTGTGCCTCCGCCGCCCAAGGTCGTGCCGACCGTGCCAGCCACAGGACCATAGGTGTTGGCTCCGCTCAGAATGGTGACGCCCGATCCCCCCACCGTCAGCGTCTGCTCGCCTTTGGCGCCGTTGCCAATGTTTCCGGCAAGCGTCAGTGATTCCCCGCCGCCGACCCATGTCTCCAGTGTGTCGTTCAGGGAAATCGCGGGTTGAATCATGTTGGCGGCGCCGGCGGCCACGGTGATGATGGCCCCGTTGCCCTTGTTGTCCAAGGTCAGGGGATCGGCGCCGGAAATCGTGTAGGAGGCGGAGTTGTTGAAGATGATCCCGCCCACCGTTTCTGGGACATCCAAAGTTACTGGGCTGGGCAGGCCGCTGCCGGACGGGAAGATGGCGGCGTCTCCAGGCTTCTGTGGCACGCCCGGAGTCCAATTGAGCGCATCCGACCAGTTGTTGTCGGTGGTGTTGTTGGCATCGGTCCATGTCGCAGCCCTGCCCAGGACGGTGGTTGTGAAGGCCTCGGGGGAGTCAGCGCTGGGGCCGGTCGGACCGTTGGCGACGACAACGTAAAAGTAGGTGTCGCCGCTGACCAGGCCGGTGTCGGTGTAATTAGTGGTTGTGACGTCCGAGGCGACAGTGGTGGTCTCATTGCCGCTGCTGGTGCCGCGCAGGATGACGTAGCTGGTCGTGCCCAGGGACGGAGGCCAATAGAGGGAGATTTGGGTGTTGCCGGGGATGGCCGTCAGGCTGGCGGGCGGAGTGGATTCCAGGACGCGCTGGATGTTGTGCGCGCCCGAGCCAAGGCCGAAGACGCCCAGGTAGCCGTTGGCCGTGCTGGCGAGGTTGGTCAGCGTGCCCGTGACGGTGGCGCCGTCCACATAGACGGTGGTGCCAGCCAGGCCTCCCTGCGGCACATAGACGTTGGCGGTGACATTTACGGGGATGGTGACGGCCAGATGATAGAGCGCGGCGCTGCGGTCCCACTCGACGGAGAGGGCGCCGCGGTCGGTCGTGAGCGTGCCGCTGGCGGAGGGGAGGAGGTTGGTGAAGTCCAGCGGCATGATTTGCACCTGCCCGAATTGGGGCGTCAGCGGCTTCACACCCAGAATATAGCGCACATAACCATCCAGCCCGACCGCCCCCCAGCCGTGCGCCATGCTGTCGCCGTCGGTGTTGGCCGTCCAGGACTCCCAAGTTGCCGTCCCGCCGAGGGAGAGGATTCGCGCCCAGCCATAATTGGAGGCGTTGGTAAAGAGGTTGAGCAACCCCGGACCCTGGTTGGCCTCGCCCAACCCGCGCACGACTTGGATGATACCCAGCGCGCTGACGCTCATGTTGCTCCTGACGACCAGGGCGGCGACGCCCGCCTGCTGCGCCAGCGGCACGAGGTTGAGCGAAAGTGGAAAGGCGTTGGCGTGCTGCGAGGTGTGCGTGCTGGGCGCCGAGCCGGCATCCAGGCCGTCCACATAGAGGCCGCCGGAGTTGATCAGATTGGTGTTGATCGCGGCTTGCAGGTTGGCGGCCAGTGCCCGGTAGGTGTTGCTGTCGGCGGTGTTGCCCAACTCGCCGGCAATTCGCGAAACAACGTCGTAGTCCACCCAGGCCCAGCCGTTGATGACGGTGGCAGAGGTGGGACCGCTACCGCGGACGGTGTTCAAGTCGTAGCCGAAGTACATGTCGGTGGGGTTGTCAATGACGCCATATTCGTAGGTGGTGTTGATGGCCCCATTCATGGTGCCGCCGAGGAGGTTGGTGATCAGGCCGGTGGCCGGGTTGAGGTCGCGGTTGACATACTGGGCGATATTGGTCAACTGGGTGTAGTTGGCGCCCAGAAAGCCAATGTCGCCCGTCTGCATGTAATACTCCCAGACCCAGTCCAGGAACATCTGCGTGAAATCGGGAATGTCGCGCGAGTTCTCGTCGTCCGGATAGCAGGCGTTGACCCGCCCGACGTTGGCGGCGGGCGTGGCCCAGAACTCGGCCATGGATTCGAGAAACTCGTTGAGGCGGCGGCGGGTCAGCGGGCGCTCGTCCTCCACCTCCATCGCCGCCAGGCTCTGCTGGAAGCCGTCGCCCAGAAAGCCGCCCTTCTGGCGCATGGAGTCAACAAACTCCTCCTGCGCGTCCAAGGGCAGGGTTTGTTTCATCAAACCCCACACGGCGTTGAGGTTGGCGTTGGGGGAGGAGAAGGAGGAGGAGGCGTCGTTCATCTGGCTGTTGCGCTGGACAAACGAGAAGTTGTTCGTGGTGATGGGCATGGGCGGGTTGGTAATTTCAAAATAGCGCATCTGGTCCCACTCGACCGGGTGAAAGGTGAAAGGCGAGCCGTTAAGGACCGCGAAGTCGGTCATGATGGTGGTCTCGTCATTCGTGGGGCTGACATCGCCCGATGGGAGGAGCTCGAAACCGCCGGCCATGTTGACGACAGTGCCGGGGGTGCCGCCGGAAAACGTGATGAGCGGCAGACCGGCATGAATTCTGCCGAGATCCGCGACATAATTGCCGCCAATCTGTGTGACCGACACGGGCGCGAGGACCGTCTCGACGATACGCGTCAGATCGGGCAGGAGCGGGCCCGGCCACGTGGAATTATTGGTCTGCCCGCCGGCGTACACCGTGGGGGCGGTCCAGCCGGTAGGGTTGAAGCCGGTCGTGAACCAATTTGTGGTGAGGGATCCGGCATAAATTTTTTCGATGTAGCCCGCGCCTTCACTGTTGCGCAGGGACTGGCCGGTGGCCCAGTTGGTCGCCTGGCTCTGCAACCAAGTGCCGTCGGTGCCGATGTTGGCGCTGGTGCCGTCGGTGTAATGAATCACCGCCTTCATCAACACGCCGGGCGAACTGGCCGCCCGACCCGACCCGCCGCCGAACCAGTGGTTGAAGATCGCAAAGAGGTTGGTCGTGCCGGGTGTCACCAGCCCCGAGATGTCATAGGCGTTGTATAATTGGTACTGGGGGAAGGCGTAGGCGGGGCCTTTGCCCACCAGCGCGCCGTTCACATACAACGCGTATTTGTGGACGCTGGTGATGTACACCGTCGCGCGCTGAACACTGGTCGCGGACAGCGGGGCGGTCCACTTGCGGTAGTAGGTGTAGATGTCGGCGGCGCTTGTTCCGCCCACAATCCACGACGCGCCGTCCCAGTCGCTGTTGGCCAGCAGGCCGACGGTGAAGGAGGCGTTGGTGGAGTACGGGCCGGCGATGCCCTCCCTGTCCCATGTGCGGACTTTCCAGAAATAGGGTGTGTCGGCCGTGAGAGTCGTCGCGCCACTGAACACGACGTGGTTTTCCCGGCTGCTGGCGACCTGGCCGCTGTCCCAGATGTCGGCAATGTTGGCATTGAGGTTGGCCGCCGAGGAGGCGACGAGGATTTCATAGCCCGACTGGATTTCGTTGGCGTTCGTGTCGTTGTCCAACCAGCCAAAATACGGGACGGCCTCGGTGCCCACCGGATTGGCCACATCGTCCACCAGCAGGTTGCCCGGCGCGAAAGGCGCGGTGGCAAAGGCGGACGCGGCGGCGGCGCCGAGCAGCAGGCCGAGGGCGGCAAGACGCGTCCTCCGCCACGAAAGGATGCCAGGCATAAGGGCGGTTTTTGCAGATGGCTGCCAGACTTGCTTAGCTCCTGTGAGTTTGATGCGGGCAAATGTGCCACGTCCATCAGGCGGCATAAAAGCGAGATGCAAGAATGGCCAGTTTCCACGTGGATTCTCGCCTAAGCTGAACACAAAGGCAAAATAAGTCGTGACAACACTGATGTCAATGAATTCCCCGCCGCTTCTCAGGGCACGCCAATCGTTAGCGAGGTGCTTGGGGACTCACCCAAAAGGTGATTTGCGATTGGCGGATGATGCCGTCGGCGAGGCAGCGACGGACGCGGCCGAGAGGTTAGAACAAGGTCGGTCACCCCAATATGCATGGTCGTTGACGCCCTGGCATACCTTTGGGTTGGGAAAAGCCGTCACACCGTAACAAACGTTGATAATCAGGCACTTAACCCGTAACAAAACCCGCCACAAACCGTCTCCAGCGGCGTCACAACGGC
>JBEKAN010000542.1:0-5551 GCA_050015895.1 Verrucomicrobiota bacterium
CTTGAAGGTCAGGCCCAGGCAAGTCCATTGTCCGCCCGCGCTGTTGACGTTGACCTGAAGGATCGCGCCGTTGCTCACCGAGAGATTGCCCACGCTGGAGCCGTTGGCCGCGACGATGAGCTTGCCGCCATTGACGCCGGTGACCCCGGTATAGGTGTTGACTCCCGTGGTCGTCAGTGTGGCGGGACTGTTGAGGTAGAGGCTGCCGCCGGAGCCGGAGATGGCGCCCGAGAGAACCTGATTGGCGGTGCTGTTGTAGTTCAAGGTGCCGCCGTTGTTGGTGATGTTGCCGGCGTAGTTGCCGTTGCCCAGGACCCCGGCCCCGTTGATGTCCAGCGTGTTGCCGGAGCCGATGGTGGTGTTGCCAGCATAGGTGTTGACGCCGCTGAGCGCCATGGCGCCGGTGCCTTGCAGGATAATGCCGGTGTCGGGCAGGCTGGTCCCGTTTATCAAACTGCCCGTAACATTGAGATCAATGCCGCTGGGCGTTCCACCGCTGGTTATGTTGAAGATCGTTCCACCGGCCTGATCTGGAATCATATCCGGGGCGCTCAGGGTGGATGTGATGACGCCCCCGTTGACAACCACTCCATCTTCGAAGTTAAAGGTGCCGTAGGCCGGCAGGATGCCGGTCCCGCCGCAGGCGAGGGTGCCTCCGTTAATCGTCAACAGCGACCTTAGGTGACACGCACAGCCCGTGCCACCATCCCCTGTGGGTGAGGAGGTGAGCACACCGCCCGCGTTGACGGTGACCGGCACACTGGTGCCGATCGCGCTCGAGCTGCCACTCACACCATTGTCGTTGAGAAGCTGAACGGTGCCCCCACTATTAATGGTCAGGCTGCTGCTGGTAAAGAGGCCCCCGGTGCCGGGGTTGGGAAAGTTCAGATTCAGAGTGCCGCCGTTGACCACCGTCGGTCCGGTGTAGCTCTCTCCCGCCAGCACATCATTGCCGAGGGTCAAAGTCCCCGCGTTCATCGTCAAGCCGCCCGTCCCCGCGATGAGTCCCGACCAGGTCTGCGCAACGGTGCTGTCGTTGAGGAGGGTCCCATTGTTGGTGATGGCGCCGGTATAGTTGATGCCAGTGGCACCACCCAACGACCCGCTGGCACCGATGGTGAGAGTGCCGCTTCCAATGGTAACGGGGCCGGCGAATGTGTTTGACCCGCCCAAAGTCACGTTGCCGTTGGTGGGTTCCAAACCATAACTGGCGGCGCCGGAGATCACCCCGTCGAGCGTCAGTCCGCCGACAAGCGCGTCATTCAGCATCACCGTCGCCGCGTTGAGGGCGATGGGCGCGTTCAAAGCCTGCGGAGTGGACGCGTTGTTGGTCACACTCCCAGTCAGCGTCAAGGTGGCGCTCCCTGAATTGGTGATCGTGAAGCTGCCCGCCGCGCCGTTGAAGGTCACCCCGGCAAGACTGTAGGAATTGGTCATCACCGGCGCCAGACCGGTCGCGCCGCCGAAGTAGATGTTGTCGCCGAACCCCGGCGCCAGACCGCTGGCCCAGTTCCCGTTGTCCGCCCAACTGGGGGAGTTGACATAGTCCCCGCCGTTCCATGTTTCCGCTGTGCCAGATTCGGGGGCGAGCGTCAGGGAAAGGGCGTCTGTGGCGCTGTTGGCGCCCGCCGTGGCCGTGAAGACCAAAGAATACGGGCCGGGAGGCAGGCTGGGGGCCAGGGTCACAGTGTTGGTGTACTGCCCAAAGGTCGCGTCAGCAAGCGTCGGGTCATACGTCAGCGGAACGGACGAGACTCCCCCAATGGGCGCAAGATTCACACTCAGAGCCGTGATGGGGACATTGGTGGCATTGGGCGAAACTGTCGCGGAGATGGTCACCGGCTGGTTGGCCACCGCCGGATTCGGATTGCCGGCGGGCGTGAACGCGGAACCCACCGTCACTTCAAGGTTGGTGTAGGCGGCATTGGGCGTGGGAGTGGCATTATCCGTGACCGCGGCAAACAAGGAATAGGGTCCGACCGGGACGCCAAGCCCCAAAACCAAATTGTTGGTATAGTGGCCCGCCCCGTCAGAAACCAGCGTCAACGTGGTCCCGACGTTCGTCCCGCCCAGCGGACTCAAAAGCACACTCACGCTGGCGATCGGATGCGTGTCGGTTCCCTGGTTCGCCGTCACGACGACCGGCACGGTTTCGTTCTGCAGCACCGCGCCTGGATTGCCGCCATTGACGGTGGCGGCGGTGATGACAGGGGCATTTCCCAGCGAGCCCAGTTGAAGAACCACGGTATTGCCAATTTGGGCGATGGAATAACCCAAGTAGCCCGTCGGCGGCGTCCCGATCCACTGGGGAATGGGATTGAAACTGCCCGAGATGGTGCCGCCGCCGCTGACATTGAACAGGACGTATTTATTCACCGAGTCCAAGGCGCCTCCGTAGGCATTGATGTAAACCACGGCGCCGCCGGGAGAGAGCACACTGCCCGGGCCGCTGAGGATGATCTGATCGTTGCCGGTGGCGCCAGAGGCGGCGCTGGTGTTGAGGGCAAACGAGTTGCTGGAGCCGGCGTTGCAGGTGAGACCGCCGACGATGGTGTTGGTGGTTCCGGGCGTGACCACACCGGGGTAAGTCTGGCCGCCGCTGTTCACCGACACGCTGCCGGCAATCGTTCCACCGCCGCCCAATGTGCCGCCGTTGATGGTGGTGCTGCCGGTGTAGGTGTTCACGCCGTTCAAGACCAAGTAGCCGGTCCCGACCTTGATCAGGCTCCCCCCATACCCGCCGTCGCTGAGGATGCCGGAATACACTGTGCTGGAATTATTGTTTCCGACACTCAAGGCGACTCCCGCGGGGGTGGCATTATCCAACACCAGATTATCAGGCCCGGCCAATCCCCCCAAGGTGTAGGAGGTGGATGCGGCGCCAAAAGTCAGAGTTCCGCTAAGAATGTTGGAAAACGTGCTGTTCTGCAACGCGTACTGGGCATTCAGTTGCAGTGTGCCTTTGGTGATGAACGTCGGGCCGGTGAAAGTGTTTATTCCGCCCAACACCACCGAGCCTGGAGCGGTGTGCGCCATATCCGTGCTGCCCACGGTCAGACCCACCGGAGTGGAGCCGTTGTTCACGATGGGGGCGTTGATGATGAAGTTGCCGGTTCCGGCGGCAAGGTCATTATTGTTGATGACAATCAGGTCGGACACGCCATTGGCTGTGGTATTGCCGGAGGTCAGGGTGCCGGGGCCGTTGATGGTCGTGTTGTTGGCCGCGACGGTCTGACCCACCAGAATGCCGCCCGATGTGATGATGTTCGCGCCTCCGAGGGCAAGGGTGGGGGCGATGGCGGTGTTGAAATGCCAGGAGTTGATCGTGAACCCGGAGGGGGGCGCGGTACCCGCCACCACCGCGATATCGTTGGTGGCGGTGGTGTATGTGTCGTTTGCATAGGTGGCAATATAGGGGGACTTGCTCCAGCCGTCCGCCCTCAGCCAGTCATTGGTGGCCCAAGTCGCGTAGCCAAGCACGGTGGATCCAGGGAGAAACCAGGAGTCGAAGTTTCCGGCGCTGCCCGAGACTTGAAAAGAACTTCCTGAAGTCGTGGCAGCGGTAAAATCAGCCATCGAACCAGCATAGCGAGTCACATTGCTCAGGGAACCCTGCATGGCGCAGTTTCCCACTGTGTCGCCATTCATGTTGAATATAAAGGCCGTGCTTCCCGGGTTGAAGGTCACATTGGTGAACGGTTGGGTCTGGCGGAAGATCGCGGGGTTGCCGGAGGGGGAGATGATGGAGAAAATGTTGGTGCCCGAAAAGCTCAACGAGATGTTGGGCGTGTTAAACCATGTGTTCGACCAGCCGCTGGTATAGCCGGCGCTCAGCAAAGTGATGTTAAACGCGGTGTTGCTGAAGACCAATCCACCCAGAAAATTTTGTTTGGCGCCGGTGGTAGTTTGGGCAGTCCAGGCCACAATGCCAGGGCCGTTGATGGTCACAGTCTGACCGTTGAAATTGGGGAAGAAAGTGTAGCTTGCGGGAGCGGTGGTCACTCCGTTAAATGTCAGCGTCCGGCCGGGGCCGATGTTCCAAGTCTGACTTGCGCCAATCGTCAACTGGCTTCCGAGGGAGAGATTGTAGTTGGCGACGGACATGTCAATGCCCACGGGGGTCCCGCCAAGGGAAACCCCGGAAAGGGTCAAGGTGTCGGCGGTTGCCGTGTCGGCGATGCTGACCGCACCGGGCGCGTTATTGCTGACCATGATCTGGCCGATGCCGACCGCGGTGGCGCCAAGGGACGTTATGGTGGCGTCGCCTGCCGGCGTCATGCCGTCGAAAGCACCGATGCCGCTGCTGGTGGGGGCGGCGCCAGTACTCCATGAGGTGGCAAGATTGAGGGCGCCCGATCCAGTTCTGCTGTCAACCTGCGCCCGCAGGGAGAGCGCGCCCGCCAACAGGAGCAGGCTGGCGGCCAGGGCGAAGACGGGCGTTCGCGCGGAAGTTTTGGGTGAGAGGATTTGAGGATGAGAAGTGTTGTTTTTCATAGGCGCTTTTGTATAAGCTGTTGTTGCCCCCCCCCGCCCGCCGAAAGCTCCAATTCCACACGTCACCGCGCATTCGCGCCAGCCGACCACGAACCAAAGAAAAACCAAAGCTCACCGGCGACCAAGGCTCGTCCGCAAGCGTGGCGCAAATGCCGAGGTTTGGCAACAAGAGAGTTGCAGTGAGTGAAAGTATTAGTGATAGTAATGGCTTTGTTTCAGCCGCTCCCGAATGATCTTGCCGCTGAAGCAGACATGGGCATGTGTTTAAGTTCATCATCGTTTTTGGCCGGCGGCGTCAAGTCGGCTTGTTCTGTTTGATTCGTCCGGGTGATCCCCAACCCGGGTCCATTTGGCGGAGATTCCACAGCCCGGAACAAGCACATTAGGGAATGACGAAATCATGGAAAACGTTTAGAGTGTCCGACCAGATGTCACCCAGCGCATCAAGAGAGGGAATCGTGGCGGCAGAAGGAAAAAAGACGAGAGGGACCACCTGGGCCGTTTTGGGCGTGGTGTGCGCCATGGTCATGGGGGTTTACGCCTGGAGCGCGCACTCGGGAGTGTTGGAGTCGTTGGGCTCCGGCGCGCAGGACAGCTATTACAATCTGCTGGTGCGGGGTTTTCGCGACGGCCAGCTCAACGTAAAACGGGAGGCGCCCCCCGGAAGCGCGCAGGTGGCTGATTGGACTTGGTTGGATGCGCATGGATTGGATGATCTGAGTCTTTATAATGGGAAGCTGTATCTGTATTTTGGGATTACACCGGCCCTGGCGCTTTTCTGGCCTTATTTGGCGCTGACCGGCCATTACCTGCCGCACAAGGACGCGGTGGCGATTTTTTTGTCAGTGGGTTTTCTGGTCAGCGCCGGTTTGCTCTGCGCGGTGTGGCGGCGTTATTTCAAGGGAACCGGGGTTTGGGCGGTTGCGGCCGGGGCGCTGGCTCTTGGCGTGGCCAATTTCGCGACGGCGATTTTGGAGGAGGGCGATGTCTATCAGGTGGCGATCAGTTGCGGGTATTCGATGACCATGCTGGCGCTGGCGGGGGTTTGGCGCGCGTT
>JBEKAN010000543.1:0-6355 GCA_050015895.1 Verrucomicrobiota bacterium
ACTCAGCGTAATTTAACGTCTTGGGGCCGCGCGGGGGGGGTGAGGAGTGAAAAGGCCCAAAAGGCGGGTCGGCTCGCCGCCCGCGCCCCGCCTTCGTGGACAGGGCGGCGCAACCGGGCGACCGGCAATCCGAACGGCCATTTGCCTTTCATGGAATGAACCGTAGCACATTTGCGAATGTTTGTCAATCATTTTCGATACTCATTTGCCGCAAAGAGGCGTAAAAAGCACAGCGCGGCAGAGCTGCAACCAAAACCGACGAATTGGCCACAAGAGAACGCACAGATCGTAAAGAAAAAGGACATAATCCGTTGGCGTGGTTGGCGCTCGCACCGTTGGTGCGCCTCCCTGTATTGTGCCGACTGTTCGCGGTTCAAAAAGGATGAATCGGGGGGCGGAATGTTGACAGGATGGAGTTGACCACGGATTTCACGGATCACACGGATTTACAGGGACTTACAACTGAAAACCGACGAATTGGCCACAAGAGAAGGCACAGATCGCAAGGAAATAGGTCATAATTATCCACCGACGGGGATTCGACTCCCCGCTCAATCCGGCTGATGAAAACCGCGGAGAGGTCGGCCCGTTCAGCCAGTTTCTCCTGGCTGAATCCTGCCTCTTTCCGTTTGGCGCGGACGTTGTCGCCCAACAGGCGGCGGTGTTTATGAATCGCGGACATGACCACCGCAAAAAACCGGAAAGCACAAAACTTCGCCATCTCGGTAACGACCAGTTTCTATTTGCTGGATTTCGCTTGCATTCTTTTGCGAAAGGGGGCAAAAATGGCGGCGTCAGCAAAATTTTATTCGGTTGCCGGGGACACGTGCCCAAATCCAAGGGGATTTGAGGCTTGGCGGGGTGGAAATGGACATGTGGCCTTCCGACGAGATGAAAACATGTATGAAAACTAAGAACAAGTTCCTCCTGACTGCGCTGATAGCCAGTCTCGGCTTGATCTCGGCTGGCCGGGTGACAGCGCAGACCTTCACGACCCTTTATAGTTTTTCGGCGGTTTCTTCTTCTTATACCAACAGCGACGGAGCTTCTCCGAGAGGACTGATTTTATCGGGCAACACCGTCTATGGAGCGGCATATGGTGGAGGCAGTTCGGGCAACGGCACGTTGTTCGCCGTCAGCACCAACGGCACGGGTTTTAGAAACCTTCATAATTTTACAGCACTCTCTGAACCTTCTCCACAAGGAACCAACAGCGGCGGAGCTTATCCGTTGTCCGTATTGGTTTTATCTGGCAACACGCTCTATGGAACTGCGGAGCTAGGCGGCAGTTCGGGTAGTGGCACCGTTTTCGGGCTCAACACGGATGGCACGGCTTTTACGAACGTCTTTAATTTCACAGCGGCTACGGGCTATAATTCTGATAATCTCATTGAGAACAGCAGCGGAGCTTATCCGTATACCGTGATTTTATCCGGCAACACACTCTACGGAACCGCGGTGTTTGGAGGCAGTTCGGGCAACGGCACGGTGTTCGCGGTCGGCACCAACGGAATGGGTTTCACGAACCTGTATAGTTTCACGGCGGCGACGGGCAATAATTCTGATGGTTTCGTTGAGAACAGCGGCGGAGTTTACCCAATGCAAGGTCTGATTTTATCGGGGAACGTCCTTTATGGCATCGCCGAGGAAGGCGGCACATCGGGCAACGGCACGGTATTCGCGGTCGGCACCAACGGCACGGGTTTTACGAACCTGCATAGTTTTACGGCACTATCTGCCCATTATTATGACCAAGGAACCAACCTCGACGGAGCTTATCCGGTCGCAGGATTAGTTTTATCGGGCAACGTGCTTTATGGGATGGCCGGGGAAGGGGGAAGTTCTGGCTTTGGCACGGTATTCAGTGTCAACACGGATGGCTCGGGTTTTACGAATCTCCATAGTTTTACGGCAACCAACGGTGCTTTTGGAACCAACAGCGATGGAGCTAATCCGTCTGGTGGTTTGATTTTGTCGGAAAACACCCTGTATGGGACGGCACGTTTTGGAGGCAGTTCGGGTAGTGGCACGGTGTTCGAGCTCAACACGGATGGCACGGGTTTTACGAATCTGCATAATTTTACGGCACTATCTGACGCTTATTCTGACGAAGGAACCAACAGCGACGGAGCTAATCCGTCCGCCCCATTGCTTATATCGGGAAACACCCTCTATGGCACGGCAAACAATGGGGGCAGTTGGGGTGAAGGCACGGTGTTTAGTCTTTCATTGCCATCCTTATCGTTCCTCACCAACGGATTGGTGGCGTATTACCCTTTCAACGGGAATGCGAACGACGCGAGCGGTAATGGAAACAATGGGACTCTCACGAATGGCGCCGCAATCGTGTTTGATGCGGCCAGAGGAAAGAGCGTGGCCTATTTCAATGGAACGAACTCGTACATTGATTGTGGTTCAGCACCTGATCTCCAAGTCAGCGCAGCCGTCACCCTTGCGGCATGGGTCAAGATTTCCGGACCCGGCTCGTCTGACTATACCGGGGAAACTGGAGTTGGTGCCATAATCAACAAAGAGGGCGAGTACGAACTGGTGTACGCTAATGGGGAACTGTCTTGGGCTTTTGCGAATGAAGACCCCGGCTGGTTGGGGAGGGGAGGACACTATGTCACAAATGTTCTGCCAACCAATGTGTGGCAGCACTTGGTTCTGACTTATACCAACGGCCTTGCCACAACGTATCTTAACGGGTCTCAAGTGGATGTCTATAACGGGTGCTGCCTCATTGGCGACGTTTACCCAGAGGAAAACAGCTTGTGGCTCGGTAGTCGGCAGCAAGAGCCGGATTTCTTCGATGGATACATGGATGACGTCCGCATTTATAACCGCGCTCTTTCCTCAAATGAAGTGGCGGAGTTGTATGCTTACGAGTCAACCACACCAGACCTGTCCTTCCTCACCAACGGTCTCGTGGCGTATTACGCATTCAATGGCAATGCGAATGACGCGAGCGGAAATGGGAAAAATGGTGTAATCTCGGGTTCGGGTATATCCTTTGTCGGGGATCGCTTTGGCAATTCTAACAGCGCAATAGCGTTTGATGGAACAGGTGGTTATATCGAACTGTCCAATATGAGCCAGTACGCACCCACAACAAACAACAATATGACAGTTTCATTTTGGGCAATGAGTAATCTGGACGGGACTGTCGCTGCACAGTATTCCAACGGGATCGCCAGCGAGTCCACTTTTCAGATCTTGTGGAATGGTCACAATTGGAACTTGGTTGGCAACGGAACTAGTGAGTTCAGTCCAAATCCGGTCTTTGCATCAGGATGGTCCCATTTCGTCGTTGAATTTGCTGGAGATAGCGGAACCGCGACATTGTATCAGAACGGCAACTTTGTCGGTACGGGAGCAGAAATCTACAACACGGTTTCATGCACGACGCCGTTTTTGGTTGGAAAAGTGGAGGGGAGTGCCCCCGTATATGAAGACTTTCTCACGGGCGTAATAGATGATGTCCGCATTTACAACCGCACCCTCTCCTCAAATGAAGTCGCGGAGTTGTATGCTTACGAGTCAACGACACCAGACCTCTCATTCCTCACCAACGGTCTCGTGGCATATTACCCTTTCAACGGGAATGCGAACGACGAGAGCGGAAACGGGAACAATGGGACAAACATAGATGTGGCCCTCGCACCTGATCGTTTCGGTGTTCCAAACTCCTGTTATTCGTTCAACGGCACCAACAGCCATGTGGACATCGGTAGTTCCATTCAATTGGGCAAGCCCGGAGACGCGATGACTATTTCGGTTTGGTTTGTCTTGAACAACATCCTCAATTCGTTTAATAACACTTCTGCACTTGTCTCGGATTATTCGGGGCCTGATGGATCGCCCACGGGGGACTATAGCTTTTTTGGCGAAATCAACTATCAGGATTATGTTGGCGTAAACAACTTAGTGTTTATGGACCGTTCGTACCCCCCTTTTGGAGGCGCTACGGTTATCAGCCCGGCCGTGGTAAATGATAGCCACTGGCATTCTTCCACAGTCGTTGTGGATGGGCAGGGGAGGATTTTAATGTATGTGGATGGGGTTCTCAGTTCGCAAGGCACGTATGATTCAAGCCTCGATTACACACATGGGCAGTTTTGGCGAATTGGAGCAGACCAGTGGAACAACCAATTATGGGAAGTTTTTAACGGTTTCCTTGATGATGTCCGCATTTACAACCGCGCTTTTTCCTCCAATGAGGTCGCGGAGTTGTATGCTTACGAATCAGCAGGCGAATCAACAAACTCCGTCCTAGTCCCACCGAGGACCGCGACGGCCACCGCCGTTGTCGTAGATCACTTCGTGGTAAGCGTGACCATCACGGACGGCGGTTTCGGCTACACGAACACACCCAACGTAAGAATACTCGGTGGCGGCGGCAGTGGGGCGGACGCCGTCGCCGTTGTCAGCAATGGAGTGGTGACGAGCATCACGGTCACGAACGCTGGTTTTGGCTACACCAACACACCGCTGGTGGTCATTGACCCTGTTTTTGTCCCGAATCCGGTTTTGGGCGGAGCGCCGATGTCGTTTCTCACCTTTTCCAACCTGACCGTGAGCGGTGTTTATCAATTGCAGCAGTCGGCTGGGTGGTATTGGACAAACCAGCCGGTCAGCTTCACGGCAACAAACTCGGTTTATGCCCAAATGGTTTCCGGCGTGACGAGCAGCGAGGATTACCGGCTGGGCCTTAATCCGGTCCCTTCCCAGGCATTCGCCGTGTCGGTGTTGGACGATGAGTTTGTCGTCGCCGCCACGGTGACGAGCGGTGGTTCCGGCTACGTGACCAACCCGCCCGTTACCATTGTTGGGGGTGGTGGCACTGGGGCAGAAGGGTTTTCCCAAATCTCGGGTGGCGTGGTGACGAACATCACCATTACCAACGCGGGCTTCGGCTACACCAATACGCCAATTGTTGAAATCGGCCAGCCACCCGCCGCCGCCGTGTCACCCACGGTGCTGCCGGTGCTGCGGTTGGATTCCGCCGATTTGGCTCCGTATGACAATTACCAAATCCAATTCATCCCGGCCCTCGGCATCCCTTGGTCGAATTGGGAGGGCGGATTGTTCACCCCCACGGATGTGACGAACTCGCAATATCTCTTTATGACGAATGGGCCGGGCTTTATCCGGGTCCAATATGTGCCGTTGAGTCCGTGACCGGGAGAACTGAATATTGACAGGATGGAGTTCACCACGGATTTCACGGATCACACGGATTTACAGGGACTTACAACTGAAATCTGGGGCGGCAAAACTCTTCACGCAAAGAGGCCAAGGCGCAAAGGGCATTACATGCCAATACTGAAAAGAGAGGGAACCGCGAAATACGCGGAATACGCGAAAGATCCAATCCGTTCGCGTGGTTCGCGTGGTTCGCGGTGAAAAAACTCCGTTCCCTCCTGTTTTCTGCTTCTGCCATTCCCCTGCCGACAATTCCCCTGACATTTTGGTCCCCTGCATTCGGAACCAGGGCGAAGCAAGGAGCAAGGCTGAAGGCTCAAGGCTACAGGCTGAAGTTTTGCCCCTCTGGATTTGGAAGCGAGGCGAAGCGAAGCGCGACGCTCATAGAGCGCCGCTACAATTTTGCCCGCCCGGATTTAGAATCAAGGCGGTTCATTCGCGCCAATTCGCGCAATTCGCGGATGATTCAGCCCCACAGTAAGGGGCTGACGAATTCGGGTCACATCAGATTTTTCCAGATGGGGCTTGACAAATCCTTCGCTATGTGATAACCCTTACAACAGCATGAGGCGAGGAGGAACAATCGTCGCAACCCGCCAGGACGGCAAACGGTCCGGGGCGGTGCGGGAGGTTTTGCGTCATTTTGCGTCAAAGTGGCGCACATTCCCTTGCCTCCGACCGCCTGCCCGCCCCGCCTGTCCGCCGGCCTCTCCCACGCCCCGTCCACCAGTGCTTCCCGGTCTCCAATGCCTTTGCGTCCGGCCTCGCTTTGCCGGGGAGGGAAGCGGCGGAGGATGGCGGCGGTGGGTGCCAGACCATCCCAATGAAGCCAAATCAAGGTTAATGAAGGTTAATGAAGGTTAATAAAGGTAAAAAAAATGTGCCCCCACCGCCCCAAATGGCAAGAAATGGCAAGGTCGCGCGCTTCCACCCGCCCGCCGTTCGCCATTGGCGATTGTCGCTCCACACTCCCGGGCGCAAATCAGGTTTTGGCAATAACGCGCAGAGGCAGGGAGACGCCGGTGGTGGCGCAGGTTTCCAAAACCTGCTGTGCCGCCGATTTCCGAATCGGCGTCCCGCAGGCGGGTTGGGAAACCCGCGACACAGCAGACTTGGAAGTCTGCGCCACAAAAACCGGGACGCGCCCCAA
>JBEKAN010000544.1:0-7231 GCA_050015895.1 Verrucomicrobiota bacterium
GCTGCCATTGATGTCCGCCCGGTAGTGTTGAACGAAAGTGAGCGCGACTTCGTCCTTGATCTGAAAGCATTTTACGAAAAGGACAACGGTTTCTTTGAAGACAAGGAACTTTACCTTTTGCGCAACCTGAGCCGAGGCCGGGGCATCGGTTTTTTCGAGGCTGGCAACTTTTACCCGGATTTTATCCTCTGGCTCCTTGTTGGCGACAAACAATATGTTTCATTTGTGGACCCCAAAGGGATCCGCAACCTGGATGGCGCGGACGACCCCAAGGTTTCCTTTTACAAAACGATCAAAATACTTGAGAAACGGCTGGCCGACCCGAGCGTGATATTGAGTTCTTTCATCATCGCGAGCACGCGGTACGAGGAGGTTGACCACTGGGTCACACCCCGAACTGGCCAGCGAATGTCCAAAGCTGCTTTCGAGACCCGCCATGTCCTTTTCCAGAATGAGGACGAGGCGACATACATTGGGAAAATGCTGCGAAAAGCACTGATGTCTCCTAACCCGTGATGAGCGAGTACATAAGCGCACTGCTGCTTTGCCCCTGCTGATCGGATTGATAACTGATGGTTTCGAATGCAATCGTGAGGATCGGTTTTTCATTGATTCTTATCTATCGGAAACTTAGGGTTCATCGACGATATGGCTGCACAAGTGGAAATTCTTGACGAAGTCCCGGCCCCGCCGAACGGGGATTGGCACAATTCCGATTGCTGGACCCTTTGCTTTCAACGTGTCACTTACTATTACAACGACGGAAATCGCCTCCCTGAAGACGGCTACCGTTTTATTTGGAGGAGACCTGGAGGGAATCTACAAGCTGCACGCGGACAGGCCAGAATCCCAACTAGAGGCGCGCTCGACCAATTACTTGCCCAAGCGTGCTCGGCGGGATGGTTTTTTTAATCCAAAAAGCAATAACTTCTTCCAACGTTGAAACGTGACGGGGACTTTCCAGCAATGAACCGCAATTTGTCTCAGATTATGGAAGCCCACTTGTGAGTACGATTGGCGCCAGATACGGCAGCGAATATCATCTCCGGCGGCATCTGATCGAGAACCGAGATGATCTCAATGAGCGGATTGTTGGCACCTTGGTGGAAGATACCCGTCACCGAAAATTGTTGCGCCCTCGCCTCAAAATCCGCATCGTTTGGCAATCATGGCCAAATCCACCAAAGAGCCGTTCGATTTCTGGCGCCTTCCAGCTGTCATTGCGCCGAACAATTTCAAGTACAAGAGCCTCTCGAACTGGGCCTTCAACATCTCGGTCGGCTGCACACATGCCTGCCGGTTTTGCTACGTCCCCTCCGCCGCCACCAACAAGCAGGCGCCGGTGCTCAAAAAATACGGGGTGAAAGACCCGGATGGGCAGTGGGGCGAATACTCTCTGCTCCGGCCTTGGGATGAAAAGAAGTTCCTGGCTTCGATGAAAAAAGCTGAAGACACCCCGAAGACGGCGTTGAGGAGGGACGGGAACAGGGCGGTGGTTTTCTGCTCCACCACCGACCCGTATCAAGTTTTCAAGGCCAGCACCCCGGAGAAGGCCAGGCTGCTCAACGCCAGTGCGCTTGGTTTGGTGGAACGAGCGCTGACCGCCATACGGGACCACTCTACGTTGAACGTGCGGATTTTGACGCGCAGTCCTCTGGCGAGAAAGCATTTTGATTTGTTCAAGACCTTCGGCGACAGGCTGGTGTTTGGAATGAGCCTGCCGAGCCTCAACAACCAACTTGCCAGGATTTACGAGCCCAACGCGCCGGCGCCTTCCCAAAGGCTGGAGTCCCTCAAGGCCGGGAAGAAGGCTGGTTTGCACGTTTATGTGGCGCTGGCGCCGACGTACCCTGAGTGCGACGAGGCTGATTTGCGGAAGACTCTGGCGGCGATCAAGGAACTCGACCCGATCACCATTTTTCACGAGCCCATCAACATCCGGGCGGAGAACGTGAAGAGGATTGAAGACCACGCCCAAAAGCTGAAGGTGCCGGTCAACACAGCGGTTTTTGCTACGAAGAACGCTTGGCGGGAATATGCTTTGGGATCACTAACTTTGGTTCAGCGATTGGCCACAGAGATGGGTTTGGTTGATCGGTTGCACCTGTGGCCGGACCAAAGTCTCGGTGACGAGGGCGGATTTCTAAAAATGCGGGAACATGGCTGGCGGAAGTTGGGACTGACAAAACATCAACAAGCGCGGAAACGCGAAGAGGACAAAACATACTACGATGAAAAATATTACCCCTGGATTAAAGGCTGGTGGTCAAGAATCAGCGAGTGGCCCGGACAAAAAGGACGGTAAACAGCCGGGCAACATTGATGATGCCCTGGAAGTCTCCGCACCCAAACCCACGCTCACACCGGCTGAGCAGAAGAAATTGGAGCGGTTGGAGACGGTGATTAGATCGGGTTGGACGACATTTTTGGATGTGGGGAGGGCGCTGCTCACCATCCGGGACGAGCGGCTTTACAAGGACAAATACACGGAATTTGCGGATTATTGCCGGGTGGAGTGGGGGTTTAGCAAGACCCATGTCAACCGCCAGATCGCGGCTTCTCACGTGGTTGACGTTTTGACACCAATTGGTGCCAAAATAGAAAATGAGTCGGTGGCCCGGCCAATGACAGGGCTCACGGATGACCAGATCCGGAAAACTTACGAAACCGCCCAAAAACTGGCGGAGAAGGAGAAGAAGACCATCACTGCCGCCATTGTGAAGAAGGCGGCCATAAAATTCAAACCAGCCAAACCAGAGGGGGAGGGCAAATCGGCGGCGAAGAAGGCATCCGGAGGGAAATCCGTCAACCTCGATCCGGCGCTCAAATTGCTGGCCAAGGCGGTGAAGGTCGCCGAACAAAACAAGGATCAGCTCGTTTTGAAGGAATTGGCGCTCTTGCGAGAATGCTTGGAGGATTTGGCCGGGAAGTGAGCCGTGATACGAGCCAGTTGCAAACTAGTGCAAATTCAAATTCTAGGCTCACCGGAACGCAGACTTTTCCAGACGTTCGCACCCGGGGTTGCGTACGTTGCAGCGGAAGATCAGGAGGGCGACAAGAGCATCGGCACCTGCTTCCACATAGGGGAGAGTATATTTATCACCGCCCGCCACGTAGTGGAGAACCGGAAAATCACCAAAATTGCAACGACTGTTCCGTCCCTGAACATTTCCTTCGGGTCATACGTGCCCAGCGAGGCTCGGCAAATCGAAGGTCCATATTTCCACCCAAAGCCCGAATACGATCTTGCTGCACTCCGGATCGTTGGTCTCCACGCTCCACAAATTCCTTTCCTGCCTGTTGATGAAAGCCATCCGCACGAGGAGCTTATGTTGAAAACTGTGGTTGTCATGGGGTTCCCGCCCATACCCGGCAGTATCTCGCCCGTGTTGCTTTGCACTAAAGCTGAGGTAAACGCGTCAATTGTTACCTATTGGGACAATCAACGAGTCTTGGTCGTCTCTTGTTTAGGGCGGGGTGGGTTCAGCGGTGGTCCGGCGCTGACGACGCCCCGCCATTGTCTGGGTGTAGTCACGAGATCCCTGGTAAATGCGCCGATGCCAGCAGAGTTGGGATTCATGGTGGTTGTTGGCCCTTGGCCGATCTTGGAACTCTTGGACTATAACCACATTATGCCCCGCTACCTCAGAGACGAGATGTGGAATGAGCGCCAGAAAGTGAAGGGCGCCTAACCATTCGGTGCGCAAAATCAGACGATGAACATTTTCGTGGTGCTTTGACCTTTATCCAACATGCCGCCGGCGTCGGAGCCAGATCAAGCGGCGCAAATATAGCTGACTTGGGCGATGAGATAAAGCCTAAGTGCCAATCCGAACGCGATGGCGTCTGTGTAAAACGGCCACATTGGAACGCCGGTCCCGATGGTAATTTAGTGGCCACCGTTTAGGAGTCGAATCACGGTCGCGATTGTCACCCCGATCAGGCCGAGTGCCCCCACTATGAAGCTCACTGTTCTTTCCGTGGCGCACCTCATGAGGATCTTGCAGCATATTTTGTGGAACTGAGCTGGTGCGCGCAGGACGCATACAGCAAATATGCAGCTGAGGATTGTCGCTACGCCCGGAAGGACCACCATGACTGCCGTCATTCGCAGCATTGCGTGCCCGAATATCCATGCAATCAGCCCCCCGTTGAATGCTGACGCCACTATCCAGTATGGGGAGAGCGTCCCGAGCAAACATGTCATGAGTAAGCCGACCCACATCAGCGGCGAGGCCAGAGTTTCTGTCCACAGCATGAAGATGCCGACAACCGATACCGATAGGTAGAGGTTCAACGTCAGGAGGCAGATCGCTGTCGTCGGCCGACCCGACGCCGCTATCTCGGCCAGTGTCATCCGGCTGATCGCAGTCGTTACGAAAAATGCGACAGCCGTCCCCCCTATCAGGCCAACGTAGAAGATTGCGCAGTAAAGGATTTCCCACCCTGGCTTGTCGCACTGCTCCACAATCCTGCTCTCGATTTCAGTGGCCTTACGCGTCCCTTCGGCCTCTGGTCCCGTTTTGCCAACTAGTTCATTTTTCTGTTCCGCTATGATTGGGCGGGCTAGCTTTATTACTTCCTCGTACGTGTTCCACGGGTGCAAGCCTGCTCCCCTTATCTCGGAGAGCGCTACCAGCATCATCAGCAAGCTGAGGCTTATCCATCTTGTCCTCCTGAACGCCCGCTTCGAAAACAGCCGCGATCCGAAAAAGGCGTCCAGTAATCTTGATAATTGCCGTAGGATTCCTACTACAAACTCGTTTGGACTTTTCGCCGCGACCGAGCGCCACCAAGCTTCGAACTTTTCCTGTAGTTCCTGTCGCGTCCCTTCTCCCAGCAAGTCTTGTTCGATGAAGCACGCCACCCTATGCGTGCCTCCCCAAGCTCCCAACGCGGCGATTGCGAATACGATTATGGACATCCCGTAATGCTAGCGAGCTTTGCGTCCAAGGCGAGATAATCCATACCCGCCCGCGCCGGGGCCAGAGCGGGCGGCGCGGAGGGGCCCCGCACCAAACCCCTGTGCCGACCAGGTGGCGCCTCAAACCGCCGATCAGCAGGCCGCCCGGGCCTGATAGGCCATCAGGGCGGCCGTCAGATCCTCCCAAATCACCTCCAAAATTTTTCTTGCCCCGGCTGGCCAGGAGGCGGATTCTTGCGGCATGTAAAGACAACAACAATTTTGCGTAGCTTCGATTACGGGCTGCTCAGAAAACCGCGAATGTTCACTCTTGAACAGGAAGGCCCCGGTCTCTGAACGGGGTTAGAAACAGAGCTATGCTGGAACGAATCGTTAGGACAATGGGGGCGGGTCAGCGAGTGGCCGAAGTAATTCCGGCGTTGCCGACGCGCGCCGCGAGAACGGCCAAATTGCGCCGCCTGAATCGTTCCGCTGACAGTTCGGGAAATTCTGGATGAGGAAATCGCACGAAAACTGGCGTAAAACCTAGACAAAAAGTGTATTATGGCATTCTTGGCTGCTTTATTCACGAAAGGCGAATCATCCACCGTTCATCATATTCGCGATCTCGACACTTCGGAGTTCGCTCAGTTTACAAAGGATCACGAGGACTTTCTAAGGATGCTTGAACGTTATTCGTTGCTTCACATCGTTGATCAGAATTTCAATCAGATAGAATCATTTGTGAAGTCGGTGGAGCGTCCGGCCGGGTTCAATCCGAGCCACGTTGTCACGGAATTGAACAACCGCTTCATGAATTATTTGTCTGCTGGATATGCTTTGCGGGAACATTTAGGAACCTGGCTTAAGCGGGATTTTCCCCGCGATTCTGAGCATGTGGTGAGGTATCCGCAGGTGCTGACGTTCATGGAGAAAACCTCCTTTGAATATGCCTTCGTGCAGGATCTCCGCAACTTTGTGCAACATTGCGGTTTTCCCATAGGGGTAGCGTCCTTGAATCAAGACATTGGCGGGACCACACTTCGTATCGGTTATTATCGGGATGCGCTTCTTTCGCTTTATAAGGACTGGAAGAAATCGCATTTATGCGCAAGGACGGAGAAGGACTTCGACCTGTTGAATATCGTGAGAGAAGCGCACAATGTGACTACAAAACATTTTTCCGGCATAATTTACCTGGCATACTGTAGGGACTTGCCCGCAATTGATTCTCGTTTTACTGGCTTTCAAAAGGAAGCCGCAGATATTTATCCGACCGCCGTTGCTCGCATTGTGCTTTCGGTGCGCCCGAGCCGAGAAGGGGGTAAACTGTCAGAAGATGGAGGCACGGTGACATGGCAAGACGTTCCTCGGGATTCGTTTCGCCTGTTGGGATTGAGGCGCAGCACGTTTCGCTAAACGGATAATTAAGCTCAACCAAACGCCCAACGCGCAATTCGCGCGTTTCAATGCTCTTCAAGGCCCACTTGGAGGCCATGAAACGATAAAAGCGTATTTGTTGGGGTGCTTCTGGTGGGAAGGTCGTGGTTTGGTGCATCACTTTGTTTGCGATGGCAGGCCCGGAGTGCGGCCATGGCGCGGGCGCGGCGTTGTAGTGCCAGTCTGTTGTCTCCACCTGTAGTTTGAGCCTGTTGTAATCCAAACATCCATGTTGGCCGGTCGAGGAATTGATTGAGCGGGCGACTGCGAGGGAAGTAGCAACGGCACTTATTTAGGAGGTCCGGTTAGAGGGGCCATGTGGCCCTGCGAGCAAACCCAAAATCTCGCCATAGGAGTGGGGCGTCGCATCACCGCCTGATACCCGCACTCGTTGCAATAGGGAAACGGCTCAAATCCATTTGCCGTTTTCCTCCATCGAACTCCATTATGAAGTACAAAATCTGGCGATTTTTCCGCCTGCGCCGTTTGGAGTTCAAGATGCGCCTCCTTGAGTGCCGCATGTTCATTTTGGAGTGCCAAATGGTCTTGGGCCCGATTTTCCGCTCGCGCCGATTCTTCTTTGTGCTTCTCTATAATGGAGCAGATAAGGCGCTTTTGCTCGCTCACATTGTCCACAGCAAAAATGAGTTCCTTAAGGCGTATAAGCTCTGGTTCAAGTCCCATAAAAAAGACTAATCCGAATTTTACTCGTTGTGCCAATTTCTGCCATGATGCGACCTGCAATGGCCGAGCAATTCCACCAAAACATCAAACTCTCCGACGCGGTGGCTCTCAAAGCCTACACCGGCATATTGCAATTCCGTAAGGATTGAATAAACCTGCTTCGCCCTCTCAATTCCTAATGGCGTCCAATCTATGCTGCTCGCC
>JBEKAN010000545.1:0-6067 GCA_050015895.1 Verrucomicrobiota bacterium
AGGCGGGTTTTTCGGACGCGGAAGTCATCGAAATCGTCGCCAACATCGCCCAGAACATCTTCACCAACGATTTGACCATCCTCTCCAAGACGAAGGCGGATTGAGGGAGGGACAGGAGCCAACTGAACCAGGGGCAATTCAAAGGACAGAGGGGAATTGACGCGGCCGCATTTCGGGCGCACAATCGCTTTCACGATGCGAACGGGGTTTGATGCGGCTTTTGCAATGGTGAAATGGCTTGTGGCGTGTTTTCGAGCCACCCAGCACTTTTGCCTCTCTGCGGCCGCTCAGGAGCAGCAGGCGAGTCGCGATTTCATTGACAAATGCTGGCTCGCTCAGAGCTGGGCGATGCACAACGAAGAGCAACAGACCCCCTCCGAGCGAGACTTCAGGGGGAGACCCCCAGAGCCTCATTCTGGCCTTGGGGGAAAAAAACCGGGGCTGATCGCCTTCGCGACAGCCCCGGAAAAATGTGCCAGAGTTGTTGGTGATCTAATCAGTTGGGCTCTCCGGCCGACCCGCCTTTCGGCTACCATACAGGTTTTGATCTGCGGATAGAAATAACCGACTCCAAAATTATGTCAACGATGAAATATTCACTGGAAATGCCGCCCCACCCAGCCGGCCCGGTTGATTGGAAGGCGCATCCATTTTACAAGAGCGCAGTTGTTTTGGGCATTGACATTGGCATTGAGGGAATCGGGCTTTGGCTCCGCAAAGGGCCGAAACCAATTTTTGCGCACACGTTTCGCGTGTCACTGCCTGTTTCCGCGCCATTGAAGAATCGCCGTCAAAAGCGGGCGTCAAGACACGCGCGCAAAAGTCGAAAACGGCGGGAGAGGAGGCTTCAGGAGTGGATTGTTCGGCACGGATTGCTTGCGCCGGAGAGGTTGACGGAGAAATGGAACAATCCGTCGGTTTTTGAGAGGGCGTTTGAACACCGTCTTCGGGCGATTAACGGAAAACTGGCCAGCCCGGAAGCTCTGGTCGTTTGTCTTCGGCACATCGTCAAACTACGCGGATATGACTACCATTTAACGGAGGACGGCAAGTACCCGTGGGGAGATGAGTTGGAATTCAAAGCGATCATCAATTGGGCCGAACACGCCTATTGTTCCCCCGATTATCGGACTTCACTTCTTACGAAGATTGATTCTGACGCGGCATGGGCAAAGGATGAAAATGGCCGGGCTTCTGAAAAACTCCTCGCTGTGAAAGCCAAATTGGAAACCGCCGTCAAGAATTATGACAGCCAACCGATTGAGAGGATGCTGGAAAATCACAATCGCGAAAAAGGGCATCCAAACTTGCGCGAATCGGCGCGCGGGTCTGGGAACAATTTTCCGCGCGAACTCGTTTGGGAACACCTCCACAAAATCTGTGACCGGCATCGGGATTATTTTCCGCAACGGGAGGCCTCATTTGAAATTGCAATGGAGGAATTAAAGAAAGTTCTCGACTATCATCGCCGGACGCCTGAGGAGGCCGAGGAGCTTTGGCTGCGTAAGACCAAGATTTGTCCATTCGCGGAAAAATTGCACTCGCTGGGCAAGGTCCCCTTGCAGAAGATTAAATGCGCATTGAGGTCGGATTTCCGTGTCCGCCGCTTCAACCTCGTTATGTTCCTTGCCGAGCGACGCCTTGAATTGGCGAACCACGAGCGTGTAAATGTCCGCCAGGAAATCGTGAAGGCCCTTTTGAACGATTTGGAAAAGGATGACGTGTTTGTAAAGGCTGTCTTGGAAAAGGCAAAAGCGCCCCCGCCTCGTCCTGATAAGCCCGGAAAACACAATTTTGAAGCTCGCTTCAAGCTCCAATTGGCAGGGGTCAAAGAAGGCTCATTGAACAAATCGTTCTTTGACCAGCTCGCTGATTTGATTCGCCCAGAATTGCGCTCCTTTCGTGACCGCGCTTCGCTCAGCGGTGAATCTGCCGAAGCCCTATTCCAGATCTCGACCAAAGAGAACACTTCTTTTGAGCCGGAAGGGATCAAAGAATCCCTGCGCAAATGCGGTTACTATGATTGGCGCAAAAACCAAGACCGCGGTCTGGGCTTTTATCCGCAGGTGGAGTTTTTGGTCGGGCAGCGAAAACATTATACAGACGAAGGCGCGCCGCGTGATGCAGCCAGCGCCGACCCAAAGAAAAAAGGCAATGGCCGCAACGACGGCCAACCCCAGCATCACGGCATTTTGCGCAAATTGTTCGCAGGTCAACTGCGGCTGGACGACGGCAGCGTTGTCAACCTGGCGAGAGAAATTGGCGACAGCGCGGTTCCTGATTTTGTCGTGCTCGAGACGATCGGCGACATTCCCTCCCACCTTCTAACGCCAAAGGAGAATGAGAAGAAAAAGAAAAAGCAGGCATCGAACCGTGCCTTCAAGCTTGATTTGATTGAGAAATACGGACTGTTGGATTCGTCCAACGAAAACCTTCTCAAGCGAGCCAAAGTCTATAACCAGCAGGTTGTACTCAAGAAAAATCCTGAGACGAAAAAAGGCGAGGCGGTTGCAATCTGCCCCTACACTGGCCGCGAGATCGGGGCGCTTGTGCCGGCCTTACAAATTGAGCATATTTTCCCAGAAAGTCTCGGGGGCATCTCAGTCGTCGAAAATTTGGCGATTACCACAAAGGAAATCAATCAGGCAAAAGGCAAGAGCGCTCCGTTCGAGGTCGCAGGGAAAACGATCAACGGCGTCAAATTTCTTGACTGGCCTTCGATGAGGGCGCTGGCGAGCAAGTTTGGCTGGAGTCGGCAGAAATTTGAACTCTTTTGCCGTGAGGAGTCAGATTGTCCGCAATGGGACAACACCACGCGCATGGCACAGCTCGCAAGACATCTGCGTACGGAGGTCATTCATTGGCTCGGCTTGAACCGAATTGCCGACGAAACGGAACGCAGCAAGAAAATCGCCGAAAAAATCGGCACCCCAAGCGGCTTTCTCACCAGCGTGTGCCGCGACACATGGACCCCTCCTTCTGAATTCCCAAAAATGTACCGCGAAATCACGGACAAACAGGGCCGCGCGCGCTGGGTGAAGAACCGTGACAACTTGCGGCATCATCTTTGGGATGCGGCGGTTTTATCTCACATTCCTCCTGGAGTCGGCATGAATTCGACAAGTTGTGGCGGGGTCTTCGTTGAAGAACGCGACTCGGAAACAGGCGGATTCAAAACCTCCGCTCTGCCCGGCCTTGGCCCTGATTTGAGTACTTTTGAAAAGGACAATGCCAGCCGCTGTTTGGTTTCAAAACCCCGCCAAGCCAAATCAAAAAAGTCGCGTTACAAGGAGATGATCTACGGATTGGCGGACTCTCGCGGCGTTCACTTCGTTCGCGAACCACTGGCCAAGCTCGCCGCCAAGCAGAAGAGAGAACAAGAGTTGAGGAAAATGCTGGATCGTCCCGGCTTGCTTAAGCCGCTGGAAGTCGTGAACAAAAAGACAGGTGAAAAGAGATCCATTCAGTTGCTCCGGGACTCGGATGTTGAACACTGGCTTGTCTGCAAGGACATCTCCCTCGACCAGAAAGGTTTTCGAGATTTCCTCACCGATCTCGGAGTTCCACAGGAGCGGATTACCGATGCAGCGGTTAAAGAGCAATTCGTAAACAAACAAACCAATGAATTGCGGGTTCGGTCTCAATTCCAAGCTAAACACATTATCGCATTTCTGCGGAAGAAGCTCGCAATACCCGAAACGGAGATTTCAGATTTGCGCGTGGAGGAGGTCTTTCGCGCCAGAATGGAACGCGCCACCCTGCGATCGGCCAATGGACTCAACGGTCTGCCTGGACAGAAAATCCTCAGCATCCCCGTCAAACAGGCATGTCAACAATTTTATGGGCCGCATTTCAACCCCACCGCGCCGAAAAAGAACAACTTGCGGATTGCCGGATTCAAAGCTATTGACAACAGCAATTCGGTCATTTATCTGCGCCGGGAAATTTGGATTGGTCAGCGCATCAAAAAGAAAGGCCGACAATCCGTTGCCCAGACGTTTTATGAGCACAGGCTGATTCCCCACCCCCGACATCTTTGTGCGTATGAAAAGGTTCATGGCAGAAAATGGACGCCAGAACCATTGCCCAAAGGAATGATTTTGGCTGGGAGTCTATCTGTGGGTGACTTGCTTCGCATCCCCCTTAAAAAGGAAAAGCGGAACAGCAGTGACAACCTCATCGCCAAACGCGGTGAAGGCGTCCTCGACACCCATTTCTACAGGGTCAAGTCATTGCTCACTGAGGGCAAGGTCGAATTCCAGCTTGCCGAATACAACGAACCGAGAGTGCCCAAAGACAAGAGGCCAGACGCCGCCACACAGCGCCTTCTCGATATTTTCGAACTCTCCTCCAGCAGGGAGGAAGACTTGATTTGGCTGCTCGAGATCACGAGCGGCAAGCCCGTCCCACCTCCCGCACCAGTGCTTGAAACGACGTCAGAGAAGCAAGCTGTTCCTCCAGACAGTTTTCTTTGATCTGAAACCCCCGGATCAATCTTGTTCTAACTACGCATGATCAACCACTTGATTCTGCTGACGGAGGAGCAAGACCTGCACGTGGCGGATGGGAAGTTGATTTCCGGGCTCCGCAAGATTGCCATTGAGTCGTTGGGGAGTGTGCAGTGTTTTTCGGCCGCCTGCCACTGGTCGCAAACGGCGTTGGAACTGCTCGCCTCGCAATGCCCGGTGGTGATGGCGCGTTGGGACAAGCAGCAGAAGAAGTGGCGCACGTTCTCGCTGACGCCGAAAGCGCGTTATGTGAACCCGACGGCGCTTTGGAAAATTTGCCGTCTCTCCCCCCAGCGCGCGACGCACCTGACGAGCGGGCTGCTTTGGACGAAGGTCTGCAACCAGCACCAGATGCTTCATGCGTTTGACCCCCGGCTGGCCGACAAGCCGCAACTGCGGGAGAATTCGTTTAACCGCATCCTGCGCCTTGAAGCCAGTTACTCACGATTTTTTTGGCCCCGTTATTTTGCGGCGATCTCCAGCGATCTTTTTGAACGCGAGCACCGCAAGCCCACACACCCGATCAACGCGGCCCTGAACTATGGCTACGGTTTTCTTTATCACGGCATCGAGTGGCAGTGCCTGGCCTCCGGCCTTGATCCCTCCGTTGGCATCATCCACAAATTGCGGCGCAGCCGCCCCGGTCTGGTGTGCGACTTGATTGAGCCCCTGCGTTGCACGGTGGAATTGACCGTGGTCCGGCACCTGGATGATTTGCAGGAACCCAAGCGTCTGGCGGGGCACTTCGCCGAAATGCTGGAAACGCCATTCTTGTACCGGGAGAACAAATTCAAGCTGCGCTCCATCATCCGGCTGATGGTGGAATCGTTCGTGCGCTCGCTCGACGGCAAAGAGGCCTTTCGACCTTTCCTCCTCCATGCTCGTGATGCTTGCGTATGACACGCCGGAGCAGCGGCATCAGAACTTCCTGCGCAAGGAGTTTGAGCGCGTGGGCGGCACTCGCGTCCAATACAGCATTTATCTGTTCAACGGGGAGCCGCACGAGTGCGAGCGGGTGATCCGGTACATGCAGCGGGTGGCCACGGGCATCCCCGGCGACATCCGCCTTTTTCCAATGGAGAATTCGACTTGGGAGGCGCAAGTGATCATTACAGAGTGCGTGGAAAGTGCGCGTCGAGTGGTCGAATTAATGGAATTCGTGAAGGTGTGGTAAGCCGAACCCGCTGTCATCAAGCGAGTTCGGCATTACCGATACCACAATGCCCCGGGGGGGGCGAGATCAAAACAGCGGAAATCGAAATATACTTGCGGGGACAACGATACCACAATGCCCCGGGGGGGGCGAGATCAAAACAACATAATTGTTGACGCTGTTTGGTGTGCTGCGATACCACAATGCCCCGGGGGGGGCGAGATCAAAACACAGGGTGCAGGGGTATGGGCGCAAGGGAGTGGATACCACAATGCCCCGGGGGGGGCGAGATCAAAACCGCAACCTGTGCCGGGGTGTGCTGGCAACGCCGATACCACAATGCCCCGGGGGGGGCGAGATCAAAACGCTAACCCCGGCAGACCCGCAAAACGCCCCGCGATACCAC